>JAFVVH010000023.1 GCA_017502285.1 Oscillospiraceae bacterium | reverse complement strand
TGCATCCGCTTCCTGGATCCCCCGCTGCATGAGTTCGTGCCCACCACTGAGGAAGACATCGCCGCTCTGGCCGCTACTCAGGGCAAGACTGTCCAGCAGATCAAGGACATCATCGCTTCCCTGCACGAGTTCAACCCCATGATGGGTCACCGTGGCTGCCGTCTGAGCGTCACCTATCCCGAGATCGCTGCTATGCAGACCAAGGCTGTCATCCGCGCTGCCATCGCTGTGGCTAAGCGTCATCCCGACTGGAACAATGTTCCCGAGATCATGATCCCCCTGGTTGGCGACGTGAAGGAACTGAAGTACGTTAAGGATGTTGTCGTTAAGACCGCTGACGCTGAAATCGCAGCTGCTGGCGTCACACTGAAGTACGAGGTCGGTACCATGATCGAGATCCCCCGCGCGGCTCTGACCGCTGACGAGATCGCCAAGGAGGCTGCTTTCTTCTCCTTCGGCACCAACGACCTGACCCAGATGACCTTCGGCTTCTCCCGTGACGACGCCGGCAAGTTCCTGGATGCTTACTATGCCAACAAGATCTACGAGAGCGATCCCTTCGCCCGTCTGGATCAGAACGGCGTGGGCAAGCTGGTTGACATGGCCTGCAAGCTGGGCCGTGCTACCCGTCCCGAGCTGAAGCTGGGTATCTGCGGCGAGCACGGCGGCGACCCCTCCTCCGTGGAGTTCTGCCACAAGACCGGTCTGGACTATGTGTCCTGCTCTCCCTTCCGTGTGCCCATCGCCCGTCTGGCTGCCGCTCAGGCCGCCATCGCCAATCCCCGCGGCTAATCAAAGGGAAACTGAATAAGTTGAACGCCCCCGGTTCCGACTGGAACCGGGGGCGGTTTTATATTCTTCCCCCTTGTGAAAAGAGTGAAAATACAATATACTGAACCTATAAAATCAAAGATTGGGAGGGAATAGCCGTGCGGGGAACAACCAAGGATATTGTGGTCATTGTGGCGGTCAGCTTCGGCATCCCATTAGCTGTCTTAGCTGTGGCCTGTTTGTTTGCATGGTGGCTTTTTACCGGGCTGTTCCTTGAAACGGATGCGGAGATGATGGAAATACCAAAGCCGCCCATTCGTTTTTCCCAGTACACCAGACAAGGACATTATCGCGGGCATTGGTATGATGGTGCTGAAGAGATGGAATACAATGAATACTACTATTGGAACGTGTCCTTTGCCGATCAGCCCAACTTTCAGCCGGTCACGCAGGAGAATATGCCCGAGATACTCACCTTTGTGCAAGACTATGAGCAAGAGCTGGATGCCGTAAGAGACGTGACACAGGAGGATGTTGAGCAGTTGTGCCGCGAGTATCGCTATGACGCGGAAAGCCTGTCCCCGGGCGATTACTATCGGGTGGACGTATGGGATGAGGAACAGCCGTTCTCTGACTATAAACTATATATTTTTGACTACGAAGCGAACACATTGTATTACTTATATTATCGGGAAATAGAAATATGAAATGAACGAAAAACAGGAGGATGGCATTTGCCATCCTCCTGTTGCATTATTCGGTGGTGTAGTTGTCGAAATAGCCCTGGATATAGACGAAGGGGGTACCCTTGTCACCGGAGCCGGAGGTCAGATCGCACAGAGAGCCGATCAGATCGGTCAGGCGGCGGGGGGTGGTGCCCTCGGAAACCATCTGGCCCACCAGGTCGTCGTCCTTGGCCTGGATCTTATCCTTGATGGCCTGCTTCAGAGCCTCGCCGGACAGGGCAGCGAAGTCGTTGTCGGCCAGATACTTCAGCTTCAGCTCGTTTGGAGTGCCTTCCAGACCGGCGGTGTAGGCGGGGGAGACAACGGGGTCGGCCAGCTCCCAGATCTTGCCCACGGGGTCCTTGAAGGCACCGTCGCCGTAGACCATGACCTCCACATGCTTGCCGGTCTTGTCCAGCAGGCGCTTCTGAATGTCCTCCACCAGATCCTGACAGTCACGGGGGAACAGCTTGACCTGATCCTCGGTTGCCTTGTTGGAGCCCAGCAAACCGTACTTCTCGTTCCAACCGCTGCCGTTGATGGGAGCGTTCATGATCTCGTCCAGACCGAACACCTTTTCCGCGCCGGCGGCCTTCAGCAGACGCTTGGTGCGCGCGCGGGTGTGGATGTCGCAGTTCAGGACATTCTTGGTGTAGTTCAGCACGGCGCGGGGATCGTTGGCGAAGATGATCTCCACCTCGGCACCGCAGCTGCGGATCAGCTCTTCGTAATAGGCTACATAGTCCACACCGGTGAAGGGATGCTTTTCATAGCCGAACAGTCTGCGGTAGTCGGCCAGAGACAGCACATCCTTATAGGGGTCGACACCGGCCTCGTCCATAGCATCCAGAGAGATGAGATGGTTGCCCACTTCATCAGAGGGGTAGGACAGTATCAGGACCACCTTCTTGCAGCCCTTGGCAATGCCACGCAGGCAGATGGCGAAACGGTTGCGGCTCAGAATGGGGAAGATGACACCCACGGTCTGGCCGCCAAACTTGGCTTTCACATCGGCGGCAATATCGTCCACGGAAACGTAGTTACCCTGCACGCGGGCCACGATGGACTCGGTAATGGCGACCACATCCCGGTCACGGACGGCAAAACCGTCATCGGCGGCAGCTTCCAGCACGCAATCGGTCACGATCTTGGCCAGGTCGTCGCCGGCGCGGATGATGGGGGCGCGAACACCGCGGGAAACAGTACCTATCATACGGCTCATAACGGAACCACTCCTTGACAGCACGTCCTTTGGACGGCTGAAAAATTCGGGGAAATGAAACCCCACACTTCAGTATAACAAAAACACGCGGTTTTGTAAATCAGTATGCTCTGAATTTTTGGATATTTGCGTTGATTTTATTGTTTTTTAATGCACGCGGTATCCTTGAGTTGGGCGGAATGTGCATTTTGACGATTGTGGTCGGCCAGAAAGCGGCTGATCTCACCCTGAGTCTGCTCCAATTCCTGATGGAAGGCGCGGGCGGACAGGCGCAAAGCGCCGTGACCCAGAATGATGAGCTGTTCCAATGCGTCGGAGGTGGCTACGCGCACCTTGTGATCCTTGCTCAGGTCGTAGGTGGTCTTTTCGATGTATGCATCCGCCGTCTCTGCTTCTTTGGTATAGACCACGTAGATGCCGTTGTATTTCTCCACCGAGCCGGGATTTCCCTTGACCTTGTAGGCGTCAAAGACCACAATGACCTCACACTGCTTTGCACCCCGGTAGTTGGCCAAAAGGTCGCACAGGGCAGACCGGGCGGCGGCAACATCCTGCCGGGCCAAATCCTTCAGCTCGTCCCACGCGAAGATGATATTATAGCCGTCCACCAGCAGATATTCCGGGCCGGTTTTTTGCGGCCGGAAGGTGTATTCCTTGTCTTCCAGACTGGTGCGGGCGGGCTTTTTGGCGGGTTGGAAGGCCTTTGGCTCCACCTTGCCGTAGGTGCGCTCAAAAATTTTTTGCAGTTCCTTGTCCTGTTCCAGCGAGCCGGTATACTGCCGGATGCTGCCCCCGGCGGGGCCGGTGGAAGCGGGAGCGTCCTCTTTTTGTTGTTTCAAGGGGCTTTCCACATGGGCATACTCCGCCACCTGATGCCACGGGACAACAAAGCCAGCACCGTGGTCGCAGAACACGGAGTCGGCGGTGTTGTTGGTGTCCCGTTCGGGCTGATAGCCTATGGCGGCGATAACCTCGTCGGCATTGTGGCAGGGCTGGTAGCCCCGCACCTGACAGGAGAGCCGTCCAAGGCCCCGGGTATAGGCGGTGACCTCCTGCCAGTAGTCCCGCAGCCCGGCCACCGGAGCGCAGCCGGTAAGCAGGGTCAATTCACCTTGTGGTTCGGGGGCATCAAAGCTGCCGCCCATGGTCTGAATATCCGTCATGGCCCGGCCCACATTGTCGGCAGGCACTTCCAGCCGGAAGGAGTACCACGGCTCCAGCAGAACGCTTTGGGCCTGCATCAGACCGTGGCGCACAGCCCGATAGGTGGACTGGCGGAAGTCGCCGCCCTCGGTATGCTTGGGGTGGGCCCGCCCGGCAATGAGTGTGATTTTTATGTCGGTGATGGGCGAGCCGGTGAGCACGCCCAGATGCTCTTTTTCTGCCAGATGGGTCATGACCAGGCGCTGCCAATTCAGGTCCAGCGCATCGGTGGAACAGCCGGACTCAAAGCGCAGACCGCTGCCCGGCTGGCCCGGCTCAAGGAGCAGGTGGACCTCGGCATAGTGGCGCAGGGGCTCGAAATGGCCGATGCCCTCCACGGTATCGGAAATGGTCTCCTTATAGACGATGCTGCCCGGACCGAAGGTAACCTCCATGCCAAAACGCTGGGCAATGACCTTGGACAGCACTTCCAGCTGTACCTGCCCCATGAGTTGGATATGGATCTGGCGCAGCAACTGGTTCCAGACGATATGCAGTTGCGGGTCTTCTTCCTCTAACTGACTGAGTTTGCCCATGGCCACATGGGGATCGCAGCCCTGAGGGAGAATGAGCTGATAGGTGAGCACCGGCTCCAGAATGGGCAGGGTATCCCCGGCCTCGCTGCCCAGTCCCATGCCGGGACGGGTGTGGGTCAGGCCGGTGACAGCGCAGATGCTGCCTGCTTCGGCTATGTCGGTGGAGGAGAATTTTGCCCCGGAGTAAAGGCGCAGCTGGTCGGCCTTTTCCTGCCAGCTATCTTCGCTGGTTCCGCCGGACAGGAGCGTTTTGGCCTTGAGTGTGCCGCCGGTGACCTTCAACCATGTCAGTCGTGCGCCCTGATTGTCCCGGGAGACCTTGAAAACTCGTGCGCCGAATTCCTCCGGCCGCTCCGGTCGGGGAGCGTAGGTCTCAAGGGCGGCCAACAGCTCGTCCACTCCGGTCAGCTTGAGCGCGGAGCCAAAAAAGCAAGGAAACACCTTGCGCCGACCGGTCAGGTCACGCAGGGTGGCTTCCGACAGCGCGCCGGTGTCCAGAAATTGCTCCAGCGCACCTTCATCGCACATGGCGGCATGTTCGTCCCGGTCGGGGGAGGCGAAGTCTACGCAGCCCTCGTCCAGCTGACGGCGCAGGTCGTTCATGAGACCGTCCCGGTCAGTGGGCAGATCCATTTTATTGATGAATAGGAAGGTGGGCACGCGATAGCGACGCAGCAGGCTCCACAGCGTCCGGGTGTGGCCCTGCACCCCGTCGGTGCCGCTGATGACCAGCACGGCACAGTCCAGCACCTGCAGAGTACGCTCCATCTCGGTGGAGAAGTCCACGTGCCCCGGTGTGTCCAGCAGGGTCAGATCCACGGTGGGCAGATTCAAAAGCGCCTGCTTGGAAAAGATGGTGATGCCCCGCTCGCGCTCGATGTCATCCGTGTCCAGAAAGGCGTTGCGGTGATCCACCCGGCCCAGCTTTTGGATGGCACCGCCACGGTAGAGCATGGCCTCGGACAATGTAGTCTTGCCCGCATCTACGTGGGCAAGCATACCCACCACCAGTTTTCGCATGTGCGCACCTCCTTTGCGTTAATAGTCATATCATTATAACACAGGATGCGCAAATAGGTAAGCGTTCCCCTTTGGAAACTGCAAAATGATTTTTAAAACCACTTTACAAAATACTGTATATTGTAATATAATGGCTGAGGTGTATAAAAAACAGAAAGGACGGTGGCCATGGAAGAACTGAAACAGCTCAAGGAAAAGCTGGAGCGGGAACGCCCGGTAGCATGGGAGGACTTGCCCGACATTGCCCTGTATATGGACCAGGTCATTTCCTATATGCCCCGACAGCTGATCAATTTTAAAGAGGAAGAGCAGCTTACCTCTGCCATGGTAAACAACTACATCAAGGACGGGCTTGTGCCCCGGGCGGACGGCAAGCGATATGGCCCGGTGCATCTGGGTTATCTGACGGCGGTGTGCGCCATGAAAAAGGTGCTCAGCGTCAAGGACATGCGTGCCATGCTGGACTCCGTGCCCGACGGCAAGGAGCCCGAAGCTATCTATAATTATTTTGGACGTGCGCTGGACACTGCCCTGAGCGAGGCGGCGGCCAATCTGGACACGGATATCCCGGAGGAGCAGCTGCCCAATCTGGCCCTGAGTCTGGGCCTGCGCAGCTATGCCAATCAGCTGGCCTGTGCCCGGGTACTGGATATTATCCGGGAACGCAGTCCTCAAGAGGATAAGAGACATAAAACGGACAAGGAGTGAACTACATGAGTCAGTTTGTAATTTTGACCGATTCCTGTGCTGACCTGACCGCCGAACTGGTGGAGCAGTTGGATGTGCAGGTGTTGCCCCTGAGCTATGACATGGAGGGCAAGATCGTTTATAACTATCCCGACAACCGGGAGATGGATCCTCACGAGTTTTACGACCTGCTGCGCGCGGGCAAGACTGCTACCACCTCTGCCGTCAACGTGGCTCAGTTTACAGAGGCCATGGAGCCCCACCTGCAGGAGGGTAAGGATGTGCTGGTGCTGGCCTTCTCTTCCGGCCTGTCCACGACCTATAACTCCGCAGCCATTGCCGCTGACGACCTGAAGGAAAAGTATCCCGAACGCAAGGTCTATGTGGTGGATACCCTGTGTGCCTCCCTGGGACAGGGAATGCTCGTTTATCTTGCCGCACAGGAGCGCGCCAAGGGCAAGAGCATCGACGAGGTGTATCAGTGGGCCGAGGACAATAAAATGAGAGTGTGTCACCAGTTCACGGTCAATGACTTGTTCCACCTCAAGCGCGGCGGCCGCGTTTCTGCCGCCACCGCCGTGGTGGGTACCATGCTGGCCATTAAGCCTGTGCTCCATGTGGACAACGAGGGACACCTGATCAACATCGCCAAAGCCCGGGGTCGCGCGGCCTCCATCAAGGCCCTGGCAGACAAGATGGAACAGACCGTGATCCGGCCGGAGGAACAGGTGATCTTTATCAGTCATGGCGACTGTCTGGAGGAGGCGCAGAAGCTGGCGGATATGGTCAAAGAGCGCTTCGGAGTGAAAGAGGTCATCATCAACCATGTGGGTCCCGTCATCGGCGCCCACTCCGGTCCGGGTACGGTAGCTCTGTTCTACATGGGAAGTGAGCGCTGACGCGATGGATGAACTGAAGTGGCTGGAGGTGGCGGTCAACACCACCACTGACCGGCTGGACGAGCTGAGCGGAAAACTCATCAACGCGGGCATGAGCGGCCTTGTGGTGGAGGATGAGCAGGAATTCCGCCGCTTTCTGGAGCAGAACAGGCAGTACTGGGACTATGTGGACGAGGAACTGGAAAGGCGGATGCAGGGTCTGAGCCGCATCAAGTTCTATGTGACCGACGATGCAGACGGAAAGGCTATGCTGAACAAGTATGCCGCCCTGCTGGGCTGTGAGTATACCGTCACCCCGTTGGGGGACAACGACTGGGCATACAGCTGGCAGAAGTATTATAAGCCCCTGCCTGTGGGCGAAAAGCTCTATGTGGTGCCGGAGTGGGAGCGCAACGAGCCTGTTCCCGAAGGGAAGGTGCCCTTCTACCTCAATCCCGGACTGACCTTTGGCACCGGCTCCCATGCCTCCACCCAGCTGTGTCTGGCGGGCGTGGAAGAACATACCGCGCCCGGCAGCAGCGTGCTGGACCTGGGCTGCGGCAGCGGTATTTTGTCCATTGCGGCTCTTGTGCTTGGAGCAGATCATGCCGTGGCGGTGGACATTGACCCCAAGGCGGTGGATGTGGCCTATGAGAATGCCGGGCTGAACGGCATCGGAAAAGACCGCTATACGGTCCGGGCCGGAGACGTGCTGTCCGACCGCATACTGGCGGAGGAACTGGGCGCAGAGCAGTACGATCTGGTACTTGCCAATATTGTGGCCGACGTGATCATCCCCCTGTCTGTCCAGGCTCCCGGACTGATGAAGGAGGACGGCGTGTTCATCTGTTCCGGCATCATCGATACCCGCGCCCATGAGGTGGAGGCGGCGCTGGTAAAGAACGGCCTTGCCATCATCAAGCGTACCGAACAGAACGGCTGGGTGTCCCTGCGGGCGAAAAAAGCGTGATTTTGGTGGTTTTAACCCCGTTATTTATGGTATAATACCTTTTAAGGACGCGTCCGCGGCTCCGCGGACGCGTTACTTTTGCGGAAAAGAGACAGAGCTATGCTGGATTTTCACCCCATGACAGAGAATGATCTGGATATCCTGCGTCCCTTTCTGGCGCACAATCCCCACCGGCTGTGCGACCTGACGGTGGGCGGCATCTTCATCTGGCGGGACTATTATAAAACGGAATGGGCCGTCCACGAAAATATCCTGTACTTCAAGGTGGACTATCCCGGTTTTGGGACGCTGTTTACCCTGCCTCAGGGCGGCGACCGGAAGCGGGAGTATGAGCAGGTACGAGAGTATTGCCGGCGGCGGGAAATGCCGCTGACATTCTATCCCATCCCCAAAGTGGAACTGGAACCGCTGATGGAGTGCTTTCCCTGTGCCACGGCCATGAGCGACCGGGACAATTTTGATTATCTCTATCTGGCAGAAGATTTGAAGTATTTTAAAGGCAAAAAACTGGGGGGACAGCGCAATCACGTCAACCGTTTTCTGCGCACCTATGACAACTGGAACTTTAGTGCGCTGACCGGAGCGGATGTGGAGGATGTGGAGGTGTTTCTGGACCGATACGCCGCCGGAACACAGAAGGACAGCGGTACCTTTCAGGAGGATATGAGAAAGACCCGGGAGGTCCTTCGGGACTTTGAACGCTACGGCATGGTGGCCGGCGCATTGCGGGTGAATGGGCAGGTAGTCGGATTTTCCATCGGTGAGGTGGTGGGGGATACCCTCTTTATCCACATTGAAAAGGCAGACCGGGAGTATGAGGGTTGTTATCAGATGGTGGTCAGCCAGTTCGCCCAGATGTATGCGGTGGACGGTGTGGAGTATATCAACCGGGAGGACGACACCGGCGATCCCGGTCTGCGTACCTCCAAGCTGTCCTATAAGCCGGTGGCCTTGCTGGAAAAGTACGCTGTGGTGGTGGAAGACGGGCCATGCCCCGGACGAGAGGGGAAATGGACGGTCTTGGAAGCCGATATTGTATGAAAATCTTGAAAAACAGCACGAATTTGCTTGACAAGGGCGAAAATGGCTGATAAACTATGTAAGCCGCATTGAGCGGGTATGCAAGTGAGTGGGTATTTTGCCTGCTCCGCCCGGGAGAGCGAGCCCGTAAATGAAGGAGTTGAAAATTACATGCACGCTATCATTGAGACCGGCGGTAAGCAGTACAAGGTGGCTGAGGGCGATGTGATCTTCGTGGAGAAGATCGAGGCCGAGGCCGGTG
>JAFVVH010000022.1 GCA_017502285.1 Oscillospiraceae bacterium | reverse complement strand
TTGGCACCCTGCCCACCCCCGGCGTGGCCTGGGTCACCGTAGATCAGAAGGCAGATGCGGGCATCGTCATCTCCGCCAGCCACAATCCTTTTGAGCACAACGGAATTAAGATCTTCAACGGCGAGGGTTATAAGTTGTCCGATGAGCTTGAGGAAAAAATTGAGGACATCGTCCTGTTTGGCCATAACAATGTGCCCATGAAGACCCACGGCGAGATCGGCAAGGTCAGCTATGTGGCGTCCAAGGTCTCTGAGGACTATATTGACCATTTGGAGTCCAGCGTGGACTCCACCCTGGGCGGCCTGCGTATTCTGGTGGACTGTGCCAACGGCGCTGCCTCCGCCACCGCCGCGCGGTTGTTTGACCGGTTCTCCAAGCTGCGCACGGACGTGATCAATGCAGATCCCGATGGCGTGAACATCAATGCCAAGTGCGGCTCCACCCATATCGACGCGCTGGCTGCCATGGTCAAGGCAGGCGGCTACGACATGGGTATCGCCTTTGACGGCGACGCGGACCGCTGCCTTGCGGTGGATGAGTTGGGCAACCTCATTGACGGCGACCAGATCATGGCCGCCTGCGGTTTGGATATGAAGGCCAAGGGCAAGCTGCCCGGCGACACCATCGTGGCCACTGTCATGTCCAATTTGGGCCTGCACGTCTGGTCCAAGGAGAATGGCTTGAAGGTAGAGTGCACCGACGTGGGCGACCGGCACGTGCTGGAGTGCATGATCGAAAAGGGCTACAACATCGGCGGTGAACAGTCCGGACACATGATCTTCCGCGAGTTCGCCACCACCGGTGACGGCCAGCTTACCGCCCTGTAGCTGCTGGCCCTGCTCAAACAGAGCGGCAAGAAGGCCAGCGAGCTGTTCGGTGCCTGCCCCCGCTATCCCCAGACCCTCATCAACGTCCCCGTGGCCGACAACGATGCCAAGAAGGCAATCATGGCCAGCGACAAGCTGTGGGACGCAGTAAAGAAAGAGGAGGAGGCTCTGGCCGGAAAAGGCCGCGTGCTGGTGCGTGCCTCAGGAACGGAAGCCCTCATGCGCGTCATGGTAGAGGCGGAGAGCGAGCAGGCCGCCCAGGACTGCGCACAGCGTTTGGCTGATCTGGTGAAATCTGTCTGATTGCAAATAAAAATGCCGCAAACGGACTGTTTTTGAATTACTTTCAAACTTTTTTAAGAAATCTCTTGACAAAAGGTACAGGTTTCATTAAACTGTTTTAGGAGTGTAAGCATGAAAGTTGACCAGAATGATCTCAGCGTCCTTTCTGACCCGGAGCTTTGTGTCCTTGTTTCTCAGGGCGGCTCTCAGGCAGAGGAGGAACTGGTCAGCCGGTATTCCCGTCTGGTCCGCATCTGCGCCCGGCCCCTGTTTCTGGCGGGCGGGGACAGCGAGGACCTGATTCAGGAGGGAATGGTGGGTCTGCTTCATGCCATTCGCGCCTATGACCCGGCCCGACAGGCACAGTTTCGCACCTATGCCGAGCTGTGCATCCGCAGCCGTTTGGTCTCTGCGGTACGAGCTGCCGGCCGCGACAAGCACTCCCCGCTGAATCACTATATATCGTTGGAGACTCCTCTGTTTGACACAGCCGTCGGCCATCTCTGTGCCCAAAGCGACAACCCGGAGGATGTCCTCATTGACAGAGAGGTCCGCAGCGAACGCTTGTCCGCTTTAATGGATCAGCTGTCTGGTTTTGAGGCAAAGATACTCCGGCTTTATCTTGGCGGCCTTTCCTACGGCGAGATCGCCCGGCAGATGGGCAGGTCCGCCAAATCTGTGGACAATGCCGTCCAGCGTATCCGGCGCAAACTGGCGCGCCAACTTACTTCCGGCGACATCAGCAATGGCTGATCGCAAATATCAATGACCCAGCACTTTCGGTATATTCCGGGCCTGGGCAATAAGTCAAAGAGAGGGAAAACACATGTACGAAGACAAGACTTTGGTATGCAAGGAATGCGGCAACGAGTTCGTGTTCACCGCCGGTGAGCAGGAGTTCTACGCTGAGCGCGGCTTCCAGAACGAGCCCCAGCGCTGCAAGGCCTGCCGCGACGCTCGCAAGAACGCTGCCCGTGGCCCTCGTGAGTATTTCACTGCTACCTGCGCCGCTTGCGGCGGTGAGGCTAAGGTTCCCTTCGAGCCCAAGTCCGATCGCCCCGTCTATTGCAGCGACTGCTTCGCCAAGATGCGCGAGCAGGGCTAATCAAAGCCAGAGTAAAAGGACGTCTCAAAGGCGTCCTTTTTCTTTTTTAGAAAGGCATTGAAAAACGTCGTAGAATAGGGTATACTATCTCTATCCAAAAAATCAATTCGGAGGAAATTCAAATGACTATCACCAAAGACACCATCATCGGCGATATCCTGACCATCGCCCCCCAGACCGCTCCTATCTTCCTGTCCATCGGCATGCACTGCCTGGGCTGCCCCGCCTCCCGCGGCGAGACTGTGGAGCAGGCCTGCGCCGTCCACGGTGTGGACGTAGAGATGCTGCTGGCTAAGGTCAACGAAGCCATCGCTGCCGCAAACTAAGCAAGAAACAGAGGTGGCAACCGCCGCCTCTGTTTTTTTATCAGGGAAGTGAGACTGTGAAGCAACCGGAACTGACTCCGCGCCTGCGCGCCGTGGCCGACCTGGTCCCGGAGGACGCCGCGCTTGCCGACATAGGCACTGATCATGCCTATCTGCCCGTGTGCCTGCTGTTGGAAGGGAGGATAAGCCGCGCTATCGCCGCCGATCTGCGTCCCGGCCCGCTGGACCGAGCCAAGCTGACCGCAAAGGAATATGACTGCAACGAGAACATTGACTTCCGTTTGTGTGACGGCCTCTCCGCCATCGCCCCGGACGAGGTGGACACCATTGTTATTGCAGGCATGGGTGGCGAGACCATCGCCGCCATTTTGCAGGCCGCACCGTGGACAAAAAGCGCAGAATATACCCTCATTCTCCAGCCCATGAGCGCCCAGAACGATCTGCGGGCATGGCTATGGCGCAACGGCTACCGCATCAAGCAGGAACGAATCATATGTGAAGCTGATAAACTTTACAATATTCTGTTTGTAAGTTATGGCGAGTCAAAACCTCTCTCTGTGGGTGAGGAATGGGCCGGGCAGCAGTGGCAAGGTATGGAGCAGGAACTGCGGGACGATTACCTGGAGCGTCTGCTGGACAAAACAGGCCGGGCCATAGAAGGTATTTCCCGGGGAACAGGGGAGAAGGACCGGGCTCGGCTGGAAGAACTGCGGCAGGTCCATACCGCCCTGCAAAAGATGAAGGAGGAGTGGGATGCATGGCACAGGTAAAGGACATTTATCAATATATCGATTCCATAGCGCCCTTTGCCACCCAGCTGGACTTTGACAACGCGGGCCTGTTAGTGGGCCGCGCGGATGCGGCTGTGGCTACGGTGCTGGTGGCGCTGGACATTACTGCGGATGTCATCCGTGAAGCTGTGGACATGGGCGCTCAGCTCATCGTGGCACACCATCCGGTGATTTTCCACCCCCTCAAGTCCATCACCGACGGCGACACAACAGGGGAGAAGGCGCTGCTGCTCGCAGAGCACCGCATTGCCGCCATCTGCGCCCACACCAATCTGGACGCGGCACAGGACGGTGTCAATGACCTGCTGGCCCAACGGTTGGGGCTGAACGAAATCGAACAGCTCCATCAGGACGGTGTGGACGGGCAGGGCAGAGCCTACGGCATTGGTCGGGTAGGTGTGCTTGATGCCAACACGCCCATGGACGTAGCCTCCTTTGCCGCCAAGGTGAAGGCAGATCTGAACGCCGTCAACGTGCGCTATATGGACACAGGCAAGCCTGTGTGCAAAGTTGCGGTGGGCGGCGGCTCCTGCGGCAGTATGCTGGCAGACACGCTGGCCGCCGGTTGCGACACCTTTGTCACCGCTGACGTGAAGTACGACGTATTTCTGGAGGCCAAGGCGCTTGGCATCAACTTGCTGGACGCAGGCCATTTTGCCACAGAGAATGTGGTGGTGGTGCCTCTGGCCGACCGTGTACGCAAAGCTTTCCCCCAACTGAATGTGGTCGTATCAAAGGTGCACAGGGAAGTTTTTGCAAGTATCTGATGGCTCGCTGTTGCATTATCCGACCTTGTATGTTATAATACCACCGCTTTTGATTTGAATTTAGAAGGGAACGATACCAATGTCCGGACATTCCAAGTGGCATAATATTCAAAAAACCAAGGGCGCGGCCGATGCCAAGCGCTCTCAGATCTTTACAAAGATCGCCCGCGAGATGATCGTGGCCGTCAAGACCGGCGGCAGCGGCGACCCCGCCAACAACTCCCGTCTGGCCACCGTCATCGCCAAGGCTAAGGCAGCCAACATGCCCAACGACAACATCAAGCGCACCATCGACAAGGCGCTGGGCGCCGGCAACACCGACAGCTTTGAGAGCGTGGTATACGAGGGCTACGGCCCCAACGGCGTGGCCGTCATCGTGGAGGCGCTGACCGACAACCGCAACCGTACCGCACCCGAGGTGCGTCACCTGCTGGACAAGTACGGCAAGGGTCTGGGCGCCACCGGCTGTGTGTCCTGGTCCTTTGACCGCAAGGGTGTTATCGTCATCGAGAGTGAGGATCTGGACGAGGATACCGTTATGATGGATGCGCTGGAGGCCGGTGCCGACGACATGCAGGCTGACGACGAGGTTTTTGAAGTCTATACCGATCCTGATGCCTTCAACGACGTGGTTGCCGCGCTGGAGGGTAAGGGCTATACCTTCCTTGAGGCCGGCGTGCAGATGGTACCTCAGAACTACGTCACCCTCACCGATGAGACCGACATCAAGAACATGGAAAAGCTCATCGACTTTTTGGAGGAGAACGACGACGTGCAAAACGTCTACCACAACTGGGAGCAGTAACTTCAAAATATTTGGCCGGAGGCATTTGCCTCCGGCCATTTTTCTTGAATACAGTGCGGTTCGATGCCCCCATACTTGAGCAGAGGGGCGTGGTATTCTCTATAAAAAGGACCGCGGCAAAACTGCCGCGGTCATGGTGCAAGTAAGCCTGTAAGCCGGGTTCTGTCATTCAAGACAGCCATCTATCTCGACGTACCGTTGCCGATACGCTCAAGCCGCCTCCCCGGGACGGCCGGGCCGGCCATATGTCCCTCCACGGCGTTGCTCCGGATAGAGTTTACAGCAATGGTCGCTTTCACACGCCATTGGGTGAGCTCTTACCTCGCCTTTCCACCCTTACCGGTCAAGGACCGGCGGTTTATCTCTGTTGCACTTTTCCTGGGGTCGCCCCCGGCGGGTGTTACCCGTTATCCTTGCCCTGTGGAGCCCGGACTTTCCTCACTGCCGGGCCTTTCGCCCCGGCCGCGCGGCTGTCCAGCTTGCTTGCCTGCTTATCATACAGGAAAAGGGGAGTGGTGTCAAATGGATTTTGTTTCCTGAGGGTTTTGGGCCTTGGGCAGATTCCAGCGGTAGTGCCAGGCCAAAATACGCAGAACTACAGTACATGACATGCCCAGCATGGAGGAAATGCCGCTACTTACACCCAGGCGACAGAGAAAATAATAGACGCCTGCACCAACCAGGGCAGCTACGGCATAAATATGCTTGCGAAGCACGAAGGGGATGTCGGCACACATCATGTCCCGCAGCACACCACCGCCCACACCGGTGACCATACCCACAAAGATACACAGCACTGCGTTGTCGCCAAAGCCGTCGGCAATACCGGCCTGAGTGCCGATGACAGCAAAGATACCCAGTCCCAGCGCGTCGCTGAAGGTAAGCAGCGTGTCCGCCGCATTGCCTGACCACAGACCCTGACCATGGGTCAGACGAATTGCAAAAAACACCGTCAGCGCGGACAGCAGGGCAACAAGGATGTACTCCACATTATAGAACATTCGGGGCGGTGTGTGGCCCAAAAGCAGGTCGCGGATGGTACCACCGCCCAGAGCAGTGACTACCCCAAGAAAGAGAATACCGAAAATATCCAGCCGCTTTTTCACCGCCAGCATGGCCCCCGAAACAGCAAAGGCTACAGTGCCCAAAAGCTCGGTGGCTCCAAATAACAAGTCCATAATACCATCACCCTTGTTCGATTTAAATCAAACCTATCATAACACGCAGAAGGAGCAAACACAAGATAGATAATTCTCCGTCAAACATTGAATTTAAACCCCTGTTGTGGTAGTATAATATCTTGAGAAGAAATGGAAACTTCCGTTTGTAAGGAGGGCTCGTTATGTCCGTTACAAAGGAATATTTTGACAGTCTGCGCAACTGCAGCGTTGCTGTGATCGGCATGGGTGTAAGCAATACGCCCATGATCCGTATGCTGCTGCGGGAAGGCATCAAGGTCACCGTGTGCGACCGTTCTCCCCGGGAAAAGCTGGCCGAACAGGCTGCCGAGTTGGAAAGTCTGGGCGCAAAACTGTATTTGGGCGAGGATTATCTCCATAAGATCCACAAGTTCGACGTGATCTTCCGGACCCCGGGCTTAAGTCCTAACACCCCTCAGCTGCAAAAGGCAGTGTCAAAAGGCTGCCAGCTGACCAGCGAGATGGAGGTCTTTTTCACCCTGTGTCCCTGTCCCATCATCGCCGTGACCGGCAGCGACGGAAAGACCACCACCACCACCCTGATCGCGGAGTTTCTGAAGGAAGCCGGGCATACTGTCTTTGTGGGCGGTAACATCGGCAAGCCCCTGCTGCCCGACGTGGACGGCATGACGGCCCAGGACTTTGTAGTGGTGGAGCTGTCCTCCTTCCAGTTGATGACCATGGAGCACAGCCCTCACGTGGCGGTATTTACCAACCTGTCCCCCAACCATCTGGACTACCACCATACCATGGAAGAATACACCCAGGCTAAAATGAACATTTACTGGCACCAAAGCACCCAGGACAGGGCGATCTTCAATGCAGACAACGACGTGACCCGCTCGCTGTCCAAAAACGCCCCGGGCGCAGTTACCCTGTTCAGCCGCCGTCAGCGTCTGGAGGAGGGGGTTTGCCTGCGGGACGACACCATCTGGCTGACCAACCATATGGGCAGCAGGGAAGTACTGCCCGTGTCCATGATCCGTCTGCCCGGTGGACACAACGTGGAAAATTACATGGCCGCCATCGCTGCTGTGGACGGACTTGTGCCCGATAAGTGCGTACGTGCCGTTGCCCAGCGCTTTTCCGGTGTGGAACACCGCATGGAACTGGTGCGTCAAGTGGATGGTGTGCGCTGGTTCAATGACTCCATCGGCTCCAGCCCCAGTCGCACCATTGCCGGTCTGCGCGCCTTTGAGGAAAAGGTTATCCTGATCGCGGGCGGTTATGATAAACAGATCCCCTTTGACGAGCTGGGGGAAGAGATCACAAAGCACGTCAAGTGTCTGGTCCTGATGGGGGCCACGGCCCAAAAGATACGCTCCGCCGTGGAGCGCTCTGACGGCTACGACCCGGAACTGCTGCCCATCCGACAGGCGGACGACCTTGCCAACGCCGTGGTGCTGGCCGCACAGGCAGCTGCAGAGGGCGATACGGTGGTACTTTCCCCGGCCTGCGCCGCCTTTGACCAGTTTAAAAACTTTATGGAACGGGGCAATGCATTTAAGAGCATTGTAAACCGCTTATAAGGATGTGTCCTGATTTGGATATACAAAAGACATTGGAACAGCTGTGCGCCCTGCCCGGCCCATCCGGCTTCGAGCAAAAGGCAGCAAAGGGCGCTATGGAGCGGCTGCGGCCACTGGTGGACGAGGTATACACCACCCGGCTGGGCAGTGTGGTTGGTGTGCGCCGCTGCGGGAAGGCGGGGGCTGCAAAGCTGCTGCTGGACGCGCATGTGGACGAGATCGGCATTCTCGTCACCGGCCACGAGGACGGCTTTGCGCGCTTTCGTACGCTGGGGGGAGTGGACCCCCGGATGCTGTGCGACCGGGAGATGACCCTGCTCACCGACCCGCCCACCTTCGGTGTGGTGGCCTGTCTTCCACCCCACGTGCAGACGGCGGAGGACATGGATAAGTCCACCCCGGTATCTGAGCTGTATCTGGATGTTGGCCTGTCTTCCGATGAGGTGAAAAAACGCGTACCCATCGGCACTCCCGGTGTGTTCCGGGGCGGCTGCGCCCCGCTGGGCGAGGATCAGTGCTGTGGTAAGGCGCTGGATGACCGGGCCTGCATGACCGCTATTCTGCGTACTTTGGAGCTGTTGCACGGCAAGGAGCTGGACGTGGACCTTTACGTGCTTTTCAGCACCCAGGAGGAGACCAGCAGCGCCGGTGCCATCACCGCGGTCAATGCCATCGCGCCCGACATCTGTGTGGCGGTGGACGTGACCCACGGCCGCACCCCGGACGGCCCCAAAGACAAGACCTTTGACCTTGGCGGCGGGCCTGCCATCGGCATGGGTCCCAATATGAGCCGCACTCTGACTCAACAGCTGATCTACCTTGCCAAGCAGGAGTGCATTGACCATCACCTTGAGGTCATGTCTGGCCATACCGGCACCAATGCGTGGCCCATGCAGATCTGCCGTGAGGGGATCGCCACTGCCGTAGTGTCCCTGCCGCTGAAGTATATGCACACCCCGGTGGAGGTCATCAGCCGCACCGATCTGGAGTCCACCGCCAAGCTGCTGGCCGCCTTTGCGGCCCACGCGGGGAAGGAGGATGGACATGCTCAATGAGTTAAAGGCCCTGTGTGCTCTGCCCGGTGTGTCCGGCACGGAGGACCCGGTGCGCGACTATATCATACAGCAGGCAAAGCCCTATGCCGATTCCATCACGGTGGACGCGATGGGCAATCTGATTGTGTTCAAAAAGGGGGCAAAAAGCACCGGAAACAAGCTGATTCTGTGCGCCCATATGGACGAGGTGGGCCTGATGGTCACTTCCATTACCGACGAGGGCTATTTAAAGTTCGACTTTGTGGGCGGTGTGGACCGGAGAGTGGCCATCGGCAAGCGGGTTCTGGTGGGGGAGAAAGCCGTCCCCGGCATCATCGGCATCAAGGCCTATCATCTGGTCAGCCGTGAGGAGGAAAAGAAGGTCCCAAAGACCGACTCCCTTTATATTGACATCGGAGCAAAGGACAGGGAAAGTGCTGAAAAACTGGTGAAATTGGGCGACTGCGCCGTATTCGACAACGATTGGGTGGAATTTGGAGAGAGCCTGGTCAAGGCAAAGGCACTGGACGACCGGGTGGGCTGCGCGGTGATGCTGGCCCTGCTGAAAGAGGAACTTCCCATGGACGTGACTTTTGCCTTCACCGTACAGGAGGAGGTAGGCACACGAGGTGCCTTCGGTGCCGCCTTCCGGGTCACCCCGCAGGTGGCTCTGGTACTGGAGACTACTACCGCCGCCGACATCCCTTCCAGCGCGGAGCACCAGCAGGTGTGTTCACCGGGAAAAGGACCTGTGGTGCCCTTTATGGACGGTGGAACCATTTATGATCGTGACCTGTTTGAGCTTCTGCGCCGGCTGGCCGAGGAAAACCATATTCCGTGGCAGACCAAGCATTACGTGGCCGGCGGTACCGACGCAAGAGCCGTCCAGCGCACCAAGTCCGGTGTGCGCGTGGCGGGGATAGCTGCCGCGGTGCGCTATCTCCATGCTCCGTCCAGCGTGGGCTGTTTGCGTGATTTTGAAGATATGCTGCGCCTGACCCGACTGTTTGTGGCTCAGCTTGCCGGAGAGGAAGTGTAACATGGATACCTTTGAACTGCTGAAAAAACTCAATGCTGCCCACGGACCTTCTGGTGACGAAGGTGAGATCCGTCAGGTCATCGCCGATCTGGCAAAGCCATTTGCAGACGAGATAATGACCGACACTATGGGCAATTTGATCGTGCGCAAAAGGGGAGAGGGCCCAAGCCTTATGTTCTGCGCTCATATGGACAGCGTTGGCTTTGTTGTCACCCACATCACCAAGGAGGGGTATTTGCGCTGCGGCCGTTTGGGCGGAGTGTCACCCAAAGAGGTTGTGAACACCGCCGTGCGCTTTAAAAACGGTGTGCGTGGTGTCTTTGCCCGTGAGGAAAAGGCTGACTTTGGCAAGCTCAAGCTGGACGAGTGCTTTATCGACATCGGTGCAAAGGACAGAGAAGATGCGCAAAAGCTGGTGCAAATAGGAGATACCGCTGTATACGACACTCCCTTGTTCTGCAACAACGGTAAAGTGATTTCCCCTTACCTTGACAACCGCATTTCCTGTGTGATCCTGCTCCGGTCGTGGGGG
>JAFVVH010000021.1 GCA_017502285.1 Oscillospiraceae bacterium | reverse complement strand
CCACAGTGTGGCCCAAAGCACGGGCAATGTCATAGCCGTCTCCGGTGGAACCGGTAAGGGGATAGGACGCCCCGCCCGTGGCAAGGACAACGGCACGGCAGGGATATACGACCTTCTCTCCTTCTACGGCGCTGACCTGTCCATCCTCACAGCAAATACGCACTGCCCGGTCCTGTACCACCGTTACACGGCGGCGGCGCAGTTCAGCCACCAACGCGTCGATCACATCCACCGCCCGGTCGGACTGGGGAAATACCCGGTTGCCGCGTTCGGTCTTCAGCGGTACACCCAGCCCCTGAAACAGGTCCATCACTGCGGATGGCGGCAGACGGTGTATGGCTCCGGTCACAAACCGGCTGTTGCCTGGGATGTTAGAAAGCACTTCCTCCACCGAACAGGCATTGGTCAGGTTGCAGCGTCCCTTGCCCGTAATATATAATTTTCGCCCCAGCTTGGGATTGCGCTCCAGCAGCGTGACAGATGCACCCGCCAGCGCCGCAGACCGCGCGGCCAGCATGCCTGCCGCACCGCCGCCAATGACGATCACGTCGGTCTTGCTCATAAACATCTCCCAAAACAACTCCCGAAGCAACAGCTTCGGGAGCTTATGTAGTGCCGGTCTCAGTTCCCGGTCTTATCAAATACATCGTATTCTTCCCAAATCTGCTCCAGCTGACGGAAGGTTTGGGCTACGTCCTGATCCCGTTTCTGGCTAACCGCTACGATCAGGGCATTCACAAGGCTCAACGGCGCTACCAGCGAGTCTACAAAGGAGGCCATATCGCTCTTAGCCGTAAGGGTAATATGTGCCTTGGATGCGATGGGCGAAGCCTCGCTGTCCGTAATGGCGATCACCGTCGCGCCCCGGTCACGGGCATAATCCATAGCCTTGACCGTACGGCTGGAGTAACGAGGGAAACTGACACCGATGACCACATCGCCCTTGCCCACCCGCAGGATCTGCTCAAACACCTCACTGGCAGAATTCTCACTGATTTCCCGAACATTGTCAAAGATAACATTGAAGTAGAATGCCAGAAAATGTGAAATGGACATGGACGACCGGGCACCGATGATGTAAATTTTCTTAGCATTGAGGATGGCTTCCACAGCACCGTTGAACAGTCCACGATCCAGTTCCTCCAACGTGGATCGGATCATTGACACATCCGAGCGCAACACCGAAGAAACCACATCGTCTCCAATCTGGTCGTGGGCCATCTCGATGCGCTGCACCGAGGTCAGGCGGCTGCGGATCATCTTTTGCAGGGATTTCTGCATACTTGGATAGCCGTCATATCCTAACTCGGCCGCAAAGCGGACCACAGTGGATTCACTGACGTTGACCGTCTGTCCCAGCTTACTTGCTGTCATAAACGCAGCCTTGTCGTAAGAATCCAGTATAAATTCTGCGATCCGCTTTTGTCCCTTGGAAAAAGAGGACATATTTTCCCGGATGTAGGTTAAAATATCCCGTTTCATTGATATTCTCCTTTGATTCGGCATAAATGCAGGACCTTATTTCATGCCTGTTTATCATACCGTTTTCCAGGTCAAAAAGCAAGCGATTTTTGCAAGATTTTAATTCAATCCTGCAAAAATCGCTCAATCGTTTTCTTCACGCAGTAGTGTCAATTCCTCCCGGGTAAGCAGGCGCCACTGCCCGGGCCGCAGGATACGGTCCAATTGGAGTTTTCCTTCCCGAATGCGCTTGAGCCGCATCACCGTCAGGCCAGCCTTTGCGCACATGCGGCGTACCTGCCTGTTCTTCCCCTGATGAATGGTAACGGACAGCTGGGTCACTCCGCCGCTGGCGCGCCCGCGTTTTACCTGCGCGGGTACAATAGCCTCTCCATCCAGCTCCATGGGGCCAGAAAGAATGGGCAGACCCTTGTTCACGTCACCCACCACCCAGACCAGATATTCCTTTTCTACTTCGTGGCTTGGGTGGATCAGCCGCTGGGTCAGTTCTCCGTCATCCGTCATGATCAGCAGCCCTTCCGACTCCAGATCCAGCCGTCCCACCGGCCAGACCCGTCTTCCGCAGTCCGATACGAGCTGTGCCACCGTCTTCCTTCCCTGCTCGTCGGACAGTGTGGTCACATAGCCGCGCGGCTTGTTCAGCATCAGATAAATCCGGTCCTTCTCCGGCCGCAGAGGAACACCGTCCACCGCCACCTGATCCCGGTCCAAATCGGCTTTGTCACCCAAACGGGCCACCTGTCCATTTACCGTAACGCGTCCGGCGACGATCCATTCCTCCATGGCACGGCGGGAGCCCACTCCACAGGCCGACAACAGTTTCTGCAGACGTTCCTCCAAGTTTGCTCCCCCCTTTGTCCGTTAGCTGACAAATCGTTTCAGCATTTTCTCTACGATACTTTCTCCCCGAATCACATTCAGCCCGGCGGACTGGCCGTAAACCAGCGGACAAACGGCTACAACCCTGTCCTCCAGATACCATGTGATCGTACCCGCGGTCTGCCCCCGGGCAACAGGCGCCTGAGTCCACCGGGCCAGAGAGACCTCCTGCCGCAGCTGTTCCCCGGCAGCCAGCGGATAATAGATCTCATCCGCCGCCTCTACCTGCACAAAGGAAAGCAGACTGCCCGTTACGGGCAGCCGGGCATAGCGTTCTCCCGCTGCGCTTAGCCGGGTGCGGGTATAGTTTGCAAAACCATAGTCCAGCATCGCCGTGTGGTCCGCCCAGTCATTTGCGTCGTTCAGGGTAACGGCAATAAGCTGCTGGCCCTCCCGCTGGGCGCAGGAAATCAGCGTGCGCCCCGACCGCTCGGTATAGCCGGTCTTCATGCCAATGCAACCCTCATACCGCCACAGCAGCTTGTTGTGATTGGTAAAGGTGCGTCCGGCAATGGTAATGGTCCGAGTGCCTACCATTTTAGCAATGGTCTCATTCTTCATGCAGGCAGCGGCCAATCTAGCCATATCAAAAGCAGTGGACATGTGCCCTTCCTCGGTCAGACCACTTGGATTGACAAAGCGGGTGTTCTCCATGCCCAGCAGCACCGCTTTGCGGTTCATCCGGGCCACAAACTCGCCCACAGAACCAGCACAGTAGCCCGCAACCGCAAGGGCCGCATCGTTTCCCGATGCCAGCAGCAGACCGTACATCAGCGCCTCAAGGGTCAGCTTCTCCCCTTCCCGCAGGTACATGGAGGATCCCTCCGCGCCGGTATACTCTTTCTTGATAAGAACGACCTCGTCCATGCTGTGTCCTGATTCCATAGCCACCAGAGCGGTCATGAGCTTGGTGATACTGGCAATATAGCGCGGCTCATGGGCATTGTGCTCATAGAGCACCCGCCCGCTCTCCCCGTCAATGAGAATGGCAGAGGACGCGGCGGTGCTGACCGCTCCCGCAACAGGAACAAGCGCAGCCAGCATCAAAGTCAGACACAGACACACACAGCAAAGTCGTTTCAACGCAGTATCACCTCACAAAAAGTGATACTATTATAAGACCGCAGCCTGTTTTTTATCCACGAAAGCCGTCCCTTACAGGGCGGTGTCCGCCGCCTTCTTCTCCTGCTGCTTTTCAATAAAGCCGGTGACCTTGTCCACTACCTCGGGCACCATGTCGATGACCCGGTCCACGGTAGTGGCAGGGGGCGGCGCTACACTCAGCAGACGCACGCTGTCCCCTTTGACCACCAGAAACGCCAGCGGCTCCAGCTTTGCTCCGGCACCGGTCCCGCCACCAAAGGTATTGGGAGCAGTAGGTTTCTGATTCTTGGTGGTGAAGTCGCTGCCGCCACTGGCAAAGCCAAAGGACAGCTTGGACACAGGAATCAAAGTGACCCCTTCTGCCTGAATGGGCTGGCCGATAATGGTATTGGCATCCACCATGGTGCGAATTTTCTCCATAGTGGTGCTTAAAAGGTCGTTGATGGGATGATTGTGTTCCATATTCAAACCGCCTCTCCTTGTTGGATATGCTTTGTTTGCTTGCGTTTTGCCCGAACGAGGATACCAAGTGCCTTCACACCGAAGGCCAGAGCTAAACCGAGGGTCTGAGCAATGGTCAAAGACATGGATGCCAGAAGATAAAGGGTGGTCTTCCCTTCTTCAAAATTCACGCCTACATGGGCATGTCCGTCCTTAACATGGAAGGCTTGGGTAATGGGCTGCCACAGGGTGCCCAGCAGAGCATTGGCCTGACCGTAGCGCACTGCGGTATCCGCTGGATCGGGGGCGCACACCACAAGCTCCATGTCCAGCTTGTCCACCTTGAGCTTACGGCGAAAGCGTTTCACCGTGTCCAGAACCAAGGGAATAAAATCCAGTGCCAGCTGAAGCAAGCCGCCCTTTTTCTTTTGCGCGGGCGAGGCCTTTTTCTCCGCCTTTTTCACTTTTGAATGCGTGTCCTTTTTCTTTTTCACAGGAAATACCGGAACAAGAAAGCGGCCCACCCGAACGCGGACAAACAGTCCCTCCTCACAGTATTCCACCTGTGCGCCGATTCGGATACATCCAACTAAAAACAGGATGCACCCAACGATCAGCACGGCATACAGGCCGTTCATTGCTCCTGCTCCTGCAGCTGTTCAGGCTGTTCCTCTTCCTCCTGACGCAGCTTGGCCACCGCTGCCTCCAGCTCCAGTGTGATCTGACCGTCCTCAGGAGAGGAATCAGGCAGTTCAGGCAGTTCCTCCAAAGTGGTCAGGTTAAAGGAGCGCAGGAAGTTCTTGGTAGTCCGGTACAAAATGGGACGGCCGGGCACAGCCAGACGGCCGCATTCGGTAATGAGCTCCCGCTCCAGCAGCAGGCCAACAGTATAAGAGCTGTCCACCCCACGGATCTGATCCACATAGGCGCGGGTGGTGGGCTGATAGTAAGCGATGACCGCCAGCACCTCCAATGCGGACTGGGACAGCTTGGCCGGCTTGCGGCTTTCCAGCGTCTTGCGGATGTCCTCGGCATATTCCGGCGCGGAGCACAGCTGATAGCTGTTGTCCAGCTTCACCAGCCGGATGCCCCGGTGCTGGAAGCTGTACTCGTCCATCAGATGCTGAGCCACCTGATCCAGCGTAGCCCGGTCCACGTCCAGACCCACACACAGCCGCTCTGCAGCCACCGGCTCACCGGAGGCAAAGAGGATGCCCTCCAGAGCTGCTTGCAATTCTTTCAGTTCCATATGGTCCTCTCCCCTTTCAATAGCCGTCAACAGTAATGTTCATTTCCTGCTCGCTCTCGCCTTGTGTGGAGGTAACGGTGCAGTCCTCCTGTGTGCCGGCCAGCCGCAGACGGTTGGCCTTGCACAGCTCCAGCACCGCAAGGAAGGTGGCAACGAT
>JAFVVH010000020.1 GCA_017502285.1 Oscillospiraceae bacterium | reverse complement strand
TGTTCCTGTTTGCATCGCTCCAGCCAGCGCACAGTACGCTCGCAGGAGGCTTTCACGTACTCATAAGGAGAGGGGTTCTCCACACACTCGTCAAATGCCATGGCAATGTCGCTGCCCAGATTGGACTGGATGCGCATGGACTCCTCCGGCCCCATGAAGATACGGTGTCCATCGATATGAGAGGCGAAGGTGACACCCTCCTCGGTGATTTTGCGCAGGCCGGACAGGGAGAACACCTGAAAGCCGCCGCTGTCGGTGAGTATCGGGCCGTCCCAGTCCATAAACTTATGCAGACCACCCATCTGCCGCACCACTGTATCAGTAGGCCGCAGGTGCAGGTGGTAGGTGTTGGACAGCTCAACCTGACAGCCGATCTCCTTCAGGTCATGGGCGGACACCGCGCCCTTAATGGCACCCTGAGTGCCTACATTCATAAAGACCGGAGTTTGCACCTCGCCGTGGGCGCACACAAAGTGTCCACGACGGGCTTTTCCTTGGGTTTTCAACAGTTCAAACACGTTTTCTTGCTCCTCTCAGGAAATAAACATGGCATCGCCGAAGGAGAAGAAGCGGTACTTTTCCTCCACCGCTTCCTTGTAGGCGGCCAGCACATGCTCCCGCCCAGCCAGCGCTGACACCAGCATGATCAGCGTGGATTCCGGCAAATGGAAGTTTGTGATCAACGCGTCAAGCACCTTAAATTTGTAGCCGGGATAGATAAAGATATTGGTCCAACCTGCACTGGCTCGCATGATGCCGTCCTCCCCTGCCCAGCTTTCGATGGTGCGGCAGGAAGTAGTGCCCACGCAAATAACTCGTCCACCGTTTTTCTTTGTTTCGTTGATGGTATCGGCTGTCTCCTGCGGGATGACGCAGTATTCCGAGTGCATCTCGTGCTCCAGGATATTTTCCGCCTTAACAGGACGGAATGTGCCAAGCCCTACATGAAGTGTAACGTAGCACAGCTTTACACCTTTTTCCTCCAGTTTTTCCAGAAGTTCCGGGGTAAAATGCAGCCCTGCGGTGGGTGCGGCGGCAGAGCCGCTGACCTTGGAGTAAACGGTCTGATACCGCTCCGACTCCTGCAGCTCCGCTTTGATATAGGGCGGCAGCGGCATGCGTCCAAGCCGTTCCAGCACCTCCAGAAAGATGCCCTCGTAGTGGAAGCGGACCAGACGGTTGCCGCCCTCTACCTCGGAAACGATCTCGCCGGTCAGTTCCCCGTCGCCGAAGATGACCTTTGCACCGGGCTTGAGCTTGCGACCCGGACGCACCAGACACTCCCACACGTTTTCCCCACGGTCAATGAGCAGCAGCACCTCGCAGGCGCCGCCGGTCTCTCGGTGCCCGATGAGCCGGGCAGGCAGCACACGGGAATTGTTCATCACGAGACAATCTCCCGGCCGCAGCATGTCCGCAAGCTCATAAAAGTGGTGGTGCCCCGTCTGCCCGCTGACCTTGTCCAGCGTCAGCAGTCGAGACGCATCCCGCTGTTTCAAAGGAGTCTGTGCGATCAATTCTTCCGGCAGGTCAAAATTAAAATCCGATGTTTTCACTGTTATCACTCTGCTTTGCTCCGACTTCCACGCCGGTAAAATAGAATTCGATGATCTCTTTTGCGGTAAAGCCCTGCTTGGCCATGGCATAGCCGCCCCACTGGCTGTACCCTACGTTGTGGCCCCAACCCGCACCCTCGATGACATAATTGCCGTCAGGAATGGTGGTGGACTGGCCGGCGGAGGAGATCTCCCCCGTTCCGGTGATCACATGGGGCACGCTGTGCTCAAGCTGCACCAACTCCCCCGCTCCGCTCAGCACGTAGAGGCCGGCAAAATCACTGATGCTCTCCCCTGTTCCGTTGTTGACGGCACATTCGGTGGTAAGTACCTCGCCTGCTCCGGTAACGGTGAAATGCATGGAGCGGCAACCCAGCTTGTTGCGCAGCCAACTGCTGCTGGAGCTGGCAAAGGTGTTGCTCTTGCCGTTGGCATAAGTAAACTTCATGGTCAGCACATTGCCCGACTTGGAATATTCCGTCACCTGAAAATCCACCACGCTTGTGTTGGTGGCATAGCCCTTAGTGCGCAGGATCTCAGTCAGTTGGGCATTGGTAAAGGTCTTGGAAAAGCGGTAATTTGGGATGCTGTCCGCCACCGTCTCCTCATAGGGATCCACCACACCGATCAGATAGGGATAGGAGGCCTGATTACTTCCCCACACCTTGGACGAGTCCTCGCTTCCGCCGCCGTTGCTGGAATAGAAATAGGTATGGGCCAGCTTATCTCCATACCAGACGTATTGGCCCTTGATTTCGTCCACCGCCTGATCACTCAGGGTGCTGGGCTGAAAGGACTCCTTGTTGCTGCCCAGTCCGTAGTAGACCTGACAGTCGGTGGTGTTACACAGGTCAAAGTTGTAGCCGTTGTGCTTGTTTCGGTTGATCAGTCCGTAGTTCTTGGCGCACAATGCCTGCGCCTTCAGCGTCTCCAGCGGCCAGAGCTTATTGGACTCATACGGGACAACACCCTTGACATAGGTATCAATGTCCAGAATGTTGACCACTACAAGATTGCCGCCCCCTACCCGCTCATAGCGGAAGCTGCCCTGATACTTAAAGCCCTTGAACCAGGTTACCGCACCCTTACCGCTTTCAAAGCCGGGGGCGACTGCCAGCGGCTTTGTCTCGCCGCCGTCAAACTGGAACAGGATGCTGCAGGTGCCCGTTTTGACCACATTGATGCCGTATACGCTGGTATAGACCACGCTCCAGTTGGCGGCGGGCTCGGCATCCGCCGCGGCTTTGGCTTCGTCATAGGTGGCATAGGAGCCGCTGCGCACGTAGTACACCCCGTCTACCCAGGAAATAAAGCTATTTGGCGTGCTTCCCGCTACAACCTCAGCCTCCTCCCATGTGGCAAAGGCGAAGGGCAGCTGCCGATGGTAACAGCCCAAAAGCTCGTAGTCCCCGGAGGGCTTGGCATCGTAATAGTTCTCCCCCACCCGATAGATATTGGTGGTCTTGACCATGGACAGCGCCGTCTCCTGCGTGGAGGCAAGAAGCACAAATTCCAGCGTATCGTCGTAGAAACCGAAACGGTAGCCGGTCACTGCGCTCATTTCCGCGTTGAGCAGGTTGGCATGGATCAGCGCCCCGTTGCTGTTGCCCGGATAGGCAAGGCCTACGCGCAGTTTGACTCCCGCGTAGGGGTCATAGATCCCAGGTAGATCGTCCGGATCCAGCTCGAAGTCGGGCACAAAATCGTCCACCGGGCCATCCGGGATCAGTTCTTCGTCCACTGGGTTTGTTCCAAAGCCCACGGCAGGCTCTTCCGGCAAAACCTCAGACTCCAATTCCTCTGTCGGGTCTGCAACAGGGGCATCCGCCGTCGACTGCTCGGAAGTCAAGTCTTCCTCCGGGGTAACAACCGGATCTGCAACAGGTGATTCTACAGAAACCTCTGTCGCCGGGGTCTCCGGCAAGGACTGTGCTCCGGTGGCTCCCGCCGATCCCAGACAGATGGCTCCTGCCAGAACCAGCGCTGCAAATTGTCTTAAATTTAACGCCATAAAGTGCTCCATTTCTCCAAATGTGTCCAAGGGCATTTCATTGACAGCATATCTTCTGCATGGTAATATAATTTATTATAAATAAGTACACCGCATGGGTGTATCCGATCCTATCTTATTTATTATAACGGCTTTGCCCCCGGTTGGCAACCGCAACTTTCTGCCGGATATTCCCTGAGCGTACATAATGAAAGGACGATCAACATGGAAAAGTATAAAGTTGGTATTATCGGTGGCACTGGCATGGTGGGTCAGCGCTTTATCACCCTGATGGAGAATCACCCCTGGTTCCAGCTCACCGCCATCGCCGCCAGTTCCCGCTCTGCGGGCAAGACCTATGAGCAGGCCGTTGCCGGACGCTGGGCCATGACCACCCCTATGCCCCAGGAAGCAAAAAATCTTATGGTGCTGGACGCTACCGCCGACGTAGAGAAGATCGCCGGCATGGTGGACTTCGTGTTCTGCGCCGTGGATATGAAGAAAGAAGAGATCCGCGCCCTGGAGGAGCAGTACGCCAAGGCCGAGTGTCCCGTGGTGTCCAACAACTCCGCCCACCGTTGGACCGATGATGTGCCCATGGTGGTGCCCGAGATCAATGCGGACCACATCCGCATCATTGACGCTCAGCGCAAGCGTCTGGGCACCAAGCGCGGCTTTATTGCTGTCAAGTCCAACTGCTCTCTGCAGTCCTACATCCCCGCCCTGCACCCTCTGAAGGAGAAGTACGGCATCGAAAAGGCGCTGGTTTGCACCTATCAGGCCATCTCCGGCGCGGGCAAGACTTTTGAGCGCTGGCCTGAGATGGTGGACAACTGCATCCCCTACATCGGTGGCGAGGAAGAGAAGAGCGAGCGTGAGCCCATGAAACTGTGGGGCACCGTGGGCGAGGATAAGATCATCGCCGCCACCGCCCCCTCCATCACCGCTCAGTGTTTCCGCGTGGCTTGCCAGGATGGTCATATGGCCGCTGTGTTCATGTCCTTCCCCGAGGGCAAGAAGCCTTCCATCGACGAGATCAAGTCCGTCTGGGCCGGCTTCAGCGGCCGTGCGCAGGAGCTGGACCTGCCCTCCGCCCCCAAGCAGTTCCTCCACTACTATGAGGATGAGAACCGTCCTCAGACCCGTCTGGACCGCATGACTGAGAATGGCATGGCCGTCAACATCGGCCGTCTGCGCGAGGACAGCCAGTACGACTACAAGTTCGTCTGCCTGTCTCACAACACCCTGCGCGGTGCTGCCGGCGGCGCTGTCCTGCTGGCCGAGCTGCTGTGCGCCGAGGGTTATATCGACCGCAAGTAATTTCCAACCTCCAACTTTTTAGAAAGGGTGCATGAATATGAGAACTCCTGTTTTTACCGGTAACTGTCCTGCTCTTGCCACCCCTTTTGATGCCAATGGCAACGTCAACTACGATGCCTTTGGAAAGCTCATCGACGACCAGATTGCCGCCGGTGTGGATGCCGTGTGCGTGTGCGGCACCACCGGCGAATCCGCTACCATGTCCATCCGTGAGCACAATGCCGTGGTGGAGTACTGCGTCAAGCGCGTAAACAAGCGCGTCAAGGTCATTGCCGGCGCCGGCAGCAACGACACCTCTGCCGCCGTTTACCTGTCCCAGCACGCGCAGGAGTGCGGCGCGGATGCTCTGCTCCACGTCACCCCCTACTACAACAAAGCCAGCCAGAACGGTCTGATCAAGCACTATGAGTACATTGCCGCCCGCACCGACCTGCCCATCATCATGTATAACGTGCCTGGCCGTACCGGTGTTTCCTTCACTGCCGAAACTTATAAGGTGCTTTCCGACGTGCCCAACATCAATGGCGTGAAGGAAGCCAGTGGCAATTTCTCCCTGCTGGCCCACACCCGCTGCTTGTGCCCTGATGATTTCTACATCTGGTCCGGCAACGACGATCAGGTGGTGCCCATGATGTCTCTGGGTGCCAAGGGTGTTATCTCCGTAGCCTCCAATATCATCCCTGAGGTCATGGTCAAGATGAGCCACCTGTGTCTTAAAAACGACTTTGAGGCTGCTTCCAAGCTGCAGATTGATTACATGGATCTGATCGATGCCCTGTTTATCGAGGTCAATCCCATCCCCATCAAGGCCGCTATGAACCTGATGGGCATGGAGGCCGGCACCCTGCGTCTGCCTCTGTGCGACATTTCCGAGAAGAACCTTGAGATTCTCCGCCAGTCCATGATCCGTATGGGCCTTCTGAAGTAAAAAGGGGTTCTTATCATGCATAAGATAATCATTTCCGGTTGCAACGGCCACATGGGCCGGGTGGTGGAAGCTCTGTGCAATGACGATCCCGAAGTGCAGGTGGTTGCCGGCTTTGACATTCTGGGCAATGCCGATCACGCATTCCCCGTCTTCACCTCCCCCGCCCCGTTCAACGGCGATGCTGACGCAGTCATCGACTTCTCCAGCCCTGCTGCCCTGAACGGCCTGCTGGACTTTGCCAAAAGCCACAAGATCCCCCTTGTGCTGGCCGCCACCGGCTACACTCCTGAGCAGGTGGCCCAGATTGGTGCTGCTGCCACGCAAGTCCCCATCTTCCATTCTGCCAACATGTCTCTTGGTATCAACGTACTGCTGGAGCTGGTGAAAAAGGCCGCCAATGCGCTGGGCGACAGCTATGACATCGAGATCGTGGAGCGCCACCACCGCCGCAAGGTAGACTCTCCCAGCGGCACTGCCCTGATGATCGCCGATGCCGCCGCCTCCGCCTGTGGACACGACAGTGAATACGTCTTTGAGCGCCACAGCGTCCGCCAGCCCCGAGCCAAGAAGGAGATCGGCATCAGCGCTGTGCGCGGTGGTACCATTGTGGGCGAGCACGAGATCATTTTTGCCGGACATGACGAGGTCATGGAGATCAAGCACACCGCTCTGTCCCATGACATCTTTGCCTCCGGCGCCATCGGGGCCGCCAAGTTTATGAGCAGCGTTACCGCTCCCGGTCTGTACGACATGTCCCATCTGATCAAATAATATACAAAAAGGCTTCGGCACTGCCGAAGCCTTTTTGTTGACAACCCGCCCCCATTCTCATACAATCAAGAAGATGAGAAATACTGTATCACAAGGTGGTGATGGTATGCACGAGCAGTTTTCCCGTTCCGCCCTGCTGCTGGGCGAGGAAGCCATGAATAAACTTTTCCACGCAAAGGTCGCCGTGTTTGGCGTAGGCGGTGTAGGCGGTCACTGCGTTGAGGCCCTTGCAAGGGCAGGTGTAAACACTTTACACCTGTACGATGATGACACCGTATCTGTGAGCAACCTGAATCGGCAGATCGCCGCCCTCCACTCTACCCTTGGGATGCCCAAGGCGCAGGTCATGGCCGACCGGGTGAAGGACATTAACCCCAACTGTAACGTGCAGGCAGTGCGTATGTTCTACCTGCCTCAAAACGCAGATGGGGTGGACCTGTCCCAATATGACTATGTGGTGGATTGCATTGACACGGTAGCCGCCAAGCTGGAGCTGATCTCCCGCTGCACCGCTCTGAACGTACCCATCATCAGCGCCATGGGTACCGGCAACAAGCTGGACCCCTCCGCTTTGTATGCCACTGACATCAGCAAGACCAGCGGCTGTCCTCTGGCCCGGGTCATGCGCAAGGAGCTTCGCAAGCGCGGCATCCAGCATCTGAAGGTGGTCTGCTCGTCCGAGGAGCCACGTACCCCTCTGGAACGACCACAGGCAGAAGCGCCTGCCCAGAGTGATACCCGACCAGGTTCTTCTGCCAGAAGGGACACCCCAGGTTCCTTGCCTTTCGTCCCTGCCGCCGCCGGCCTACTGCTGGCCAGTACGGTGGTAAGAGATTTGATCGAAATCGCATAAAAAAATCCACCCTCTGTCGAGGGTGGATTTTTATTGATCAGCCATAGAACCGATGTCCGCCGATGGCGGCCACCACGGTCTTGTTCCGGGCGGCCCAGCTGTTGTTGCGGAAGGTATCAAAGAAATAAGCATCCTTGACTTCCTTCACCATACCCCCGTCCAGCACCAGCTTAGCGGCGATGACGCTTTCCGCGTTGGGGGTACGATTGGCAAGCCGGCCGTTTTTGTAGGTACTGAACTGGTTGCGCTGGGCGATGACTCCCTTGATGGAGTCGGGCCAGATGCCGCTGCGGTCATTCACGCGGTTGAGCACCACAATGCCCACGCCCATCTTGCTCTCCAGCACCTGATTGCCGCTCTCGGCATAAATCACGCGGGACAGCCAGAACAGGTCATCTTCTCTGTAAAAGGTATCTGCGCTTTCAATGGCGCCGCTTCCCCGGGTGACCAGGAAGGTGCCTGCCTCCCCATCCCAGCCCAGCGTAGCATCAAAGGCCTTTGCCAGCGTGTCCAGACAGACCAGCGTCTGCCCTTCCTGTGTGAGAACCACACCTTCCGGCATATACAGATATCTTCCATTGGCCACCAGATACTTCTGGCCCACCTTGGCGGTGAGGGTCAGCGTTTCGGTGGTGACGCAGATGGTGTTGTTATCGGCGTTCCACTCCACCTGAGCAGTGGTATCCAGCTGCTGGGACATGACCTTGAGTGATACATAGGTCCTGCCGCCGATGGTGGTGCGGCCGGCGCTTTTGGGAACGGGCTGGCCGTCCAATAGCAGAGCCCGGTCCAGTTCCTGTGCAGGCGCTTGCTCCACCTGCTCGGTCTCAGGGGTGACCATTTCTTGTGTCTGTATCAGGTCGACCGGCTTTTCTACGGGAGCCGCAGGCTCCTCTGTGCGTATGCTGCTGGCAACAGCCTCTACCGCCAGGACCGTCTGGTCCACACCGGCGCCCATCAGCAAAATGATGGCCAGACCGCTCATCAGCAACGCAAGCAGTTTGCGTTTCAAGTCGTTCTTCACATCCTTGTTTTAATCGCTCCCGTCTTTGTCCCAGGAGCAAAAAAGTAACTAAAGCAATACGACATATCGCTTTGTTACTTTTTGTAACCGTATTGTAACCGATTTATACAGCCCGCTTCAAGGGCAAAATGTCACAGTTCTGCCCCTGCGTTATTGTGCATTTTTCCTGAAATTACATAAAAAATGGGGCTTCGGGAGGATTTCTCACCGTTCGCGGTTCTGTTTTTCCCGGTTTTGCATAGAATTTCGATCCTTTTTCGGCCGCAAAAATCTTGGTCAAAAAAACGGTGCTTTTCGGACGGATTTTGTCGGCTGTAAGGGGCAAAAGAAAAATCCGTTCTCTCTATGAGAACGGATTTTTCTGCTTGGCGGAGAGAGAGGGATTCGAACCCTCGAACGGGTATTAGCCGTTACACGATTTCCAATCGTGCGCCTTCGACCAGCTCAGCCATCTCTCCAGGCTATTGCTCGCGGTCAGCGGAGCAACGAATTGTATTATAACAGTTTTTTGCCCATAGTCAAGTCCTAAAGCGAAATTTTCCGCAAAATTTTTCCGTCCCGCCTCCCGTCCAGGCAATTGCTTTTTCCCAATAAATATGATACGCTTTTTCCAGTATGCAAACAGGAGGCTTTTTCCGTGGATGTATGTAATATAAATGATATTAAAGCGTTGCTCGGTCGCCACGGCTTCCACTTTTCCAAATCCATGGGACAGAACTTCCTGATCGAATCCTGGGTGCCTGAGGATATTGCCGCCGCGTCCGGAGCCAAGTCCGATTGCTGCGCCCTGGAGATTGGCCCAGGCATCGGCCCTCTCACCCGACAGCTGTCTGACCGGGCAGGAAAGGTCGTTGCTGTGGAGCTGGACCGTTCCCTTTTGCCCATCCTTTCCGAAACGCTGGATGGGCGTAATAACGTAGAGATCGTTCCCGGCGACATTATGAAGCTGGATATCCCCGCTCTGGTTGCGGAAAAATTCGACGGTCTTACCCCCATCGCTTGTGCCAACCTGCCCTACAACATCACCTCCCCTGTCCTGACCGCCCTGATCGAAGCCAAATGCTTTGCTGCCATCACGGTGATGATCCAGCGGGAGGTGGCCCTGCGCATCTGCGCCGCACCCGGCAGTTCCGACTACGGCGCATTCTCTGTGTTCTGCCAGTACCACACCGCACCAGAGCTTCTGTTCGATGTTCCCAACACCTGCTTCCTTCCTGCGCCCAAGGTGACCTCCTCCGTCATCCGGCTGAACCCCCGCCCCAAGCCCACAGAGGTGGGCGATGAGGACTTTTTCTTCCGGGTGGTACGCGCCGCCTTTGCCCAGCGGCGCAAGACCCTGCACAACTCCCTGTCCGCCGCTCTGGGCCAGCCCTTTTCCCGGGACATGGTGGCCGATGCCATCGCCGCCTGCGGCCTGCGCCCTGATGTGCGCGGCGAGCGGCTGGGCATCCCCGAGTTTGCCGCCCTTGCAAAAGAACTGGCCAAAGCCTTTGGCTAAACCGACGTGTTGGCCTAAATAAGGTCAGCTTGTCCCACTTTTTGAGCCGTTTTTACATTGTACCATCACGTTTATTAACCATTTTCGCCGTGACGATCTTCGAAATCATATTTTCACTCTTGCCAGCTTCGACAAAATAAGATACAATACCAGCGTATAAAATCTGCCAAATTATAAGGAGGTACTCTCTATGACTATTCATGAGCTTGAAAAGTACGGCATTACCGGCACCACCGAACTGGTCTATAACCCCACCTTTGAGCAATTGTTCGAGGCGGAGATGGACCCCGCTCTGGAGGGCTATGAGAAGGGCCAGCTGACCGAGCTGGGCGCCGTTAACGTTATGACCGGCATCTATACCGGCCGCTCCCCCAAGGACAAATTCTTTGTCATGGACGATGTTTCCAAGGATACTGTTTGGTGGACCTCCGACGAATTTAAAAATGACAACAAGCCTGCCTCTAAGGAGGCCTGGGACGAGTGTAAGCGCCTGGCGATGGAACAGCTGTCCAACAAGAAGCTGTACGTCATGGACGTGTTCTGCGGCACCAATAAGGACACTCGCATGGCTATTCGTTTCATCATGGAGGTGGCTTGGCAGGCTCACTTCGTCAAGAATATGTTCATCGCTCCCACTGCCGAGGAACTGAAGAACTTCAAGCCCGATTTCGTTTCCTACAATGCCGCCAAGGCCAAGGTGGTCAACTACAAGGAGCTGGGTCTGAACTCCGAGACCGCTGTAATCTTTAACCTGACCTCCAAAGAGCAGGTCATCCTGAACACCTGGTACGGCGGTGAGATGAAAAAGGGTATGTTCTCCTTGATGAACTACTACCTGCCCCTCAACGGTATGGCTTCCATGCACTGCTCTGCCAACACCGATATGAACGGCGAGAACACCGCCCTGTTCTTCGGCCTGTCCGGTACCGGCAAGACCACTCTGTCCACCGACCCCAAGCGTTTGCTCATCGGCGATGACGAGCACGGCTGGGACGACGAGGGTGTGTTCAACTTCGAAGGCGGCTGCTATGCAAAGGTCATCAATCTGGACCCCGAGTCCGAGCCTGACATCTACAACGCCATCAAGCGCAACGCTCTGTTGGAGAATGTCACCGTGGACGAGGCCGGCAAGTGCGACTTCGCCGACGCCTCCGTCACCGAGAACACCCGCGTGTCCTACCCCATCGACCACATTGAGAAGATTGTCCGCCCTGCTTCCAAGGGACCCGACGCCAAAAACGTCATCTTCCTGTCTGCCGATGCCTTCGGCGTGTTGCCTCCCGTGTCCATTCTGACCCCGGAGCAGACCCAGTACTACTTCCTGTCTGGTTTCACCTCCAAACTGGCCGGCACCGAGCGCGGC
>JAFVVH010000019.1 GCA_017502285.1 Oscillospiraceae bacterium | reverse complement strand
GATCAGGACGGCAACATCGCCCCTGTCACCTACGAGGCCGGCTTCGCTCACTCCATGCTGAAGTACCTGTACTATCAGATCGACGAGAAGCTGCGTATGCCCCTGAAGAATGTCTACTACCCCACCAACGAGAACATCAAGGACTACTCCAAGATCATCCACGAGGTTTCCGGCGGCGGCGCTGACATCGCTTCCACCTCCCCCGGCTGGACCGGCCACATGGCTTTCGTGGATCCCATTCCTGAGTTCATCGGCAGCGGTGACATCGAGGAGTGGCTGAATCAGCCCGCTCAGCTGGTCACCCTGCATCCCATGACCATCATGCAGAACTCTCTGAACGGCACCTTCGGCCAGTCCGGCGACATCGCCAACGTGCCTCCCAAGGCCGCCACCATCGGTCCTCTGGACGTGATGCGCGCCAAGGAGCGTATCGAGGTCCATGCTCTGGCCACCTGCGGCACCTTCTCCAGCTGGCAGCGTATGACCTCCCGTCTGGTCACCCACGGCCCCATCACTCCCTACATCCCCAGCTCCATGCTGCAGACCAAGAAGACTCAGGTCTATATCAGCGAGGAACTGGCTGCTCCCTTCGAGTGCTGGGAGAAGGTCGGCTATTAATTTTCTTCGAATGAAAGGCCGGGCCTTTCATTCGAGAAAGTTGCGGCCATCTGCAGCGCACGCGCTGCGCACGCACGTTTGATGGCCGAGAAGTGTTTTTTGCCACGCGCATCCCCCAGGGGACTCTCTCTTGCCCTTCGGGCAATTCACCTTGTGTCGCGGCAAAAAACAGATTGCATTTCTTTCGCATCTGCAGATGCGAAATTCTGCGAAGCCTTTGGGCCGCACGGCTACGGCCGTGCGGCCCTTTCTATCTTTGAATGGTAGGTGAAGTATATGTTAGCCATTATCAATGCCGAGCTGGTCATGAAGGATCATCTCATTCCCGAAGCTGTCCTGTTTGTGGAGGACGGCGTCATTACCGGCTTTGGCGAAATGCGAAACACCCCTATCCCCGAGGGCTGTGAGATCATTGACGCCCAGGGCGCCTACGTGGGCCCCGGCCTCATTGACATCCACACCCACGCCGGCGACGGCGCATGGTTCTTCGACCAGCCTTCCGAGGCGGCACTGGCCAACCTGCGCCACGGCACGACTTCCGTTTTGGCGGTGCTCTATTTCAACCATAGCAAGGAAGAGTGGCTGAAGGAAATCGACACGGTCAGGGCAGTTATGGGAACCGAAAAGGCCCCCAACATTGCCGGATTCTACATGGAAGGTCCCTATATGAACCCGAAGTTCGGCGCCGACCGGGAGAACAATCCCTGGAAGGCCCCTGTGAGCCGGGACGACTATCTGGAAATCGTGGAAAAGGCCGGAACCGACGCCAAGGTGTGGGCGCTGGCTCCCGAGCGGGAAGGTATTCTGGACTTCGTGCTGGACGCGAAGAAGGCCAATCCCAACGTGCGCTTTACTGTGGGCCATTCTGAGGCATCCCCTGCCCAAATCGAGGCTCTCATGCCCTATGGCCTGTGCATCGGCACCCACCACACCAACGCCACCGGCGACCTGCCCAAGTATCCCGAGTGCCGCGGTGTGTGTGTGGACGAGACGGTGAACTACAACAAGGATATCTGGGCTGAGATCATTTCCGACAGCCGGGGCATCCATGTTGACCCCTACATGCAGCGCTTGGTCCGCAAAATCAAGGGCGACGACCGCATTATCCTCATCTCCGATGCCTGCGTGTTCGACGGTCCCGTTCCTCCTGGTTACGAGGGCGTGACCGACATCCTCTTTGACCACGCCGGTGAGATTGCCGGCTCCAAGCTGACGCTGGATGTGGCCTGCCGCAACTTTATGAAGCACACAGGTGCATCCATCGTGGACGCGTTCAAGTTCGCGTCCCTGAACCCCGCCACCTGTCTGGGCATGACCGACCGCGGCCAGATCGCCGCAGGCAAGCGCGCCGACCTGATCTTCGTGGATCACAAGATGAACGTGAAAAAAGTGCTGCTGGGCGGCAAAGAACAGTAATACAGAAAAACCAGCCCCGAACCGTTTGGTTCGGGGCTGGTTTTATATCTGTCAGTTCTTCAGGCTCTGCATCGGGGCGGGGATACGGTCGCCCGGTCCATGGCGGCGGCAAAGGGGGCGTAGTTATTGGCATCGCAGGCCGCGCTCCTCGCCGGCCTTGGCCAGAATGTCGGCCATGTCAACCATGGTGGTGGGGCAGGCGGCGGTATCTACCAGCATGACCATGGTGAAATACTCCTGCAGCACGGTCTGGGTGATGTCCAGAATGTTGATATTGTGTTCGGCAAGCAGGGCGCACACCATGGCGGTAATGCCCACCTAATCCTTGCCGATGACGGTTACGATGGCTTTTATATCAAACAGTCCTTTCTGTTAATTCAACTCATCCAAAGTCAGTTCAAAGCCCGGCAGGAAGTGTTCCATAAAATACTTCAGAGCGGGGCTGGGATTGCGGGTCAGGGCAGCATAGGTCTGCTCCTTGGCTTTTTTGAACTCGGTGTTGCCCGCCTTGAGTTCCTCCACACATTTGATGTAGGCTGACAGCTTATCGGCGGCCTTCACAAGGGCATGGACCTCCGGGTCGGGAATGGTCACCGCCTCGTCAAAGTCGCAGCGCAGCTCCTCGGGCAGCATGGACAGCAGCTTTTGCTCCGCCATGGCCTCCACCTGCTTATAGGCGGCCTTGATGTCCGGATTGTCGTATTTGATGGGGGTGGGCATATCGCCGGTGAGGATCTCGCTGGCATCGTGGTACAAAGCGGCCACCGCCACCGCGCCGGGGTCCACCTGCCCGCCAAAGTAACGGTTCTGGATGACCGCAAGGGCATGGGCCAGCACGGCCACCTGATGGGAGTGCTCCTGAATATTCTCCTGAAAGGTATTGCGCATCAATCCCCAGCGGTTGATGTACCGCATACGGGACAGCATGGCGAAAAAGTGATGGGACATAGGGTGTCCTCCTGTCTGTTCAAGTACAGATGATTGTACCACACGGGACGGGAAGTGTAAACGGATAGTGGGCAGAAAAAACTGCTGGGAACTACAATGGATTTCTTGGCAAGGGCGTGCAATCGTGATATAATGTTAAATTGAAGGATTATGTAGCGAGGTGACCCTATGGAACTGCGGGAAAAGACCCTGTCCAGCCGGACGGTATTTACAGGAAGGATCATCACCGTCAAGGTGGACGAGGCCCTGCTGCCCAACGGAGTTGCCGCCGGACGGGAAGTGGTGGAGCATCCCGGTGGGGTATGTATCCTTGCCCTGCGGGAAGACGGGACCGTTCCTCTGGTGCGCCAGTTCCGCTATCCGCTGGGAGATGTGCTTCTGGAACTGCCCGCGGGCAAGCTGGAATACGGGGAGGAACCCCGGCCTGCCGCCATCCGGGAACTGGGCGAAGAGGTTGGTCTGGAGCCCGGCGAGATGACCGAGTTGGGTTATATCCACGTATCCCCCGGTTTCTGCACCGAGAAGCTGTATATGTATCTGGCCCGGAATGTGAAGGAAGTCCCTGTCCACCCGGATGAGGATGAATTTTTGGACATTGTATACCTGCCCTTTGACCAACTGGTGGAGCGGGTCATGTCCGGTGAGATCACAGACGGAAAAACGGTGGCCACCGTATTGAAAACCAAGGTCCTGCTGGGACTGTAATAGCCTGAGCAACATAATTCACCCCATAGAGCGGGTTCGGATCATGTTGCCCAGGCTAAGATTGGAAAGGGGCGCTTTGTATGGAAAAGACCATTCTGATCGTGGAAGACGAAACCAATATCGTGGACATCCTCTCCTTTAATCTGGAGCGGGAGGGCTACAACACCATCGAGGCCTATGACGGACAGACCGGACTGCAGCTGGCCCGGGAGCAGAATCCGGACCTGATCCTGCTGGACCTGATGCTGCCCCAGATGAACGGCTTTGACGTGTGCAGGCAGCTGCGTGCCGACGGCAGCGCCATCCCCATCATCATGCTCACCGCCCGGGAAGAGGAGGCGGACAAGGTGCTGGGACTGGAGCTGGGCGCAGACGACTATATCACAAAGCCCTTTGCCGTTCGTGAGTTGATGGCCCGGGTCAAGGCCAATATCCGCCGGGCGGGTATGCCCACGGCGGCTGCCGGGGACACCGCCGGGCGCATGGTGTTTGGTCGCATCACCATCGACACCGAGGGGGCCACGGTGCAAAAGGACGGAGTGCCGCTGGAGCTGAGCCAGCGGGAGTACGACCTGATCTGTTTTCTGGCCGCGCAGCCGGGCAAGGTATTTTCCCGGGAGGCACTGATGGAGCACGTCTGGAACTACGCCGGCTACGTAGGTGACGTGCGCGGTGTGGACGTGGCGGTGCGCCGCCTGCGGGAGAAGATCGAGGACGACCCCGCCAATCCGGTGTTTATCGTGACCCGCCGGGGTCTGGGTTATCTGTTCAACGCGTGACTTTGATATTATCCGCTGTGCGCGGTGAAAGGGGGGAACGGCCATGATACGCAGCCTTCATATGAAGATCGTGATGATCATGGTGCTGATCATCCTGTCCCTGATGACGGTGGTGGGAGCATTCCTCATCAATTCTGTGGTGGCCTTTTACCTGAACGACTTTTACAGCCAGATCAGCACTGTGGTCAGCGACCAGGACCTGTACCGGGACCTGACCCAGGAGACAGCGGCGGAGCGGTCGGGCGAGGTGTCCGGAGTAGAGATGCTGGAGCAGGTGCTGGGCGCCTATGCCGGTGAGCTGGGTGTCAACGGCAGCAACCGCAATTACTACATTCTGGACGAGACGGGGGCATATCTTGCCGGAACAGATGACGAGTACGGTCCCCGGCTGGAGTATACCGAAAACCTGCTGGCCGTGATCCGGGACCGGAGCGTGGTGGGCGACGAGAGCAATGTGGCCGCCGACTACATGGACGTGGCCATCCCCATTGACCGGGGAGACGGGCAGTACATTATTTACATCAGGGACAACCGGGATACCGTGGACGAACTGAACGACCAGCTGTTTATTCTGATCATGCAGGCGCTGGTATTCGGCCTTGTGATCTCGGTGCTGCTGTCTCTGGTGCTGTCCAAGACCATGGTAACACCCATCCAGCGCCTGACCGACGGCGCGGAGCGGGTGGCCGGCGGCGACTTCTCCGACAAACTGGAGGTCACATCCCGGGACGAGATCGGTGTGCTGACCAACACCTTTAACGACATGGCCCAGCAGCTGAAGGACACCATCCAGCAGGTGGAAAACGAGCGCAACAAGCTGGATACGCTGTTTCTGCACATGACTGACGGTGTGGTGGCCTTTTCCAGCGAGGGACTGGTCATTCACGCAAACCCCGCCGCGTCGGATATGCTGGGGACTTCCATTGATAATACCACCCGCTACCATGACCTGTTCAGCGACATTGCCGCTTTGGACAGCGTGCTGAGCGCTCCCGACTATCTGGAGGGGGAGCGGGTACAGGGCGAGCGCTATCTGGAGCTGCTGCTGGCCCCCTTTGACCGGGAAAGTCAGGCGGGCGCACTGGTGGTCATCCATGACGTGACCGTTCAGCGCAGAAACGAGGAGATGCGCAGAGAGTTCGTGGCCAACGTGTCCCATGAGCTGCGCACCCCCCTGACCAATATCCGAAGCTATGCCGAGACCCTGTCGGAAAATGCAGGGCAGATGCCCCCCAACACGGAAAAGAAATTCCTTGGGGTCATTCTCAATGAAAGCGACCGCATGACCCATATCGTGCAGGACCTGCTCACCCTGTCCCGGTTTGACTCCGGCCACAGCGAGCTGAAGCTGGGCCGATTCTCCTTTACCGGAGCGGTCAACGACCTGTATAATGCGGTTTATATGGAGGCACAGAAACACGGACATGCCATCGAACTGAAGCTGGAGCCCGAACTGCCCGAGATCGTGGCGGACCGGGAGCGCATTTTGCAGGTGATGATGAACGTTGTTTCCAACGCGATCAAGTATACCCCCAATGGCGGCCATATCGTGATTTCCGCCGGCAAACAGGCAGACCGGGTGTGGATGGAGGTGTCCGACAACGGCATTGGCATCCCAGAGGCCGACCGCGCCCGCATTTTCGAACGTTTTTACCGGGTGGACAAAGCCCGTTCCCGGGAGTCGGGCGGCACCGGACTTGGCCTTTCCATTGCCAAGGAGATCGTGGACCGGCACCAGGGCGTGCTTACCACCGTGGCCAAGGAGGAGCCCGGCCTGACGGTGCGCATGGAGCTGAAGGTCGAGGGACCCGGCCATGAGTAAGAAACGGCGCGTCATCGAGACGCTGAAAAACCTTCTCATCGTGGTGCTGGTGTGTTCGGCGGTGTGGTTGGTGCGGGAAAGCCAGATGTTCCGGGTGCCCGGGGTGCTGGAGCCGCCTGCGCGCAACCAGGAGAACAGTCCCCAGCAAAGCGGGCACAGCGCGGCTGTGCTTCCACTGCACATGGCGGTGATGAGTCAGGGCGGCTGCTGTGGTGTGCAGTACGACAGCGATGAGCTTTCCGCATTGTTTAACCGCATGGCGCCTGTGCTCAACGAGGCGTTGTCCGGGGCCGGAAGTCCTGAACCGATTGCCCGGGAGGAATGGGAGGCGCTTTTGATCTCCGACCCCGGTGTGTACTTCGATTTTCAGGGGGTGCTCCCCTTGCAGGTGTTGTCCGGCTGGTTGTCCGGGAAGGAAAACCCCGCGCTGACAGCCAGAGCCCGCCATTTGCTGTTGGCTGTGGATGAACAGGAGCGGGTGATGCTGGCTTACCGGGATGAGGACAGCGGACAGTATTTTGCCTGCCCCGCCCCGCTGGTCAGCAGAAACCACCTGAACAGCGTGGTGGCACAGGTTTCGCCCAACGGCGCGGTTTTTGCCTGTCAGGCGGCCGACTATGCCCGGATGCTGGCCCCCTATACCATCATTACCCCGCAGACCCCTCAGCCCCGGGAATATGTGGCGACCAATCCCATCCCCGCGGGAGAGGAGCAGCGGCTCACCGAGTTGTTGGAGGCCCTGTCCTTTCCGCTGGGTATCACCACCATATATGAAACGCCGGAGGGGCGAAGGGCTCGCAGCGGAAACGACACCCTGTCCGTTTCCAACAGCGGACTTGTCACCTATTCCAGTACACCGGAGGAGCAACGCTACCCCGTGACCGCTTCCGAGGGGAGCAGTCCGGTTTTTGCCGTCGTGGACAGTGCGGCCCGGCTGGTGCGGGGCGTACTTGACCTGTGGCGGGGAGATGCCCGGGTCTATCTTGACCGGGCAGAGGCCGAAGGACAGGACCGTTGGCGGCTGGAGTTCCGCTATGCGCTGGACGGCGTGCCCGTTCAGACGGGGCAGCGGGGCTATGCGGCTTCGGTGCTGGTGGAGCAGGGCTGCATTACACAATTTGAGCTGCAGCTGCGCACCTATGCCGCATTGGAGCAGACCACCTTGGTCCTGCCCCAGAAGCAGGCGGCAGCCGCCATGGTGGAGCTGGGTAAGACGGGCGGTCAACTGCAGCTGTGCTATCAGGACAGCGGAGAGCTGGCCAAGGCCGGCTGGGTAGCTAACTAAGCGCGCAGACCGCGAACAGGGGGCAGAAGCATGGAAGGTACAAAAATCAAAAACATCGTCATCATCGTCCTGCTGCTGCTCAACGGCTTTTTGCTGGTGCTGGTGGGTGGACGGTGGGCGCAGGACAACCAAAGCCATGACGCGGCCCGGGAAAGCGCCATTCAAATCATCCGGGACAGCGGGATCGAGCTGGACGATCAGGTGGTTCCCCGGCAGATATCCCTGCCCGGGCTACAGGCACAGCGGGATCTGGAGCGGGAGCATGCTCTGGCGGCCAAGCTGCTTGGCGGAGCCATAGCGGTAGAGGCCCGAGGCGGCGATGTATACCGCTATCAAAGCGAGCTGGGCTGGCTTCAGATCCACAGCACAGGAGAGTTTCTGGCGGAATTTGAGCCGGGGGCGTTTGCTGTGGGGGAGGAAGATGTGGCACAGCACGGTGTACAGTTGCTGGCTGTGCTGGATTTTGAAGGGGTAGTGCTGGAACGCAACGACCAGAGCGTTACCCTGCGGCAGACGGTGAACAGTGTGCCGGTGCTGGGCTGTCAGGCGACTCTGAATTACCGGGATGGGAGTCTGGTGAGCATCACAGCCGGGCAGCGCGTGCCGGGCCGCCCCGGTTTCGGAAAAGAGGAAAGTGCTGTTTCGGTAGCCACGGCCCTTATGCGGCTCTACAACGGGATGAATGAGCTCGGAGATATCTATAACCGCATAGACGGCATAGAGTCGGCCTATACTTTGAGCGTGAATCTGTCCGGCCCGGCCCAGCTGACCCCGGTCTGGTACGTAAAGACCGATACCGGCGCCTACCAGCTGGATCCCCGGACCGGACAGGTGAGCCGGATGGGCAGCGCGGCGATGTTGGCCGATGAAACCGCGGAGGGGTCGCTCTGAACGTGACGTGCTGCGGCTGGCAACAAAATTCCGGGAAAGGGGTTGCTTTTCCTGGACAGGCATGGTATAATGCACTCTACGTTCGGACAATTTGTCCGTTGATACAAGAAATATCCCTGCTGGGGATTTGAAAGGAACGATGAAATTATGCAGCTCGCGCTTACGATCATTCAGGTGGTTCTGTGCCTGCTTCTGGTGGCCGTGGTCATGCTTCAGTCTGGTAAGAGTGCCGGCCTGTCCGGTGCCATTGCCGGCGGTGCGGATACCTTCCTGGCTAAGAACAAGGCCAAGAGCCTGGACGCCAAGTTGGCCAAGGGCACTAAGTGGGTGTGCGCCGTTTGGCTGGTGCTGACTCTGGTGCTGAACATTATCTAAAAAACAAAAAACGATCCCGCTGCCATATGGCAGCGGGATCGTTTTTTTACAGTTCTTCCGAACGGTCAAACAGCCACGTGCGCAGCTGATCGATGCCTTCTTCGCTGATGGGAAAGCTGGCGGTGTGGGTCACGGTGCTGCACTCGTAGCACAGCGGGCCGGGCCAAACCTCTGCCGCCATCTGTCCGTCTGCCGGGATAATGCGCCAGCGGGCATTTTTTCTGCTGCCCGTCCACGGATTTCCATACTCCATGGAGGAAAGAGTAGGCAAAAAAAGCTCTTGTTCCATTGGTCGCTCCCTCCTCAAGCGGTCTGCGCGCCAAGATAGGCCAGCACTGCGTCGGCGATGGCACGGGCCACCGTGTCCTGATGAGCAGGGTCGAGCAGCGCGGCCCGGTCATCAGGGTCGGTCAGAAAACCCGTTTCCACCAAAACGGCGGGCATATCTGTGTCCCACAGCACCTGATAGTTATTTTTTTGTACCTGCCGGGTCACGATACCCAGCTCGCCTGCCCGGTCCAGAATGGCCTGCGCCAGCAGCTTGGCGCTGTCATTCTTGTGATAATAGCAGTCCATGCCCCGGGCCACGCCTTCGTAGGAATTGCAGTGGATGCTGACAAACAGGTCGCTGGCGGCATTGTTGGCCATAATGGCCCGGTCATCCAAACTGACTGTTTGGTCTGTGGTGCGGGTCATGACCACGGTGACACCTGCTTGCTCCAGAAGTGCCTTCAGCTTCATGGAGATGGGTAGCACGATATCCTTTTCCAGCGAGCCCTCCTCGCCACAGCCCGGGTCAATACCCCCGTGGCCGGGGTCTACGGTGACGGTGCCGCAAATGGCTTGGACAGTGGGGATGGAAGGTTGCGCCTGTGTGTCGGGTGTGCCGTCATACTCCTGAGCCGCTTCGCTTTGGGCCGGAGCAGGGAGCGAAGAGATCCAGTTTGCGCACAAGCGGATGCCAAGGACCGCCAAAAACAGGAACGACAGCAGTACCGCTACCATACCCAACCGAATGAGACGGGAGACGAGCAGGGCCATCCCTCGCTTTTTTTTGCGCCTCGCGGGCTTTTGCAATCGCTTTCCTGCCACGGTGGTCCTCCAGATGTCAGTTTGGATTATAGTTTACATGATTTGCGTTCGGGGCGCAAGGTCATTTTCCCACACAAAACCGCTCGAAGATGCGGGCGGTAATGTCCTCCCGGACGGAGCGGCCAGTCAATTCGCCCAAAGCGGACAGGGCATTTTCAATGTCCACCAGCACCGCGTCGGGAGTGTAGCCTGCCTGCAGGCTCTGCCGGGCAAGACTTACCGACTCCAAGGCTCGCCGGGCAGCATCCGCCTGCCGGGCATTGGTGAGCAGGGCGCCGCTGTCCGTGTCGCTGTGGGGGACAAGAGAGGCAACCGCCTGCTCAAGAGCGTCCAACCCCTGTCCGGTTTTGGCGCTGACCTCCACCACCGGCATATCTTCCGGCAGATGCAGGAAGGGGGTGGGGGCGGAGGGCAGGTCTGTTTTGTTCCACACCAGAATGGTGGGTGCGCAGGTCGTGGCCTGCTCCAAAAGCCGAGCATCCTCTTGGGTGAAGGGGACGGATTGGTCGCACAAAAAGAGGATGAGGGCAGCCTGCTCCATGGCAGTTCGGCTGCGCTCCACACCCATGCGCTCGATGGGGTCGGCGCTGTCCCGCAGACCGGCGGTGTCAATGAGGCGCAGCAGCACACCGCCCAGGCGTACACGCTCTTCCACGGTGTCACGGGTGGTGCCGGGGATGTCGGTGACGATGGCCCGGTCATAGCCCAAAAGGGCATTGAGCAGAGAAGACTTGCCTGCGTTGGGTTTGCCTGTGATGGCGCAGGGAAGGCCACCTACCAGACTTTCTCCCCTTCGGTGGGTGGAAAGCAGGGCGGTCAGTTCCTCCTGCGCCCAGCGCATGCTTTGGACCATCTGTTCCTCTTTGAAGGGGTCGATGTCCTCGTCCGGATAGTCCAGCACGGCATGGAAATGGGCCATCAGGTCCACCAGACCGGAATAGATGCCGTCCACCCTGCGGCTCAGTGCTCCGGCCAGCTGGCCGGCAGACTGGTAAACTCCCTCCCGGCTTTGAGCGTCGATCAGGTCCACCACCGCTTCGGCTTGCGCCAGATCCAGTCGTCCGTTGAGGAAGGCCCGCTTGGTAAACTCACCCGGCAGCGCCTGCCGGGCGCCCAAATGGAACAAGGCCTCCAGACCCAGCTGAAGTACCAGCGGGGAGCCGTGGCATTGCAGCTCCGCGGTGTCCTCGCCGGTGTAGCTGGCCGGACCGCGGCTGTAGGTGCACACCATGCGGTCAATGACCTTTCCCTGTGAATCCAGCAGACTGCCGTAGACCATGCTGCGCGGGGGATGTGTCTCCAAAGGCAAACCGTCTGCGGCGCGAAACAGCTGGGCCGCAATGGATACGGCGTTTGGACCGGACAGGCGCAGGATGCCGATGGCTCCCGGCAAGCCGGTGGCTACGGCGGCAATGGTCTGTGTTGTGTGTAAACTCATGTGGGTGTCAGCTCCCCTCTGCGTGTCAGCCAAACGACGGCTGGCAGTTCAAATCCTGCAAAAATATTTTTGTGGATTTCGACCTTGCTTTTCTCCTTGACAGACGTTATGTCACCCGGATTTTGCATGTGTAAGACGTGTGGGTAAACATAATACAATGTGGAAAATCCTGTGGACAATGTGGAAAACCCTGTTCTGCCAAGGGGTTTCGACGCGGCTCGACGCAGTTCGTCATTTATACATCCGATTGTATAATGGTTGTCAAAAATTATGACAGAAATCATATCGGGATGCGAAGCGTTTTGGGCGGATTGGGAAGAAAATGCAGGAACGCCGTCGTGCCCGAAAACAGGGCGCGACGGCGCCGCATCCTCGCGAAAGAGGAAGATCAAATTCGGTTGCAGATCGCTCTGGCGGCCTGAATGCCGGATGCACCCGCTTGGGCGAGACCTCTTGTCACACCTGCCCCATCGCCGGCGGCGAACAGGCCGGGCAGGGCGGTTTCCAGCTCGCCGGACAGTTCCAGCCGGGCGGAGTAGAACTTGACCTCCGCGCCGTAGAGCAGGGTGTCGTAGTTGGCGGTGCCGGGGGCGATCTTGTCCAGTGCGTAGATCATTTCGATGATATCGTCCAGCTGGCGCTTGGGCAGGGCGAGGGACAGGTCGCCGGGAACGGCGGCGGTCAGAGTGGGGCGCACGAAGGAGTGGCCCAGACGGTGGTCGTTGGTACGGATGCCCTCCACCAGATCGCCAAAACGCTGGACCAGGACACCTCCGGCCAGCATGTTGGACAGGGAGGCGATGTGCTTGCCGTAGCGGTAGGGCTCGTTAAAGGGGGAGGTGAAGCGGTTGGACACCAGCAGGGCGAAGTTGGTGTTCTCGCTGCGCAGGGCGGGGTCGGCGTAGGAGTGGCCGTTGACGGTATTGATGCCCTCTACATTTTCTGCCACGACGTGGCCGTAGGGGTTCATGCAGAAGGTGCGCACCTGATCGCCGTACTGCTTGGTGCGGTAGACAAGCTTGGACTCGTACACCACGTCGGTGATGTGCTCAAAGACAGCGGCGGGCAGCTCCACACGCACACCGATATCCACCTGATTGTTGATCAGCTTGATGCCAAGGCGCTGACACTGCTTGGAGAACCACTCCGCGCCGGAGCGGCCGGGGGCGGCCAGCAGACAGCGGCAGGAAAGCTCGCCGCCCTTTTCCAGCGTCAGGCGGTAGCCGTCGCCATCCCGGTCGATGGACTCCACGGCGGTGTTGAAGCGGAACTCCACCTTGTCCCGCAGACCCTCGTAAATATTGGTCAGAATGCGCAGATTGTTCTCTGTGCCCAGATGCTTGCAGCGAGCCTGCAGCAGGTGCAGATCATGGGCCAGCGCCTTTCGTTCCAGAGCACGCGCTTCTGGAGTCTGGGTGGAATAGACCTCGGTGGTGGCGCCGTGGGCCACATTCACGCTGTCCACGTACTCGATCAGTTCCATTACCGTCTCCGGGGCCATGAAGTCGGTCAGCCAGCCGCCGAACTGGGTGGTGAAATTGAACTTACCGTCGGAAAATGCGCCTGCGCCTCCAAAGCCGCACATGGTGTCGCACACCTTGCAGTGGATGCACTCCTTCACCTTGCCGGCCACGATGGGGCAGCTGCGGCTGTAGATGTCCCGGCCCTGATCCAAAGCCAGTACCTTCAGGTCGGGGCGCAGCTTGGAAAGCTCGTAGGCGGCGAAGATACCGGTTTCGCCGCAGCCCAGAATGATCACATCGTATGAAGTGCCCATGAAAAGACCCTCCTAATATAAAAGTGCAAAATTACAATTCAGTATATCACAGAATGGAAACAAATAAAAGCACCGCTTTTTCCCTGATGAAAAAGCGGTGGCTTCAACTTTTTTCCTGAAAGCTGGAGCCGCAGCCCCGGCAGGTGACGGTGATTTTGCCCTTCCCTTTGGGTACGCGCAGCTGCTGTCCGCAGCTGGGACACTTGAAATAGCGGTGGTCCTTGTCCCGCAGGATGGTGCGCTGAAGGCGGTACCAGCGGATGATTGGGCCGGCCAGCTTGAGGAATTTTGCGTTCTCTGCTCGGCGGGCGGCATAGTTGCGGGAGAGCAGGCGAAATAGTGACCATGCCACCAGCGCAAAAGAAACAAACTCCAGAAAACCAAGGCCGGGAAGCGCGCTCAGAAGCAGCAGGACCAGATAGGCAACGATCAAAAAAATGTTCAACTGGTCCGAACCATAGCGGCCGTACATAAAGCGCTGCAATGCATTTCGGATCATAGTCCTGCCCCCTTTCGACACAACTTTCGTATGGTAATCATAATAGACCTTTCCCTGCCCACCGTCAAGAAAACAAACGTGAACAATATGTAAATATTTGTGCTTGCATGGGGGACAAAAAAACGATATACTGAGAAAAAACGCAGGAGGAAACTCGACATGAAGCGCATTGACAAGGAGAATTATTATCTGGATATTGCCCAGACGGTGCTGGAGCGGTCCACCTGCCTGCGCCGTTGCTACGGTGCTATCATCGTTCAGCACGACGAGATCATTTCCACCGGCTACAACGGTGCGCCCCGGGGCCGCAAGAACTGCGCCGACCTGAATTTCTGCACCCGCATGAAAATGAACATCCCCTCCGGCGAGCGATACGAGCTGTGCCGTTCCGTCCATGCGGAGGCCAACTGCATCATCTCCGCCGCCCGCAAGGACACGCTGGATTCCACCTTGTATATGGCTTGCCGGGACCCCCAGACGGGGGAGCTGATCCCCGGCTCCACCTCCTGCTCCATGTGCCGCCGACTCATCATCAATGCCGGCATCAAGCGGGTGGTCATTCGGGACACGCCTACCGACTATCGCGTGGTGGACGTACAGAAGGAATGGATCGACGAGGACGACTCCCTGCCCGAGAACATGTAAAAAAACAGCCCGACACGTCCGTGTCGGGCTGTTTTTGATTACTTAAAGAATTTGACAGAATTCGATGGTTTCAGCGTTAGGACCCACGATGTTGAAGAAACGAACACCCTTTTCGAAATAGGGAAGGGAGTCGATCTCCGCCTCCAGCGGGGTGTAGCCCGCGGCCTTCACTGCGTTCCAGGCAGCTTCAATGTCGTCCACGTCCAGAGAAATGTGGTCGATGGCACCGGACTTGCCGGGAGCGGCGGGTGCGCCGATGGCCTGAAATGCCTCGATGCAGATGTTCTTCAGGCGATAAAAGGCTACGTAGTCGGTGGGCAGGGTGGTCTCAAAAGTGACCTCAAAGCCGAGGCTCTGATAAAATTCGGTGGTCTTTTTCAGGTCGTTGGTGGGCAGTCCGATGTGCTGGATGCCGGTCACGTGCTGGGCGATGGGGTTCATAAGCAACGCTCCTTTTTATATTTGATGGGAATATTATACTGTTTGAAAACCGGGTTGACAAGGGTGGCAAATGACAATTTGAGCTGTTTGGCCTGCGAAAGTTGCGGCCAAACCTTGACTTTTGTGCCCGGTATTTATACAATAAGGGGTACTGTAAACAACATTCTTTTTATAAAGGACTGAAACGATATGGCAAAGGATACCAACAAGAAGCAGGTGGAGCAGATCACCGATATGGAGGTGGATTTCGCCCAGTGGTACACCGACGTGTGCAAAAAGGCGGAGCTGATCGACTATTCCTCCATTAAGGGCATGTTCATCTATCGTCCCTATGGCTATGCCATTTGGGAGAACATCCAGCGCACGCTGGACGATATGTTCAAGAAGACCGGACACGAGAACGTGTCCATGCCCATGCTGATCCCCGAGTCCCTGCTCCAGAAGGAAAAGGACCACGTGGAGGGTTTTGCACCCGAGTGTGCCTGGGTCACTTACGGCGGCAGTGAGAAGCTGGAGGAGCGCTATTGCATCCGGCCCACTTCCGAGACTCTGTTCTGCGAGCATTTCAAGAACATCATCCACTCCCACCGTGACCTGCCCAAGAAGTACAACCAGTGGTGCTCCGTCCTGCGCTGGGAAAAGACCTCCCGCCCCTTTCTGCGCCACCGGGAGTTCCTGTGGCAGGAGGGCCACACCATGCACGCCACCGAGGAGGAGGCCCGTCAGGAGACCGAGCAGATGCTCAACGTCTACGCCGACTTCCTTGAGAATGTGCTGGCCATGCCCGTGGTCAAGGGCCGCAAGACCGACAAGGAGAAGTTCAACGGCGCGGAGGAGACCTACACCGTGGAGTGCATGATGCACGACAAGAAGGCACTCCAGTCCGGCACCTCTCACTATTTCGGTGACGGCTTTGCCAAGGCTTTTGACATTACCTACACAGGTAAGGACAACACCCTGCACCATCCCCACCAGACCAGCTGGGGTGTGTCCACCCGCATGATCGGCGGTATCATCATGACCCACGGTGACAACAACGGTCTGGTACTGCCCCCCCGCATTGCCCCCATTCAGGCCATGGTCATCCCCGTGGCCCAGCACAAGGAGGGCGTGCTGGACGCCGCCCGCGGTCTGCTGGACCGTCTGACCGCCGCCGGTGTGCGAGCCAAGATGGACGACTCCGACCAGTCCATGGGCTGGAAGGCCGCCGAGTACGAGATGAAGGGCGTTCCTCTGCGCGTGGAGATCGGGCCCAAGGACATGGAGAAGGGTCAGTGCTGTATCTGCCGCCGCGACAACGGCGAGAAGGTGTTTGTACCCCTGACCGAGCTGGAAGCCACCGTGGCCAAGCTGTTGGACGAGGTACATGACGGTCTGTTTGCACGGGCCAAGGCCAATCTGGAGAACAATACCCGCACCTGCCTGACTGTGGACGAGGTGAAGGAGTTTATCCAGACTCAGGGCGGCTTTGCCAAGACCATGTGGTGCGGCGAGCTGGACTGCGAGCTGAAGATGAAGGAGGAGGCCGGTGTGTCCTCCCGCTGCATGCCGCTGGAGCAGGAGAAGGTGTCCGATACCTGCGTGTGCTGCGGCAAGCCCGCCAAGCACATGATTTACTGGGGCGTAGCCTATTAAGCTGGCCGTAGGGCTGCGTTAATGCTTTGAAAGGGGAATGTGGGATGATAAAACAAATCAGTTTTTTCCTTGCCTTGATCCTGACTCTGGCAATCCTGCCTTCGGCCTCTGCCGCGGGCTTTCAGGATGTAAAAAGTGATGACTGGTTTGCCGGCGCTGTGGATTATGTGTTGGCCAACAAGCTCATGAATGGTTACAGCGTCACTGACTTTGGACCCAATGACAGCCTGTCCCGGGCCATGATGGTCCAGATCCTCTACAACAAGGAGGGGCAGCCCACTGTCAGCGGTGACCATGGCTTTTCCGATGTGCCCGTCGACCAGTGGTTCAACAATGCCGTTGCATGGGGCGCCCAGAAGGGCGTTATGAGCGGCTACGGCGATGGCAAGTTTGGCCCCGAGGACACCGTGACCATCGAGCAGATCGCGGTCATTCTGTGGAACTATTCCGGCAACCCCGCCTTTTCCGCTTCGGCCGACACGGTGGGTGCCCACAGCGATTGGGCCGCCAACGGTCTGGGCTGGGCCGTGGAAAAGGGGCTTTTGAACGGGGTTCCCTATCAAGCGGTTACAGATGGAGCCACCCGCGCTCAGACCGCCCAGATCCTGACCAATTACCTCTCCGGGGCTGATAATAAGCCCTCCGCCCCTAAGGACTCCAAGCTGAGCCTGCTGATGGTGGGCAATTCCTTCTGCTACTACTATGTAGAGGAGCTGTATGCCCTGCTGATGGAGAACCTGCCCTACGGCATCGAAGAGGTTGAGATCTACAACCTCTATTACTCCGGCTGCACCCTCACCACCCACCTGAACTGGTGGCGGAACGCCACCGGAAAGTACGATCTGTTCAGGACGGACGCCGACGGCCGACAGAAGCTGGAGCCTGCGGGTGCATGGACGCTGGAGCAGGCTCTGGCGCAGGGCGATTGGGACTATATCAGCCTTCAGGGTACGGTCAAGGGCGGCAGCTACATGGACCCCTCTGTGCGCGAAGCCACCCGTGAGGGGATTGCCGCCGCGGCAGAGCCTCTGCTGGACCGGTTCCATGAGCTGTTTCCCGATGCTCAGCTGCTGTGGCACCGCACCTGGTTCTTTGAGATCGGTCGTGTGACAAACAGCCATACCTATACCGCGGAGGATGGCCCGCTGTACAATGAAGGCATGCAGGAGATCTGCGACTACATGTGCAACGAGTTTGACCTGGATAAGCCCTACGATCTCATCCAGGTCAACTCCGGCGAAGCGTGGACGAAAGCCCGCGAGCTCAACGAGTCCGCCAACCTGCTGCCCTACGGCGGCCTGTGTGCCCGTAACGGCAAGAAATCCTTCGGTGACAAGAGGGATAACGCCGGCGACGGCTACCACGACGGCGACATCGGCGGTGCCCAGCTGCTCAATGCCTATCGCTGGTACATGACCATCACCGGGGATACCGACCTGACCGACAGCACCTATGTTCCTGTTTACAGAGAGGTGCCGCTGGACACCGAGCTGGTCAACCTGCTCAAGCGGGCGGCCATGAGCGTCCCTGTATAAGTGATTTCTCCGTCTCAAACGGTGTCGCTCAGCCGGGCGGCACCGTTTTTTACAGGGCTAACTCCGGCTTGCGTATTGCCTTTTGCTGGGCAATCGGTTATAATGAAGTCACCTTTAAAACAGGCGGTTTTTCGCCGCTGAAATGAGGTCGTAAGGATGAAAAACAAGACCAATTTGACCATGCTGTGCGACTACTACCAGCTGACCATGAGCAACGGATATTTCCGGGCGGAGCTGGCCGACCGCATCTGCTACTTTGACATGTTCTACCGCTCCGTGCCCGACAAGGGGGGCTTTGCCATTGCGGCGGGTCTTGCTCAGGTGGTGGAGTACATTCAGGACCTGAAGTTTGACGAGGAGGACATTGCCTATCTGCGAAGCAAGGGCTGCTTTGACGAGGGCTTTTTGGACTACCTGCGTAATTTCAAATTTACCGGCGATATCTGGGCCGTGCCCGAGGGCACTCCCGTGTTTCCCAACGAGCCCATCATCACCGTGCGCGCCCCCGCCATTCAGGCCCAGTTTATTGAGACCTTCCTGCTTCTGACCATGAACCACCAGTGCCTCATTGCCACCAAGTCCAACCGCATCGTCCGGGCGGCGGAGGGACGGCCTGTGGCGGAGTTCGGCTCCCGCCGGGCACAGGGCGCAGACGGCGCCATTCTGGGTGCCAGAGCCAGCTACATTGCCGGCTGTGCCGCCACTGCCTGCACCATGGCCGACCAGTGGTACGGTGCGCCCGCCACGGGCACCATGGCCCACTCCTGGGTGCAGATGTTCCCTGACGAGTATACGGCCTTCAAGACCTATTGCAAGCTCTATCCCAACAATGCCACCCTGCTGGTGGACACCTATAACGTACTCAAGTCCGGCGTGCCCAATGCCATCCGGGTATTCAAGGAGGAGGGCATCACCCGCTGCGGCATCCGGCTGGACAGCGGCGACTTGACCTATCTGTCTCAAAAGGCCCGGCAGATGCTGGACGAGGCGGGACTGACCGAGTGCAAGATCGTGGCTTCCAACGCGCTGGATGAATATATCATCCGCGATCTGGTCCGTCAGGGAGCGCGCATCGACTCCTTCGGTGTGGGCGAGCGGCTCATTACCTCCCGGTCCGAGCCGGTGTTCGGCGGTGTGTATAAGCTGGCCGCCATTGAGGACGAGCAGGGTAATATCGTTCCCAAGATCAAGATCAGCGAGAATGCCGCCAAGATCACCACACCTCACTTTAAAAAGGTGTACCGAATCTTCTCCAAGGACTCGGGTAAGGCGGAGGCGGACCTGATCTGCCTGCACGACGAGGAGATCGACTTTACCAAGCCGCTGGAGCTGTTCGACCCGGATGCTACGTGGAAGCGCAAGACCTATACCGATTACGAGGCAAAGGAACTGCTTGTCCCCGTGTTCCAAAAGGGCGAACTGGTCTACGAGGTACCCGACCTGCAGGTCAGCCGCGCCTACTGCCAGCGGCAGGTGGATGCCCTGTGGGACGAGGTCAAGCGCTTTGAAAACCCTCACAACTATTACGTGGACCTGTCCCAGAAGCTGTGGGACATCAAGCACTCCCTGCTCAACCACCACGAAGAATAACGAAAAATGCCATCCCCGACGGGGATGGCATTTTTGTGCTTATTTGGCGCACTGGGCCAGAAACCACTGGAAAATGGCGGCTCCGTTTGCGGTGTCGGGGCGCAGGTGCGCACCGGTCATGCGCTCGGGATGGAACTGCACGCCCAGAACGGGTTTGCCGGGCAGTTCTATGGACTCAGCCACACCGCTCTCGGAGCGGGCGGTGATGACGGCCCCTTGGCCGGGAATGTCCACGGCCTGATGGTGGGCGCTGTTCGTATGGAACAGGGGACCGTACAGGGTGTGCAGGACACTGGCATCCTGCACCCGGACGGGATGTACTTTGTCGGCGGTGATCCTGCGGTGGAACAGGTTAAGTTCCTCGCCCAGATCCTGCACCAGTGTGCCGCCCAGCGCCACGTTGAGGATCTGCACACCACGGCAGATGCCCAGAATGGGCTTGCCTGCGTCCAGATAGGCGCGGACCAGCGCCAGCTCGGTGCGGTCCCGGTCTGGATCGGGGGGCATGGAGCCGTTGTTTGGCTGACCGTAGTGGCAGGGGTCCACGTCGCCGCCGCCGGTGAGCAGAAGAGCGTCAAAGGATAGGTCCACCTCCGGGCAGTAGCGGGTGACAAAGTCGCCGCCGGCGGCCCGGACAGCATTTTCGTAGTTCACAGCCGCGTCCGGCTTGGCGGTGGCGGCGGAAATCAAGATACGAGGCATGATCAAGACTCCTTCCTGTTGCTTGCTAGAGGTAAGATACCACAGTACCAAAGGATATGCAAGAGGGAATGAATGGGTGAGCGCGCGGGTGGAGGTAGCGAGATTGTAAAGCAAATAAAAAAGACACCCAACGGGTTGGTTGGATGTCTTATGGAGCGAGTGACGAGGCTCGAACTCGCTACCTCCACCTTGGCAAGGTGGCGCTCTACCAGATGAGCTACACTCGCAACAGCGAATTGTATTATAACACGAATTTGGCTTGTGTCAAGGACTTTTTTGAAAATCCCAAAAAAACTTTTGAAAACGGGCCGCCGCGTTAAGCGGCGGCCCGTTGGGGGCATGTGTCTTAATAGCCCAGCTTCTCGTCTACGATGACCACTTCGTACTGAGTCCCGCCGGGGGCGGTCCACAACACAGTCAGGGCATGGCAGACGCGGTCGGGGCTTTTGCAGTCAAAGCACTTGATCTCATCGCCCACGGCGCAAGGGGTCTGCTTGTTCAGGCGGCGGGCATTCAGGGGGGCGGCGGTGTTCCGGGCGCGGAACAGAGCGGCCTCATAGTCCGGGGCGATCTTGTTGGAACCGATGACGAAGTAGACCTTCTTGTGGCCGAACAGAGTTTCAGACACCCGGTTGCACACACCGTCAATGTTGATCAGCTCTCCGTTTTCGGACACACCGTTGACGGAGGACAGGTAGTATTCTGCCTGTGCCGCGTCGGCGGGGTTGTTCCCCTTCCAGTGCCAGAAGACGGTGTTGTGGGCGGAAAGGGACTCGAACAGTCCCATGTCAGCCAGAGTGGTGGAGCCGCCAAAGGCCACGGTGGTGCCGTCCAGCTGTTCATTCAGGTAGTCGGCGGCCTCCTTCGCGGTGGCGAAGTGGGAGGTGGCATAGCCCTTTGCCTCCAGATTTTTGCGCAACAGGTCGATATTAGCCATTATGTATTTCCTCCTTTGTAATAATTACAGCAGGGTCATCTGCTCTTCGCCCCGGTCCACGTCCTTGAGCAGAGCTCCCGCGATGGGCAGGGAGCGGGCGCGGTAACGGGCGGCATTGACGATGTTGGTTTGCCCAAGGGGCTTGACGGACTCCAGCTTGTACTTGGGCTTCAGGGTCATGACACCCACACCCTGGGTGGAGCGGGTGGACTTGGGATTGAGGACGGCGGTGTGGAAGACAAGACAGCGCCCCTCGGTGGAGTGGACGGCCAGCTCCAGATCTTCCTTGAGCAGGAACGCGCATACCAGCGGTGACTTGTCGCTGTACGCGCCGGTGAGCTTTTTGCGGCGGGTCTGGGTCTGGTAGGCGGCAAGCTCCACCCGGGCGGCCTTGCCGTTTTCAAAGAAGAACAGCACGTGACCGGAATAGTCTCCGGGCAGGCAGGCCCACAGGGCCTTTTCGTCGGCCTCCATGCCCAGCTTGGTGGGCAGATAGTCGCCCAGCACGCTGGCCTTGGTGTCGTCAAAGTCACTCAGGCGGGCCTTATAGCACTGCTGTTTGTCGGTAAAGACCATGATCTCGTCCCGGTTGGTGGCCTCCCACTGCTGAGCGGGGCCGTCGCCCTCCTTGTACTTCTGCTCGGAACTCATGCGCAGAGACAGAGGGGTGATCTTTTTGAAGTATCCCTCCCGGGACAGGAACAGGTGGACGGGATAGTCGGGCACCTCGGGCTCGGCCTCCAGAATTTCCTCCGCCTCGTGCTCGTAGATGATATCGGTGCGCCGGGGGGAGGCGAACTTTTTCTTTACGTCCTCCAGCTCGCCGATGATGAGCTTTTGGATGCGCTTGGGGCTGTTGACGATGTCCTGCAGGTCGGCGATCTCATCCTCCAGCGCGGCGGTCTCCTCCACCCGCTTGAGGATGTATTCCTTGTTGATGTTGCGCAGGCGGATGTCCGCCACATACTCGGCCTGAATCTGGTCGATGCCGAAGCCGATCATCAGGTTGGGGATGACCTCCGCGTCCTCCTCCGTATCCCGGATGATCTTGATGGCTCGGTCAATATCCAGCAGGATGCGCTTCAGACCCTTGAGAAGATGGAGCTTGTCCTGCTTTTTCTTCATGGCGAAGTAGGTGCGCCGGCGCACGCCGTCCATGCGCCATGCGGTCCACTCCTCCAAAATCTCGCCCACACCCATCACTCTGGGCATGCCGGCGATGAGGATGTTGAAGTTGCAGGAGAAGGAGTCCATCAGGGGGGTGTACTTGAACAGCCGGGCCATGAGCTTATCCGGGTCGGTGCCACGCTTCAGATCGATGGTCAGCTTCAGGCCGGACAGGTCGGTCTCGTCGCGCATGTCGGCGATCTCCTTCACCTTGCCCGCCTTGATGAGCTCAGCCACCTTGTCGATGATGGCCTCGGCAGTGGTGGTGTAGGGGATCTCGTAGATCTCGATGAGGTTTTCCGGCTTCACGTAGCGCCACTTGGCCCGCACACGGAAGGAGCCGCGGCCCGTCTTATACACCTCGCTCAGGGCGGCCGCGTCATAGAGCAGTTCGCCGCCGGTGGGGAAGTCGGGAGCCTTCAGGGTGGTCATAATGTCGTGGTCGGGATTTTTCAGATAGGCGATGGTGGTGTCACACACTTCCTCCAGATTGAAGCCGCACAGGTTGCTGGCCATACCAACGGCAATGCCCTGATTGGCAGACACCAGTACGTTGGGGAAGGTGGTGGGCAGCAGGGAAGGCTCCTGCATGGAGCCATCATAGTTGTCCACAAAGTCCACCGCGTCCTGGTCGATGTCACGGAAGAACTCGGCGGTGATGGCATCCAGCTTGGCCTCGGTATATCGGGGGGCGGCCCATGCCATGTCACGGGAATAGACCTTGCCGAAGTTGCCCTTGGAGTCCACCAGCGGATGGAGCAGAGCACCGTAGCCCCGGCTCAGTCGCACCATGGTATCGTAAATGGCCGCGTCACCGTGGGGGTTGAGCTTCATGGTCTGGCCCACGATGTTGGCGCTCTTGGTGCGAGCGCCGCCTAACAGCTTCATCTGGTACATGGTATACAGCAGTTTGCGGTGGCTGGGCTTGAAGCCGTCGATCTCCGGAATGGCGCGGGAGACAATGACGGACATGGCATAGGGCATATAGTTCAGCTCCAGCGTCTGGGTGATGGGCTGTTCCAGCACCTCGGGCCGCAGGCCCATGACGTTGGGGTTGTTTGCTCGTTTGGGTGCCGTTTCCGGCGCTTTCTTTTTGGCCAAAGCGATCAGTCCTTACTCGTTCAAATCTCTTTTGGGGCGTACTGTTGGGCAAAGGGGGTGGCGGCCAGACCGCCTTTTCCGGTTTCACGCAGGATGTGGGGAAGGGAGCGGCCTACCTCGGCCATAGCGTCCAGTACCTGATCGGGGGGGACGCGGCTTTCGATGCCGGCCAAAGCCATCTGGGCGGCAGACAGAGCATCCATTGCCCCGATGACGTTGCGTTTGACACAGGGAACTTCCACAAGACCCCCTACCGGGTCGCACACAAGGCCCAGCAGGTTTTTCACAGCCATGGCACAGGCGTGGGCCATCTGTTCCGGTGTGCCGCCCTGCAAATGGACCAGAGCGGGAGCGGCCATGGCGGCAGCGGAGCCGATCTCGGCCTGACAGCCGCCCTCGGCGCCGGAGATGGAGGCCCGGTGGGCGATGACCATGCCGAAGCCGGAGGCCACGTACAGGGCCTGCACCAGTTGTTCTTTGGATGCGCCGAACTGACGGGCATAGGGCAGCAGCACCGCGGGCAGCACACCGCAGGCTCCTGCGGTGGGGGCGGCCACGATGCGCTTCATGCAGGCGTTGCACTCGCCCATGCGCAGAGCGCCGGCCATTACTTCCGACAGGAATGGGCCGCACAGGGTCTCGCCCTTGGCATAATCGGACATCCTGCCGCCCGCGCCTCCGGACAGACCGCTGGCGGAGCGGTCCTCGGCCCGGTAGCTTTCGTCCGCGTGTATCATGGCATCCAGCAGCCCGGTCATTTTGGAAAGGGACTGTTCCCGTGTGATGTTCTGGGCCCGGTAGTCGCTTTGCAGGATGTTTTCCCACAGGGGCAGGCCGGACTGCTTCGTATCAAGGAGCATCTGCTCCAAAGAGTCAAAGGTGATCATCGCTCCTCCTCCATCCCCTCCGGGGTGTAGCGGGTGACCCGCAGGATGCCGGGCAGGGCGCGGATCTCATCTACGGCACCGGGGAAGATCACGTGGTCGCTTTCGATGACCATGACGGCGCTTTCGCCCCGGCCGTCCCGGTTGAGCTGGAGAGTAGCCACGTTCAGGCCGCGGCGGGCCAGCACCCCGGTGACCTGACTGACGCAGCCGGGCTGGTCGGTGTTGTGGACTACCAGCGTGGGCAACTCGCCACTGAAGGAGCAGGACAGGCCGTCTATCTGAAACACCCGGATACGGCCCCCGCCCAGAGAGGAGGCGGCCACTTCGATTTTGCTGCCGTCCGCCCCTTCCAGCCGGATCAGGGCGCTGTTGGGGTGGACATCGCGCAGATTGACAGTATCAAAGATGAATTTCAGTCCGTGTTCTTTGGCAAGGGCGAAGCTGTCGGGGACACGCTCATCATCCGGAGTCATGCCCAGCAGCCCGGCAATCAGGGCCTGATGGGTGCCGTGGCCCTCACCGGTGGAGGCGAAGGAACCGTGGAGCAGCAACTGTGCCCTGACAGGCGGCTGGCCCAGCAGGGCGCGGGCCATGCTGCCCATGCGCACCGCCCCTGCGGTATGGGAGCTGGAGGGACCCACCATAATAGGGCCCAGAATGTCAAAGAGGTTCATAAAAACTCACCACTTAAGAAATGTCTGCTAACTCCAGATATTTATACCCATTCTCCGCAATATGATTTTTGCGGCCTTGCAGGTCGTCGCCCAGCAGCAGGTCAAAGACCTGTGCCGTGGCCTCCACATCCTCAGGCATGACCTTGATGAGCCGGCGGGTCTCGGGATTCATGGTGGTCAGCCACATCATGTCCGGGTCATTCTCGCCCAGACCCTTGGAGCGGTTGATGGTGCACTTTTTGCCCGCGAGCTCTCCGTTGACGATGTCGTTTTTCTCCTTGTCGGAGTAGGCAAACCATGTCTTTTCCTTGTAGATGATCTCGTACAGGGGGGATTCGGCGATATACACGTAGCCCTCGTTGATGAGGGTGGGGGTCAGCCGATAGAGCATGGTCAAGATCAAGGTGCGGATCTGGAAGCCGTCCACGTCGGCATCGGTACAGATGACGATCTTGTTCCAGCGCAGGTTGGAAAGGTCAAAGGCAGACAGGTCCTTGGCCCGTTTCTCGCTGACTTCCACACCACAGCCCAGAACCCGGATCAGGTCGGTGATGATCTCGCTTTTGAAGATGCGGGCATAGTCGGCCTTGAGACAGTTGAGGATCTTGCCACGTACGGGCATGATGCCCTGATATTCTGCGTCACGGCTGAGCTTGACGCTGCCCAATGCCGAGTCGCCCTCCACGATATACAGCTCCCGCCGCTCCACGTCCTTGGTGCGGCAGTCCACGAACTTCTGCACACGGTTGGAGATGTCCATAGAGCCGGTGAGCTTTTTCTTGATGTTCAGCCGGGCCTTTTCGGCGCTTTCCCGGGAACGCTTGTTGATGAGCACCTGCTCGCCGATCTTCTGGGCGTCGAAGGGATTTTCGATGAAATAGACTTCCAGCTGGGACTTGAGGAAGTCGGCCATGGCATCCTGAACGAACTTGTTGGTGATGGACTTTTTGGTCTGGTTTTCGTAGCTGGTCTGGGTGGAGAAGTTGTTGCTCACCAGCACCAGACAGTCCTGCACGTCGTTCCAGGTGACCTTGCTCTCCGTCTTTTGGTACTTGCCCTGCTGACGCAGCCAGCCGTCAATGGCGGAGACAAAGGCGGATTTCATGGCTTTTTCCGGGGAGCCGCCATGCTCCAGCCAGGAGGAGTTGTGATAGTGCTCGATCACATTCACCACATTGGAGAAGCAGAAGGATACGGACAGCTTGACCTTGTATTCCGGCTTGTCCTCCCGGTCCCGGCCACGGCGCTCGGCCTGCCAGAACACCGGGGCGGTCAGAGACTTTTCTCCTGCCAGCTCGGTCACGTAGTCCACAATGCCGTTTTCGTACTTGAACTCGGTGGTCTCAAATTTGCCGCCCACCTGATTGCGGAACACGAAGGTGACACCGGCGTTGACCACGGCCTGACGCTTGATGACGTCGGCAAAGTACTCCACAGGGATGTCGATGTCGGTAAAGACCTCCAAGTCGGGCTTCCAGCGGAACTTGGAGCCGGTCTTTTTGCCTGTCCATGGCTCTTTTTTCAGACCGCCGATGTTCTCGCCCTTTTCAAAGTGGAGGGTGTACTCAAAGCCGTCCCGGTGGATGACTGCGTCAAAGAACTCCGAGGCATACTGGGTGGCGCAGGAGCCCAGACCGTTCAGACCCAGAGAGTATTCGTAGTTGTCGCCGTCGCCGCCGTATTTGCCGCCGGCATACAGCTCGCAGAATACCAGCTCCCAGTTAAACTTCTGCTCCTTCTCGTTCCAGTCCACAGGGCAGCCCCGGCCAAAGTCCTCCACCTCGATGGATTTGTCGGCGTAGCGGGTGACGGTGATGAGGTTGCCGTGGCCCTCACGGGCCTCGTCGATGGCGTTGGACAGGATCTCGAAAACGGCATGTTCGCAGCCCTCCAGCCCATCGGAGCCGAAGATGACACCCGGGCGCTTGCGTACCCGGTCAGCCCCTTTCAGGGAGGAGATGGACTCGTTGCCGTAGCTTGCTTTCTTCTGTGCCATAAAGAGGATACCTCGCTCGTTCAGAAGTAATAATAATACAGAATAATAATACCGCATTTTGTGGAGAAAAGTCAAGACAGGCCAAAGATATTGGGCATTACGTCCGAAAAAACGGGATAAAGACATAAAAAAGCCCCCACAGGCCAAAACTGTAGGGGAAAGGGGCGGTCGTGTGGCGGATTTTGCGGTGTTGGAGCGGGGTGAGGCGCTGGCCCGGCAGCTGGTGGCCCGGTTTGGCCCTGCGGTGGGGACGGGTGGTTGCCCGGGACTGTTGGTGGTGGGCCCGGAGGTGACGGAGGTTTCGGGGCCGCTGACATGTGGAACGGTGCTGCTGCCGGGCAGTCAAAGCAGGCTGTTGGAGCAGATCAGCGCGAAAAGCGCGGTGAGCTACGGGATGTCCGGGCGGGATACCATTACCCTGTCCAGCCGCCGGGGGAACCGGCTGTGGGTGGCGGTACAGCGGGAACTGGTGCGGCTGGACGGCACGGTGCTGGAGCGGCAGGAACTGTGGGTGGAGACGGACGAGGGGATGGATACCCTGCATGCCCTTGCCCTGACGGGAGCGCGGCTGCTGCTGGAGTAAGAAACAACCGCCCTGTGCGTCGGCACAGGGCGGTTAAACTTTTTATCGCTTGTTGGAATGCCGCCAGATCTTCTGCTTGTCCGCCAGGGCGATCAGCTCGTCCCGGAAGTTCGGGTGGGCGATGGATACCAGCAGTTCCGCGCGCTCCCACGTGGTGCGGCCCACCAGATTGACCGCGCCATATTCCGTAACCACGAAATAGGTCTGGCTTCTGGGGTCGGTAACGATGTCTCCGTGGAAGTGGGGGACGATGTTGGAATGAAGCTGTCCGTCCTTGTCCGTAAAGGTGGAGTTCAGGCAGATGAAGCTCTTGCCGCCCTTGGACATGCACGCGCCGGTGAGGAAGTCCAGCTGGCCGCCGGTGCCGCTGATGTGGCGCAGAGCGGAGCTTTCGGCGGTGACCTGACCGAACAGGTCCACGCTGATACAGCTGTTGATGGAGATCATGTTGTCGTGGCTGGCGATGGTGTGGGGGGAGTTGACGTACTCCAGCGGGCAGATCATCACGCCGGGGTTCTCATCCAGCCAGTCGTACAGCCGCCGGGAGCCAAAGGCGATGCCGGTAACGCCCTTGCCCCGGTGGATGGTCTTTTTGGTGTTGGTGAGCTTGCCTGCCTCGTACAGGTCTACGTAGGCGTCCGAGCACAGCTCGGTGTGCATGCCAAGATCCCGCACGTCGGACTGGGCCAGACGGGAGCCCACCACACCGGGGATGCCGCCGATGCCCAACTGGAGGGTGGCGCCGTCCTGAATATAGGGCAGGATATGCTCCGCGATGCGGATGTCCTCCGGCGCGGGGGCGGCAGGGGGGATCTCCATAAGGGGAGCGTGCTCGCCCTCCACCACGAAATCCACATCGGAGATGTGGATGACTTCGTCAAAGCCGCCCAGAATACGGGGCAGGTTCTCGTTGACCTCCACGATGACCACGTCGGCCTTTTCCAGAATGCCCCGGGCCACACCGGTGGAGCAGGACAGGTTGAAGTAGCCGTGCTTGTCCATGGGGGTGACGCACATCATGGCCACATTGACGGTGAGGAAGTGGCGGTAGTAGGGGACCACGTCGCGGAATACCATGGGGATGAAGTTGCACAGTCCCTCGTCACACAGCTTGCGCTCGTAGGGGGAGCAGTGCCAGCTGTTGTAAATGAAATGTTCCCGCGTAGGGTCGCACTCCGCCGTGCGGATGGGGCCGAAAATCAGGTTGCCGCGAATTTTTACGTCGGTCAGCTCGTCCCGGCGGGCGGCAAGGGCCGCGTCCAGCAGAACGGGGAAGCCCATGGCGGTGGTGTAGTCCACCCAGTCGCCGCTTTTGATCACCTGCACTGCCTGTTCCGGGGTGCGCAGCTTGGCGCGGTATTTTTCCTGTACGGTCATACCGATTCCTCCCAATACATGAATGGATTATAAATCCAGTTTAACCAGAAAATTTGCTTCCGTCAAGAAAAAAGAAATGTAAAGCAAGCTTGACAAGGAGTGGGATGCTGTGTATACTAACAGCGTAAAGCAAACTTTACAAAACGTGGCAGGAGGTGCAGGGTGAAAAACAGGATCGAGGATATCCGTAAGGAGCGAGGCATCCGGCAGGAGGATTTTGCCAGGGCGATGGGCGTTTCCAGACAGACCATCAGCTCTCTGGAGAACGGTCGGTACAATCCGTCTATCCTGCTTGCCTACCGGATTGCGAAGTATTTTGAAATGACGATTGAGCAGGTGTTCTGCTTCGAGAATGCCGAATAAAGGAGGATACCATGAGCAAACGAATTTACATGAGTATATTTTGGGTCGTGCTGGGCGGGGCTTTGACCGCGCTGGAGATAGCGGGACGGGTGGATACATTCTGGGGCAGTATGGGTTTTGCGCTGATAATAATCGGACTGCTTCAGGTCGTGCGGTTTATCCGCTATCAGAGAAATGAGGAGTATCGCGAAAAGATGGATGTGCAGACCGGGGACGAGCGAAACCGCTTTCTGGCCAACAAAGCCTGGGCGTGGGCGGGATACTGGTTTATGCTGACCTGCGCGGTGGGCACCATCGTGTTCAAGCTGATGGGGAAAGAGGAGTTGATGATGCTCTCCTCCGGGGCGATGTGCCTGATAATGCTGCTCTATTGGGCCTGTTATCTGGTGCTGAAGCGCAAATATTGAAAACAGGGGGCGTGCCATTGGCACGCCCCCTGTTTTGTGGTGTATAGTATGGACATAGATGAGAATTTTGACTATAATACTTAATTGATAATATCCGCTTTCGGAAAGGAACGGTATTGATATGAACGAAATGATTTTGCTCAAGCTGGGCGAGATGGTGCTCAAGGGACTGAACCGCCGCAGCTTTGAGGACAAGCTGCAGGCCAACCTCCACCGCCGGCTGCACCCCTTCGGACAGTTCCGGGTATACACCCGCCAGTCCACCACCTATGTGGAGCCCATGAACGAGGAGTGTGACGTGCAGGGAGCATTTGAGGCCATCAAAAAGGTGTTCGGCATCGTGGGTGTGTCCCTTGCCCGGCCCTGCGAGAAGGACAAAGATGCCATTTTGAACACGGCCAAGGAGTTTCTGGATGACAAGCTGCGTGCGGCGCGCACCTTTAAGGTGGAGACCCGCCGTGCGGACAAAACCTTCCCCATGAACTCCATCCAGCTCAGTCAGTATGTGGGCGGCGAGCTGCATGAGGCATATGATAACCTTGAGGTGGATGTCCACAACCCGGAGCTGACAGTCCATGTGGAGGTGCGCGACTATGCCGCCTATGTCCATGCCGACGCTGAGCCCGGTGCGGGCGGTCTGCCTGTGGGTATCAACGGACGGGCGGTGTCCCTGCTGTCGGGCGGCATCGACTCCCCTGTGTCCAGTTACATGATCGCCAAGCGCGGTGTGGCGCTGGAGATGGTCCACTTCTTCTCCTACCCCTATACGTCCCCCGAGGCGAAGGAAAAGGTCATTGAGCTGGCCCGGCTGCTCACCGCTTACTGCGGGCGGCTCACCCTGCATATCGTTCCCTTTACCGCCATTCAGGAGGAACTGCGCCGCTCCTGCCCGGAGGAACTGTTTACCGTGGTCATGCGCCGGTTTATGATGCGCATTGCCCAGGAGGTGGCCAAGCGGTGCGGGGCAAAGGCACTGGTCACCGGCGAGTGTCTGGGTCAGGTGGCCAGCCAGACCATGGAGGCCATGGCCTGCACCGGCGCGGTGGTGGACCTGCCCATCCTGCGCCCCTGCATCGGCATGGATAAGGAGGAGATCGTGCAGATATCCCGAAAGATCGGCACCTATGAGACATCCATCCTGCCCTATGAGGACTGCTGCACCGTCTTTACCCCCCGGCATCCTCGTCTGCGTCCCACCATTGGGGAAATGCAGTATGCCGAGGAAAAGCTGGACATTGAAGCGCTGGTGGCCGAGGCTGTGGCCGGAATTGAGCGGGTGCAGCTGTGATCAAGGTCGTTTTGTGGGACATTGACGGCACACTGCTGTCGTTCAAAATGGCGGAGCGGGCGGCCATCCGCGCTTGCTTTGAAAAATTTGGATTGGGAGAATTGACCGACGAAATGTTGGCGGAATATTCTGCCATCAACGCCTCCTACTGGAAGCGGTTGGAGCTGGGCGAGCTGACCAAGCAGCAGGTGCTGCGGGGTCGGTTTGAGGAGTTTTTTGCCGCCCACGAGCTGGATACCGGCTGTGTGGATGCCTTCAACGCAGAGTATCAGGTGCGGCTGGGAGAAACGGTGGTCTTTAACGACAACGGCAAGGAATTGGTACAGCGCTTGCGGGGCAAGGTAAAGCAGTATGCCGTTACCAACGGCACACTGGTGGCCCAGCGGGGTAAGCTGAAAAATTCCGGGCTGGACCTGCTGCTGGACGGAGTGTTTATTTCCGATGTGGTGGGGGTGGAAAAGCCAGGCAAGGGCTTTTTTGATGCCGTGTTCGCCGCCATCGGAGACTATGAAAAGGACGAGGTGCTCATTGTGGGCGACTCGCTGACCAGCGACATTCAGGGGGGCAACAATGCCGGTATCCTGTGCGGTTGGTACAATCCCGGCGGACAGCCCGTTCCGGATGGATTGCGGGTGGACTATGATATCCGCGACCTGAACGCGGTGGAGATCATTTTGGAATTGGAGGGATAATGATGTCCCATACGGTAGAGATCCTGTCCGTGGGCACCGAGTTGCTGCTGGGCAGCATCGCCAACACGGATGCGCAGATGCTCTCTCAGGGGCTGAGCGAGCTGGGACTCAATGTTTACTGGCACACCGTTGTGGGGGACAACCCCAACCGGGCCCGGGAGGCGGTGGCGCTGGCCAAGAGCCGGGCAGACATCATCATCACCACCGGGGGACTTGGGCCCACCTGTGATGACCTGACCAAAAACGTGCTGGCGGAGGCTTTTGGCAAGGAGCTTGTGTTCCATGAGCCTTCGGCTCAGCGTATCCGCGGCTATTTTGAGCGCACCAAGCGGCCCATGCCCGAAAGTAACATGCAACAGGCCATGCTGCCCGAGGGCTGCACTGTGCTGGATAATGACTGGGGCACCGCCCCGGGCTGTGCCTTTGAAGCGGATGGAGTGCACGTGATCATGCTCCCCGGCCCGCCCAGCGAGTGCCGGCCCATGTTCCACTACCGGGCCAAGCCCTATCTGCTGTCTCTGTCCGAAGGGGTCATCGCCTCCCACACCCTGAAGCTGTTTGGCATCGGGGAGTCGGCCATGGAGGAGCAGCTGCGCGCGCAGATGAACGAAATGACCAACCCTACTTTGGCGCCCTATGCCAAGGAAGGGGAGTGTGAACTGCGGGTCACCGCCAAGGCGGAGAATGACGCGCAGGCACAGGAACTGCTGGGGCCCACCGTGGAGCAGATCAAAGCTCTGTTTGGCAGCAAAGTGTACGGTGTAGATGTGACCAGTCTGGAACAGGTGGTGCAGACCCTGCTGGAAGAAAAGGGGATGACCATCGGTGTGGCGGAGAGCATCACCGGCGGCCTGCTTGCCAAGCGGTTGACTGACCTGCCCGGTGTGTCCCGGGTGTTCAAGGGCGGTGTCGTGTCCTATACCGATGAAATCAAGCAGGCTGTGCTGGGTGTACCCCAAGATATGCTGGAGGAGCACGGCGCGGTATCCGCTCCCGTGGCGCAGGCAATGGCAGAGGGTGCCCGCAGGGTGTTGGAAGTGGATATTGCCCTGTCGGCCACCGGAGTTGCCGGCCCGGACAGGGATGACCGGGGCAACGAGGTGGGCACTGCTTTCGTGGCCATCGCCACAGCCGAGGGCAGCTATGTACGCGCTCTGAATTTGGGTAACCGCCCCATGCGGGAACGGCTGCGCACCCAGACCGCCCATCATGCCTTTGATCTGGCACGACGGTATCTGTCCGGCCTTGCCTATGAAAGTTGACAAAAAAGTTTTTGTACTTTAATGCGAAAAAGTGCGTTTTGCCTGTTGCAATTCCGTTTGGATAAGAGTATAATGACCCTATCTTTTCTGTGAGGTGTGCATGATGAAGCACAATACCATCACAACCGCATCTGCGTTCTTTACCTATGGCTGGGCTCGATTTATGGGTGCCGGCTATTTTGCCATGGCAAAAAAGGATGAGCGATGAGTGTCCGCCGTCTCTGGCGGGATAAGATACCAACGTAGTTTTTGGGCGCTCATTGACAAAATCAATGAGCGCTCTTTTATTTGCCCTGGGGCACAGGAAAGGATCTGAGATTATGGTTATAATCATGAAGCCCGGCACCAGTCAGGATGCCATCCACGCGCTGGTAGATAAACTGGAGAGACAGGAAAAGGTACAGGTAGGCATTACCCACGGTGTGGGCTGCTCCATTCTGGGTCTGGTGGGCGATACTGTCCATTTGGACATCCACAAGCTGGAGATGGAGCCGGATGTGGAACGCGTCATGCGCGTGCAGGAGCCCTATAAAAAGGCCAACCGCAAGTTCCACCCTGAGGACAGCGTCATCACTGCCGGAGGAGTCGCCGTGGGCGGCGGAAATTTTACGGTTATGGCCGGTCCCTGCTCGGTAGAGAGTGAGGAACAGATCATTCAGGTGGCCCGGGACGTGAAGGCTTCCGGTGCGGCCATGCTTCGGGGCGGCGCGTTCAAGCCCCGTACGTCTCCCTATTCTTTTCAGGGCATGGGACTGGATGGGCTTGATCTGCTGTTGGAGGCAAAGCAGGATACCGGGCTGCCCGTTGTCACCGAGATCATGAGCCCCAAATACTGCGAGCTTTTTGAAGAAAAGGTGGATCTGGTGCAGGTGGGAGCTCGCAATATGCAGAACTTTGACCTGCTCAAGGAAGTGGGCAAGATGTCCAAGCCCATCCTGCTCAAGCGGGGTCTGTCCAGCACCTATGAGGAGTGGATCATGTCCGCGGAATATATCATGGCTGCGGGCAATGAGAATGTGATCTTGTGTGAGCGGGGCATCCGTACCTTTGAGACCCAGACCCGCAACACCCTGGACGTGTCCGCCATCCCTGCTGTCAAGCGCATGAGCCACCTGCCTATTGTGGTGGACCCCTCTCATTCCGGCGGATACCACTGGCTGGTGGAGCCGCTGGCTATGGCGGCCATTGCTGCCGGGGCGGACGGACTGATCGTAGAGGTGCACAACGACCCGGCGCATGCGCTGTGTGACGGACAGCAGTCCCTGACTCCGGAAAAGTTCCGTCAGCTGATGAACAAGTCTGCTGCGCTGGTGGAACTGATGGGGAAAACTTTTGTGAAATAAGGTGTCTGCAATGACAACACTTACCATGGCCCTGCCGGGCCGGGAATATGATATTTTGATCGAGAGTGGGCTTCTGGAGCGGGCTGGAGAGCATTGCCGTTCCGTCCTGCCCAAAGCCCGCCGCCTTGGTGTGGTCACGGACAGCAATGTGGCGCCCTTGTATCTGGAACGGGTAGTGAAAAGCCTTGAAGGAGCGGGGTTTGCCGTCAAGGGCATTACCATCCCTGCCGGAGAGCGGTCCAAAAGCCTTGAAATGCTGGGCTATATCTATGACGAAATGCTGTCCTTTGGCCTGAGCCGCACCGACGCAGTGGTGGCGCTGGGCGGCGGTGTGGTGGGTGACCTTGCGGGCTTCGCTGCCGCTACCCTGCTGCGGGGAGTGGCCTTTGTTCAGATGCCCACCACCCTTCTTGCGCAGGTGGACTCCTCCGTAGGCGGGAAAGTGGCCATTGACCTGCCTGCGGGTAAAAATTTGGCGGGGGCATTCTGGCAGCCCAAACTGGTGCTTATGGACCCCGACTGCCTAAGCACCCTGAGCGACAAGACGTTCTCTGACGGCATGGCGGAGGTCATCAAATACGGCTGCATCCGTGACAGGGCGTTTTTTGACTTCTTGGGCCAATGTGCGGGCCGAGCCGGGGTCATGGCACAGATTGAGCAGGTGCTCTATACCTGCTGCGACATCAAACGGCAAGTGGTGCTGGCGGATGAGCGGGACACCGGTCTGCGCATGCTCCTGAATTTTGGGCATACAGTGGGCCATGCCTTTGAATTGGCCGGACGTTACGAGGACTGGACTCACGGTCAGGCTGTAGCCGCCGGAATGGTGTGGGCGGTCCGGCTGGGCGAGAAATTGGGCATTACGCCCGCCGGTGTGCAGGATGCTGTCCAAACGATACTGAAGCAATACGATTTACCTGTACGGATCGCTTGCCCTTGGCAGACGATGGTGGAGGCTGTCGGGCTGGATAAGAAGCGGGCCGAAGGAGGCATTTCCTTCGTGTTGCTGGACAAGCTGGGCTGGGCCGTGTGCAGGCAAATGAAAAATGACCGGCTGCTGGATGAGCTGAAGCGGCTGTATGAGGAAACGGTATGAATATTACCATTCAACCAACCATGTTAAACGGCAGCATTGTGCCGCCGCCCTCCAAATCTCAGGCCCACCGGGTGGTGATCGCCGCCGCGCTGGCCGGGATGGGATGTGATCGGCTCCCGGCGGGGCTGTCGCAGGATATTGACGCGACCATGAACTGCATGGCGGCGCTGGCCGCGGCGGGGAAGGAACTGCCCCGGCTTGACTGCGGCGAGTCCGGCTCTACCCTGCGGTTTCTCATTCCGGTAGCTCTTGCGGTAACCGGGGGAGGCATCTTTACGGGACGGGGGCGGCTCATGGACCGTCCCCAACAGCCCTATTTCGACCTTTTCAAAGAAAAAGGCGTTTTTTACGAACAAAAAGACGGTGTACTTACGGTAAAAGGAGAGTTGAAGGCGGGCGTGTATCGCCTGCCCGGCAACGTATCCAGCCAGTTTGTCACCGGGCTTTTATATGCGCTGCCCCTGCTGCAAGGGGATAGTGAGATCGTGCTGACCACGCCGCTGGAGTCGGAGGGCTATGTGGACATGACGCTGGAGGTGCTGGAGCAGTTCGGTATCAAGGTGCTGCAGCGGGAGAACGGATGGTTTGTCCCCGGTGGACAGCGATACCTTGCACGGGATGTAGACGTTGAACCGGATTGGTCACAGGCGGCCTTCTGGTATGCTGCCGCCGCGTTGGGCAGCGAGGTGACGGTGCAGGGCATGAACGAAGCTTCTGCACAGGGCGATCGGGTGATCGCGGCGCAATTCAGGCAGCTGACCGCCCCCGGCGATGTGGTGCTGGATGTGTCCCAGTGCCCCGATCTTGTGCCCGCGCTGGCCGCTATGGCCGCGGTGCGGCAGGGGACGACGCATATTACCAACGCTGCCCGCCTGCGCATCAAGGAAAGTGACCGACTTGCAGCCGTCACCCGTGCGCTGAACGCGCTGGGCGCGGATGTGACCGAGCTGGCCGATGGCCTTGTCATCGTGGGCCGGAGCGGGCTTGCGGGCGGAGTTGAGGTGGATAGCTGCAACGACCACCGCGTTGCCATGATGGCGGCGGTTGCCGCTGTGCGTTGTGAGCGGCCTGTTACCGTGCTGGACGCCCAGTGTGTGGCAAAGTCCTACCCCGGATTCTGGGATGATTATGAGAAGCTGGGCGGAAGGATCATGGAGAGGTGACTGTGATGAAATACAGTATTTTTGGAGAGTCCCACGGCCCGGCCATCGGCGTGGTGCTGGAGGGCGTGCCCGCGGGTCTTGAACTGGACATGGATGCCGTCCAAAAAGAGATGGAGCGTCGTCGTCCGGGGAAAGACGCGCTGTCTACGGCGCGGAAAGAGACGGATGCGCCAAAGATCTTGTCCGGTGTGTTTGAAGGCAAAACCACCGGAACACCGTTGTGCGCCGTGATCGAAAATGGGGATCAGCACTCCGGGGACTATGAGAAAACCAAGAACCTGGCCCGGCCCGGGCACGCCGACTGGCCCGCCCATGTGCGCTATGAGGGCTGCAACGACTATCGGGGCGGCGGCCACTTCTCCGGGCGGCTTACCGCGCCCCTGGTTTTTGCCGGCGCGGTGGCAAAGCAGCTTTTGGCGCAAAGGGGAATTAAAATCGGTGCGCATATCAGCTGCATTTACGGCATCAACGATGCGGTGGCGGAGGATATGGATAGTCTGCTTGCCGCAGCGGATAAGGAGTTTCCTGTGCTGGATGATGCCTGCGGGAGGAAATGCGGCAGGCCATTTTGGACGCGAAAAACGAGCAGGACAGCGTGGGCGGCAGCATCGAGTGTATGGTGTTCGGACTGCCCGCCGGTGTCGGTGCGCCCGATTTCGGGCTGAATGTGGAGGGGATCTTCTCCCAGCACTTGTTTGCGGTCCCGGCGGTGAAGGCGGTGGCTTTCGGTGCCGGTACGGCCTTTTCCCTGATGCGCGGCTCGGAGGCAAACGATCCGCTCTATGTGGACGACGATGGCACGGTGAAGGCTGAACAGAATAATGCCGGCGGCATCAACGGCGGCATTACCAACGGGATGCCTGTGGTGTTTGAAGTGACCATGCGGCCCACGCCCTCTATTGCCCGAACGCAGTTCACTGTAGATATGGACAAAATGGAAAATGCCGAGCTGGAGCTGCAGGGTCGTCACGACCCCTGCGTGGTCCACCGGGCCGTTCCCGTGATCGAAGCCGCCGCCGCGCTGGCTGCCTGCCAGCTGCTGGGCATCGGATAAAAGGGGTGTTTTTCGTGGAAGAACTCAAGCAGTACCGCGACAAAATCGATGCCATAGACCGGCAGCTGGCCGACCTGTTCCAGCAGCGTATGGACGTGGTGGACGCAGTGGGCCGATACAAGCTGGAGCGGGGGATTCCCGTGCTGGATGCCGCCCGGGAGCGGGAGGTGCTGGCGGCCAAGGCCGCCCTTGCCCGTGATGAAGGGATGGCGGCCGATCTTGCCGCCCTGTTTGAACAGGTCATGGCCATCAGCCGCCGCCGCCAGCGCAAGCTGGTACAGGAAACGGGAGGGGAGCAGGGCTACGTCCGCTGCAAAGCGGCTATGGCGGCTGCAAGAGCGCCCGTCGCAAACCCCAAAGTGGCCTATCAGGGGGTGGCGGGAGCGTACAGCGAGATGGCCTGCATCAACTTTTTCGGCAGTGCGTCGGAGAACATCGGTCTGGAGCAGTTTGAGGATGTGTTTGAAGCGCTGAAGAAGGGGGACGCGGATTACGCCGTGGTGCCCATTGAAAACAGCACCAGCGGCGCCATTCGTCAGGTCTATGATCTGATGACCCAATATGAATGCTCCATCGTAGGGGAGACCACCGTCAAGGTGGAGCACTGCCTCATGGCCCCCAAGGGAGCCAGTCTTGAAACCATTACCCACGTCTACTCCCACGAGCAGGGACTGTTTCAGTCGGACCGCTTTCTCAATGCCCATCCCGGCTGGGTGCAGGTGCCTTGTGCCGATACTGCCGGAGCCGGGCGGTACGTGGCCCAGACGGGTGACATCACCAAGGCGGCCATCTGCTCGGAGCGGGCGGCAGAACTGTATGGCCTTGAAATTCTGATGCGCGGCACCAATCACAACGCCAACAACACCACTCGCTTTGTGGTGGTCAGTCCGGTCATGGAGCTGCGGGAGGGTGCGGACAAGATCAGCACCGTATTCTCCCTGCCCCACGAGGCGGGCAGCCTGCACCGCATCATGACTATTTTTGCCGTCAACGGCCTGAACATGACCAAGCTGGAGTCCCGGCCCATGCCGGGACACAGCTGGGAGTATATGTTCTTTCTGGAGTTCACCGGCAGCCTGAACGCGCCGGAGATGGACGGAATCCTGAGGGAGCTTTCCCAGACGGCGGCAGACTTCCGTGTGCTGGGCAATTTTGTTTCCAACCTGTGAGGGCGCGGCAATGAAGAAAAATATTGTATTGATCGGCATGCCCGGATGTGGAAAGAGTACCGTGGGGCGGGAACTTTCGTCCATGCTGCACATGGTGCTGGTGGACACAGACCAGATGGTAGAGCGGGCCGCAGACCAAACCGTTGCGGATATTTTTGCTGCCGAGGGCGAGGAGGGTTTTCGTGACAGGGAGACTGCCGCAGTCCGGCAGGCGGCACAGATGAGCGGAGTGGTCATTGCCACCGGCGGCGGTGTGGTGCTGCGGGAAGAGAATATGACGGCGCTGTCTCAAACGGGGGTGATCTTCTTCCGGGACCGGGATCTTGCGGATATTCTGGGAGCGGACCTGAGTGAGCGGCCCTTGCTGAACGGAAATACCGCACGCATTTACGAGCTGTACGACCAGCGCATCCACCTGTACCGCAAGTATGCGCACCACACCATTTCCTGCACCAATACGGCCGGGGAGGCGGCTTTGCGCATTGCCGCCCTGTATGAGAAGGAGTGCAAGCAATGAAATTTCTTATCATCAACGGCCCTAACCTAAATCTGCTGGGCAGGCGGGAACCGGATATTTACGGTGATCAGAGCTACGAAGCGCTGTGCCGAATGATACGGGAGCATGCGGAACAAAACGGCTCCACCGCCGACTTTTTTCAGTCCAATCACGAAGGGGCTATCATCGATGCCATTCATGCCGCGGATGGAGTATATGATGCCATCATCATCAACCCGGCCGCCTATACCCATTACAGCTATGCCATTCTGGACGCGCTGAAGGCGGTGGATGTTCCGGCCTATGAGGTGCACATTTCTCACATTGACGAGCGGGAGAGCTTTCGGGCGATCTCCGTCACCGCACCGGCCTGTGTGGGTCAGCTGTACGGACACGGATTTGACGGCTACCTCATGGCTATGGACTACTTTCTGGAGGGTGGAAAATGAGGAAGCTGTGCGTCATCGGCGACCCCATCGGACACTCACTGTCTCCTGTGATCCAGAACGCCATGATCCAAGCCGCCGGACTGGATTACGTCTATGATGCCCGCCGGGTGACGGGAGAGGATACCGCCTGTTGGCTGAAGCAGGCGGTGGCAGAGGGGTATGTAGGGTTTAATGCCACCATGCCCCACAAGGAGAATTTGGTGGCACTGGCAGATGAGCTGTCTGAGGATGCCGCCCTGTTCCGCTCGGTTAACACCGTCCGCCTGAAGGACGGCAGGGTGTACGGCCACAACACCGACGGGGCTGGTTTCATCCGGGCCCTTCGGGAAGCGGACATGGACCCGGCGGGCAAGACCGTTCTGGTCCTTGGGGCGGGAGGTGCCGCCAAAGCGGTGGTGTACAAGCTGGTGGAGGCTGGGGCGGCTCATGTCACCGTGGCCAACCGCACCGTGAAACGGGCAGGAGGACTGTGTTCTCAGATTGGTGCGAAAGGGCTGACAGCTTGCGGCTTTTCCCGGGAAACCTTGTGCCGCCACGCATCAACAAGCCAACTGGTGGTCAACTGTACCAGTCTTGGTATGACGGGGGCGAGGGGGCAGTTTGAAGACCTGTCCTTTTTGGAGGAGTTGAATCCAGGGGCGGGAGTGTTCGACCTGATTTACAATCCTGCCCAGACCCCGCTGCTGGCAAAGGCGCAGGGATTGGGACACAAGGTTGCCAACGGGCTTGGGATGCTGATTTGGCAGGCACTTTTTGCTCTTGAAATTTTTACCGAAACAAAGCTGGACGGAGCGGTCATGGCGGCCGCCGCCCGACAGGCATTGGAGGCAGTTGTATGAGTGCTGTTTTGATTACCGGCGCGTCCAGGGGCATCGGGGCGGCTACCGCCCGACTGTTTGCGCAGGAGGGCTGGGATGTGGCAGTCAACTACAATCAAAGTGAGCGGGCGGCGCAGGAGCTTGTGCGGGAATTGACCGAATTGGGGGTGCGGGCCTGTGCCATCCGGGCGGACGTGGCCGACCCGGCACAGGCGGCGGCTCTGGTGGAGCAGGCGGTCCGGGAGCTGGGCGGTCTGGACGCGCTGGTGTGCAATGCCGGTGTTGCCCTGTCCCAGCAACTGCTTACCGACACCACCGACGAGCAGTGGCGAAGGGTTTTTGCCGCCAACGTGGATGGGATGTTTTACACCATCCGGGCCGCAGCGCCCTATTTCGTAAGGCAAAAGGCGGGGCGTATCATCACCCTGTCCTCCGTGTGGGGGATGACGGGCGGCTCCTGCGAGGTGGCCTACTCCGCGTCCAAGGGGGCGGTCATCGCCATGACGAAGGCACTTGCCAAAGAGCTGGGGCCTTCCGGCATCACCGCCAACTGTGTGGCTCCCGGCGTGATCGCCACCGATATGAACGCGCATCTGGATGAGGAAAGCCTGAATGCCCTGCGGCAGGAGACTCCTCTGGAGCGGATCGGCACACCGGAGGACGTGGCCCGTGCCATCCTGTTTCTGGCCGGCCCGGGCGGGCAATTCCTTACCGGCCAGGTGTTACAGCCCAACGGCGGCATATATATGTAAAAACATCGCACCCGAAATAATTGTTTCGGGTGCGATTTATTGTCAAAAGGTGGGAATTTTTGGTCAGAATAAATAATTTGTGAATTTTTTTGAATAAATCTTGACTGCACTGTTTGGTGGAGATATAGTTAAGGAAATGGAAGAAAATCGACATGATTTGATGAAAGAAAGGGAGTTGTCGTCGTGGAGCAGGCAAAGCAACTGCTGGGCTCGTACCTGCGGGTGACCCAGCACATGTCCCGGCAGTTCCGCAGCTATTTCAGCCAGCTGGACCTCACGTTTCCTCAGGCTCTTGTGCTTACCGTTTTGGGTGAGGAGGGTGCCATGCCCATCAGCCGACTGGCCCGGCAGACCGGCAGTGCCAACAGCACCGTGTCCGGCATCGTGGACCGGTTGGAAAAGTTGCAGCTGGTGGAGCGGGTGCGCTCGGAGGAGGACCGCCGGGTCATCTACGTTGCCCTGACCGACCGGTACCGCGCTATGCAGGAGAAGAAGGAGCCCAGTGTCAGTGCGTATCTGGCCGGACTGCTGCGGGAAGTGCCCGACGAGGAGATGAGCGGCATCTGTGTTGCTCTGGATAAGCTGGACGCGGCGCTGGCGCGGGCGGAAGAATAAGGCGGCCCGGGGCCGCCCTTCGACAAAAGCTCTGTTGCGGTCCGGGGTATTGTATGTTACAATGTGCGCACAACGAGTGTACGGAAAGGAGGCGGCGCTGTGGGGCGCGGAAGATACAGTGGCTACCGGGGACGGCCCGGAGCGCGTGACGTGCTGAAGATCGCCGCGGTGCTGCTGGTACTGCTGGCGCTGCTGTCGGCGGCGGGATTGATGCTTGCCCAGCGCTACATCGTGTATACGGACGACGGTATCCGGCTGGAACTGCCCTTCTTTCAGCGTGAGCAGGGGGGCGCGGGGGATGTTTCCATGCCCTTGGATATCATACAGCAGCCCCGTCCGTCCGGACCGGACGAGGTAGAAATAAATGCGAATTGACCGACCGCGGAGCTGGGTGCTCTGCGGTCTTTTTTCTGCCGCTGGCAAAAACGGCGCAATCAGGTGTGGGATGAAAGAAAAACGACAAAAAATAATCCGGACAGCGCATTGACAAATGCAGGGACATCAAGTAGAATACGATAGAAGGGAAATAGGGACCTTTTGTCTTTTTTGGCAACGAGGCGATGGACCTGAATCACCTACATTACAAAGGAGGAGTACCCATGAGAAACATGAAGCGCGTTCTCAGCCTGGTTCTGGCCATGGTCATGCTGCTTGGCATGCTGACCATTCCCACCGGCGCTGCGAACAACTTCGCCGATGCCGATCAGATCGTCAACACCGAAGCCGTTGACATCACTGCCGGCATGGGACTGTTTGCCGGCTCTGACGGCAAATTCAACCCCCAGGGCACCGTGACCCGTGCCCAGATGGCCACCATCATCGTCAAGATGATGTACGGCTCCGATTTCAATGCCGATTCCTTTAAGGGCGCCGGCAACCCCTTCCCCGACACCGCTGCCTTCGAGGGTGGCTGGGCCGAGGGCTACATCAACGCCTGCTTCCAGATGGGCGTTGTCAAGGGTTACGGCGACGGCACCTTCAAGCCCGGTAATCAGGTCACCACTGCTGAAGCAGTGACCATGATTATCAACGCTCTGAAGGTGGACGCCGGCGAGGGCGAGTGGCCCAACACCGTGATGGCCAAGGCTACCGAGATGAAGCTGTTTGGCGATCTGAAGCCCGCTCCCGCCACCAACACCGCCCTGATCCGTGATCAGCTGGCCGTGATCGTGCTGGAAGGCCTGCAGTACAGCCCCTCCGGCTCCAACACCTATACCTACACCACTCCCGGTGGAAAGACCCTTGAGTTCCCCTCTCTGGAGGACGCTATGACCACCGTCGGTGTTGAGAATGCGGAGAGCCTTACCGTGACTCCCGCTGAGGATACTCTGGCCAAGAAGGTCTATAACCTGAAGATCGAGACCGGCTTTGTCACCGACAACCAGGCCACCGGTGCTGACTACACCGTGGTGGGCGACGTTGACTTTGACGTGGAGACCGGTCTGGACATGATCGGCCACTATGTTTCCGTGTACTATCAGGTCCCCAAGTCCAACCAGTCCGTGGACGCTTACAAGGTCTACACCGTGGTTGACGAGTCCGAGGTCGTTACCGTGAGCGAGGACATCGAGGCTGCCAAGGAATTCAAGGCTGCCTTCGGCAAAAACTATGTGCCCGCCGAAAGCGTCTTGGTTTTCGAGAACGATTACAACCTCTCCGAGGCTACCACCATCACCGGCAGCTATACCGCCGGTTCTGTTGCTGATGCCGGTACCTACGTCATCAACGACAACAAGATCGTTGCCTACCTGAAGCCTGCCACTCGGTACGCCAGCTACATCGCCTCCATCAGCGAGTTTGATGGCGAGAAGACCTACATGCTGGGCGGTATGTACGAGACCATCGCCGAAGAGGATATTACTCTGTATCTCGGCGCTAAAAAGGATGACTTTGTCACCTTCGTCAAGGCCAAGGATCAGTATGTCCTTTCCCCCGTTGACCCCATGAAGGGCACGATCAGCAAGACCGGTAAGAACAGCGATGGCGAGGATGTTCTGACCCTGAACGGTCAGGAGTACGTTGCCTTCGGCGCGGCCAACAACTACACCGCCGGTGCCGAACTGACCATTGCTGTGGACAGCAGCACCTTCGAGTACGGCGAGCAGTACGTTATGTATGTCACTCAGGACAACCTGGTCGTGGGCTGGAAGCTGTCTGAGGGCGGCAGCAGCGACATTGACGTGAACAAGATCGTCTATGCCAAGGGCGCTTTCCAGAAGACCATCAAGGACAGCTACGGCGCCAAGACCGTCCAGTACGTCCTGCAGGCTGTCAACGTTCAGGGTAAGGAAGAGCACTACCTGCTGGCCGAGGAGCGTCCGGCCACCGGTGTGACGCTGGACGGCAACTTCGACTGGAATAACGGCATCTCCGCTTATACCGAGGGCTTCTATGTGCTCGAGGATTATAACGATCCTACCGACCCCAATAACAGCGAGGCCAAGAAGGCCGGCATCAAGACCGTCAGCCCCGTTGGTCTGAGATCAAACATGGGTACTGAGATGGATAACGGCTGGACCTATGCCGAGAACCTGTTCTACGGTGCCAACCGCTGGGGCGGCAGCAGCATCAAGGTTCCCGCCAGCACCAGCAACAACCACGTCTGTACCACCAGCTGTAAAGGATTTGCCGGCGGCAGCGCCTACCACAGCTATAACGACGATAACAGCAAGGATAAGAACACCTTCCGCACCTACTACACCGATGCCACCCAGTTCCTGATGGTGCACGGTGAAAAGGGCGAGGAGCTCAAGTGCGCCGCCGGTGGTCAGGACTTCAGTGTTTCCCTGGCCGGCAACAGCACCTTCACCCTGCCCATGTTGTTTACTGTGGAGAGCGACGGCTTTATCCAGGTGGTCATGACGGTGTTCCTGAAGGACCCCGAGGACCTGTCTGCCGACAATCCCACCATCTACGTGGCTGACAGCAAGCCTATGGGCACTGCACCCGGCGGCGACGTGTATCAGGCTTATGTGGCCAAAACTGCCGAGCCCATTGAGATCGTTGTGATCGCCGGTACCGCCGTGACCGCCGGCTTCAAGGAGTACACCGTGGATGAGGACGGCCGTTATAAGCTGTCCGACTCCCCCAACGACAGCACATACATGAGCATGGTGCTCACCGGCGTCACCAGCGCCGGCAGGCTCAACGCATATGACCCCAACTATAACACCAGCAGCACCTCGAAGATGGAGACTCCTACCAACACCACGGCCAAGAGCGCCAAGATCGTGGACCTGCGCAGTGAGGACAACATCAAGGAGAGCGGTGTTGGCACCATCACCACGCTGGAGCAGCTGCGTACCCTGGTCGGGAACAAGTACGTGGTGAACTTCGACTCTTATACAGGTGACTCCACGACCTATGCCATCTACATCACCAGCGCCTACAAGACTCCCATGGAGGATGTTGAGGTGTACGTGACCGCTCCCGCGGGCAAGGCCGGTTCCTCCACCGTGGCCTACTCCACCGTGGACGGCAACAAGACCGCCATCGCGCTGACCCAGAACAGCACCGTGGAAGGCTTTGCTACCATGGTCTTTAATAACCAGGAGAAGTATCTGGTTGCCAGCGAGGGTGACCAGTACCTCGTGAACGAGACCGTCAACGGCATGACCCCTTCCGGCAGCAACGTTACCGTTACTACCGCCGAGGGCAGCAGCTTCACCGTCAATGCTGCCACCGTCATCGCCAAGACCGAAGCCGGCATCACCAGCCCCGCTACCCTTGCGGCTGACTATGCCCAGGAACAGGCGAAGGGCGGCACCTACAGCGTCAGTGCCATCGTTGTTGACGGCAAGGCCACCTTCTTCATCATCACCACGCGCGGCAATGCCAATGTGCGTGAAGGCGACATCATCAAACTGACCGAGAAGGCCAACCCCGCCGGTGGTACCACTACTGGCACGAAGGATGGCGCGGATGGCTCCTTCGAGTTCAAGTATGTCCAGGCCGTGTATGAGGCTCAGGCTTATGCTGATGTAGTCGAAACAGGCGAGTACTACTACACCGCCACCAAGGATGCTCAGGGCAATATCACTCTGACCTTCGTTTATAACTTTGTGCCCACAAGAGATACTGCTACCAGCAGATACGACGTGATCTTCGTTCCCGGCACTGTCAAGGCCGGCGACGTGGTGGAAGGCTATGTCATGAACGTCGAAGGTGTGCCTGCTAACGAGATCGTGCTGATCAAGACCTCCAGCGACTCCACATGGTACAGCAGCACGAGTGTTGCTGCGGGCAGCACGGGTAATACCTTTGGTCGCTTCTGGAAGATGCTGACCGGCTCCGACGGAATGCGAGCCGTGCAGGGTGCCATTGGCAGTAACAGTGGTGTGTTTACCTACCACGACCAGATCGTCAACTGGAACAGTGCAACCAGAGCGCTGGAAACCGGTGCGGGCGTTGGTCATACCGGAAGCGGTGCGAAGTGTGGATATGCCAACGAATATAAGTGCGAGGACACTACCGACACTAACCAGGAAGCTGCCAAGAATCTGACCGTTGCTGCCGATGCCACCATCCTTGACCTGACCGGCAGAGGCTACGACAGCATCGAAGATCTGGACGAGATCGGGGTCCAGACCCGGGCAGGCAATGCCGTGGTCAACATCTACGTTCCCGGCAGCAGCACCGCTGAGGTCATCATCGTGCTGCCTCCCAAGTCCGACTTCACCACCACCAATGGTATCATAACCGTTCCCGCCAACGAGCACGGTACCGTGGAAGTGAATAAGGAAGCTGCTCCCGTGGGCGACAGCGTTAAGGTCACCGCCACTCCCATCCATGGCTACAAGCTGGTCAAGATCATGGTGGACGGCAAGGACGTCGCCGGCAGCTTCTTCACCGTCAGAGGCGACCACACCGTCACCGCTGAGTTCAAACAGCTGCCTTACTACAATGTGACCGCCAATTGGGACGAGAGCCGTGGCTCCGTGACCATGGACTCCCTGATGGATGGCGAGACCGAGGACAAGGACTACGCCGGCGATCTGGTCACCGTGACCTGCGAGCCTGTGCTTGGCTATCAGGTGACCGGAGTCACTGTGGACGGCGAGCCCGCCACCAAGGTGGACGACAACGTCTATACCTTCACTGTCAAGGGCGACCATGCCGTTGTCGTTACCTACGGTGAGGACACCACCCTCTATAATATTGACGAGGTTCAGCCCGAGGACGGAAGCGGTACCGTGTCCGTGGACAAGAACGAGTCTCAGGTCGGCAAGACCGTTACCGTTACCGCCACTCCCGCCGCCGGCTACACCTTTGTGAGTGTTGTGGTGGACGGCGAACCCATCGACGGCAACACCTTTGTGGTCACCGGCAATCACACCGTTACCGCCATCTTCGGCCAGAACTATTCCTTGACGGACGTCAGCACCGGTGGTGAACTCACCTTCCTCATTGACGGCAACCCCGTTACAGGCGGATTGAATGGCAAAGAGGTCACTGTGACTGGTACTGCTACTGGCGACGATGCTTACTCTCTGGCCGCCATTAAGGTGGACGGTGTGCTGCAGGACGGTCTGTCCTTCACCATCGGCAAACAGGACTCCGAGGTCGAGGGCATCTTCGCCTATGTGCCTCAGGCCGGCGATGTGTTCTTCATCCCCGGCACTGTGACCGAGGCCGCCTCCGTGGTTGAGGGCTATGTGATCGACACCCAGAACGCCAAGCTGAAGGCTGGTGATCCGGTTGACATCTTCGTTCCTGCCGATGCTTCTTGCCCCGATGACTTTGCGGCGAACTATGCCACCGGACGCTTCTGGGAGGTCGATGCCTCTGGCATCCTTACCTGCATCTACAATGTGACCGCCTCCGGATCTAACGGTGCCGACCGGTACGGCTACCACGACTTTATCTACAAGACCACGACGAACGATAACGCGAAGGCGATCATAATCAATGACCATTCGAATCACACCAGCTCTTGTGCGCTTGACTTTGCCGAGGATTGCGGCGTCAATGTCAACTCCAAGTACAGAGCGGGTCACGAGGTCGGTCCCTACCTGATCCTCGATGATGCAAACAGCCTTATTTTGGACCTGCGTGCAGAGGCTCAGAACGACCCGAGCAAGGCGATCGCCACACGCGCGGATCTTGAACGGCTGACGGCCAACAACAATACGGTCGGCCTTGTCAACACCTACTCCGCCGACGCGGTTTATACCAGCCAGAGCGGTTATAAGAACATTGCTGGTACCGTTACCGCCTTGGTTATTGTAGACATGCCCTGACTCTAAGATTTAACCGGACTCCGGTTGGAGCGAGACTCCATTTGCACACCCCCTGCAGCGGGCGGCCTTCGGGCCGCCCGCTGTTTTTATGCCTTTCCCTTGGGGAAAGGTGGCATTTGCGAAGTAAATGGCGGATGAGGGGGCGCAGAAAGGGCCCTTTGCGCAAAGAGACCTTTTTCGCGCGGTTTCCGAGCTGCACGTTTTTATTAAAATCAACAAAATGGGGTTGTATATCACGTGAAAATTATGGTAAAATAACTTTGCGCCAATATAGGCTTTACGATACAATAAGCGCAAGCTAAAAACTAACAAAAGGTCGGCAAAATGCCGGCCATCATCTTGTATTTGAAAAGGGGGATGAATATGGCACTGGAAGCCATCCAAAAGGTAACTCAGGCAGAGCAGGAGGGCAGGCAGCTGCGCGAGCAGGCCGCCGCCGCCGCGCGGCAGACCGTTTTGCAGGCCGAGCGGGAAGGAAAGCAGGCGCTGGATGATGCCCGCGCGGCTGCTTATGAGCAGGCCAAGCAGATGATGACCGAAGCTGAGCAGCAGGGCGCGGCAAAGACCGCCCGGCTGCTGGACGAGGCGAGGCAGGATTGTGACGAGCTGATCCGCTCCGCCCGCACCCGTTTGGACAGGGCTGCGGCACTTATCACAGAAAGGGTCGTGAACGAGTAATGTCCATCGTCAAAATGAAGCATCTGCGCCTGATGGGGCTGCAGCAAGACCGAGAGGAACTGCTGCGGGTGCTCCAGCGCATGGGCTGCGTGGAGATCGATGAGCCTGTGGTGGACCGCACCGATCCGGAGTGGTCGGCCCTGCAAAATCCGGATGTGACCGCGCTGATCCATGCCCGGGAACGGGGAGGAGAGGGTGAACGGGCCCTTGCGGCGCTGAAACGGTACGCACCCCAAAAGGGGGCGGTCCGGACCGCGCTGACGGAGCAGGAGCTGTTCGATCAAGCCCGGCTGGAGCAGGGCGAGCAGGCCATCAAAGCGGTTTTGGAGGCCGAGCAAACCCTTGCCGCCCTGAGGGCGCAGCAGACCAAGCTGGAGACCCAGCTGCAGGAGCTTGCACCGTGGCTGGCGCTGGACGTGCCGCTGGATACCCCCTCCACAAAGGAGGTCACGGTGCAGCTGGGCACCCTCCCCGCTCTGGTGGAGGTCAGTGAGGCGCAGGGCCGCCTGCAGGCGGAAACGGAGCTTGCCCGGCTGACGTGCGCGGGCAGTGACGCGGAGCGGCACTATCTGCTGCTGATGTACCACAACAGCGCACGGGAACAGGTGGCCGCGCTGCTCAAGGAGTTGGGCTGGACCGCGGTGCCGCCACGGAACTGGACGGGCACCGCCCAGGAAAATCACACCCGCATCCAAAGAGAGCTAACGGCGCTGGCCCAACAGATCGAAGCCACTGAGGAGCAGCTCAGGCAACTGGGCGGTGCCCGGGAACGGGTACAGCAGGTGGTGGACCGGGCCGCGGTGGACGCGGACCGGGAGGAGGGCGCGAGCCGACTGCTGGACACCCAGAATGCCTTTTTCTTAGAGGGGTGGCTGCCTCAGGATAGTGGGGAAGCGGTGAGCAGGGCGCTGGAGGACTTCGCCTGTGCCTTTGAGCTGACCGACCCGGAGCCAGAGGACTATGAAAAGGTCCCGGTCAAGCTGAAAAACAACTGGTTTACCAAGCCGCTGAACATGGTCACGGAGATGTACGTCTACCCGGCCTATGACGGACTGGACCCCAACCCTCTTATGGCCCCCTTCTTCATCGTCTTTTTCGGACTGATGATGGCGGACATGGCCTACGGCCTGTTGATGCTGCTGGGCGGCTGGTATCTGCTGAAAAAGCTGCATGCCAAGGGTACTATGGGGCACATGGGCGGCCTGCTGGTACTGTGTGGTGTGTCCACCTTCATTTTCGGCGCACTGACCGGCGGCTTCTTAGGGGACTTTATCCCCCAGATCGCCAAGCTGATTGATCCCAACAGCAACGTACAGCTGCCCTATCTGTTCACACCGCTGACGGATACGCTGGCCATTCTGGTGGGGTCGCTGGTGCTGGGCCTGATCCAGATCATTACCGGTATGGCCATCAGCGTGGTCTATCAGTGCCGCAACGGACATTGGGTGGATGCCCTGTGGAATGAGATCACATGGTGGATCGTGCTGGCGGGCGCGGCCCTTGCCATCCTCGGCGTGGGCAATGTGGCCGGTTATCCGGTGGTGCTGTTTGTGGGTCTTGCGATGCTGGTGTACGGCTCTACCCGCAACGCCAAGGGCTTTGGCAAGGTGACAGCGCTTATCGGCGCGGTCTACAACGGGGTGAGCGGCTACTTCAGCGACATTTTGTCCTATGCCCGTCTGATGGCCCTGATGCTGGCCGGCGCGGTCATTGCGCAGGTGTTCAACACCCTGGGCAGCGTGACCGGGAATGTGATCGTCTTTGTGATCATCTCTCTGATCGGCAACGCACTCAATCTGGCACTCAATCTTCTGGGGTGCTACGTTCACGATCTGCGCCTGCAGTGTCTGGAATTTTTCGGACGTTTTTATAAGGAGGGCGGACGGCCCTTCGCTCCCATGACGTATAAAACAAAATATGCAGATATAATTAAGGAGGAAAATTAACATGACTGCTTTTTTTGAACTGTTTGGTGGTATTGGTCTGGCTTTTCTGGGTGCCGCGCTGACGGTGTGTACCTGCTGCGTGGCATCTGCCAAGGGAACCGGCATGGTGGGTGAGGCTGCTACCGGCCTTCTGTGCGAGGCTCCCGAGCACTTCTCCAAGTGCCTGATCCTGCAGGTGCTGCCCGGTACTCAGGGTCTGTATGGTCTGGTGGTATGGTTCTTCAGCCTGTTTACCATGGGCGCTTTCTCCGGCGGCATCGTGCCCCTGACCGTGACTCAGGGTCTGACCCTGTTCGTGGCCTGTCTGCCCATGGCCATCGGCGGCTGGCTGTCTGCCATCTATCAGGGTCGAGTGGCCGCTGCCGCCATCAACGTGGTGGCCAAGAAGCCCAACGACTGGGCCAAGGGCATCATCCTGTGCGGTATCGTGGAGTTCTACGCCATTCTGTCTCTGCTGGCTTCTGTGCTGCTGCTGATGAATTCTCTCTAATGATAGCGTTTGAGCCGTCGCGAACAGGCGAGGCGTGAATAGACGATCATTGAGCAGGAAAGGAAGAACATGATGGACGGAATCGAAAAGATCACCGGGCGCATTCTGGAGGACGCGCGCAATGACGCGCAGGCCGCAGACGCACAGGCCCGGGAAAGAGTGCAGGCCATCCGCGACGAGTATGACAAGCAGGCCCAGCGGGAGTGCGTGGACATTGTGAGCCGGGGCGAAAAGGCCGCGGCTGAACGGCTGGAACGGTTGGACTCCGCCGCACAGATGGAGCGGCGCAAGCTGGAGCTGGCCGCCAGACAACAGGTGCTGGGCGAGGCCTTTGAAAAGGCGCTGGACGACCTGTGCGGTCTGCCGGAACAGGAATACATTGATCTGCTGGCGGCCCTTGCCGCCAAAGCCGCGGTCAGCGGCAGGGAGCAGATGATCTTCTCCGAGCGGGACCGCGCCCGAGTGGGCAAGCAGGCGGTCATGGCCGCCAACGAGCTGCTGGTGAAGGACGCTGTCCCTGCCCTGCCCGACAGTCTGGGCGAGGGCAAGGTGGGCGCGTTTCTGGACAAGGTGATCCAGACCACCGCGGCCAAGGTGACCGGTACTGGAATGCTCACCCTCAGTGAGCAGACCAGACCCATCCGGGCCGGTTTCGTTATGAGCGACGGCGAGGTGGAGGTCAACTGTGCCTTTGAAACGCTGGTACGCATGCAGCGGGAGAAGCTGGAAAAAGAAGTGGCTGACATTTTGTTTGCCTGAGGGTGAGGAGGGATACCTTGTCTCACAAAAAGGATACGGATTATCTGAGCATATCCGCCCGAGTGCGGGCCATGGAGACCCGACTGCTCACCCGTGAGCGGCTGGAGCGAATGGTGGATGCCCTGGACAACGGCGAGGCGCTGAAGGTACTGGCCGAGTGCGGCTACGGCGAGCTGAATGCTGCCGATCCCGCCGGTCTGGAGCGCTCACTCAGCGCGGCCCGTGAGGGGCTGTTTGCCGAGCTTGCCGCCGCCGTTCCCGATGGGCGTATGCTGGATATTTTCCGTCTGAAGTACGACTATCACAATGCCAAAGTGCTGCTCAAGGCCAAAGCCACCGGCCAGCAGGCCAAGCGGCTGCTGGTGTCCGGCGGCCGGTACGACCCGGAGCAGCCGGAACAATGGGGAGACTTTTTCCGCCGAGCTGTAGAGCAAGCACAGGCCTGTCTGGACGACACCGCAGACCCCCAGCAGGCAGATCTGCTGCTGGATAAGGCCTGCTTTGAAGAGATGGGGTTGCTGGCAAAGGAGTGCGGCAGCGACTTTTTACAGGGGTATGTGCGCCTTGCCATCGACACGGCCAATCTGCGCTCAAGAGTGCGCTGTGCCCGACTGGAAAAGGGGCCGGACTTTTTGAAGCAGGTGCTCATAGCGGGCGGAAATGTGAGCGTAGACACGCTGCTGCGTGTGCGCGAGGTGGGCGAGCCGTTTCGGGTGGGTCCGCTGGCTGAGGCGGCCCAAATGGCCGATGAGCTGGCTAAGCCGGGCACGGGTGCGCTGACTGCCTTTGAGCGGGAATGTGACAACGCTTTGATGGCATATCAGGATAAGGCCCGCCGCACCCCCTTCGGAGAGGAAGTGGTGGCCGGTTACCTGTTTGCCAGAGAGGCGGAGCTGACCGCCATCCGCACCGTTATGGCAGGACGCATGGCCGGAATGAACGGTGACGTGATCCGCCAGCGGCTGCGCAAGAGCTATATTTGACCGGGAGGTGGATGCAGATGTATAAGATCGCCGTACTGGGCGACAAGGACAGCATACTGGGTTTTCGGGCGCTGGGCCTTGATGTATTCTCGGCCGATGGTCCGGAGCAGGCAAGACCTGTGCTCCACCGTCTGGCCAAAGAGGGGTATGCCATCATCTACCTGACCGAGCAGCTGGCCGCCGGACTGAGCGGAGAAATCGCCCGCTACAAGGACGAGCTGACTCCTGCCATCATTCTCATCCCCGGGAAAGAGGGCTCTCTTGGTATTGGCATGGCCAATATTAAGACCGCGGTGGAGCGGGCGGTTGGCGCGGATATTCTTTAATATTAAAATTTTAAATTCAATTTAAGCCCAAATCGAAGCCCAACGTAGTGGATTCGATTTGGAGAGGAGGCGCAACGAAGTTTGTGCCGACGAGAAAGAAGGTTTTAGCCTATGGGAAAGATCGTCAAGGTCTCCGGTCCGCTGGTGGTTGCCACGGGACTGGAGGAGGCCAATATGGCCGACGTGGTCCGTGTGGGTGAGCAGCGTCTGATCGGTGAAATTCTGACCATGACAGGTGGCTCTGCCTCCATTCAGGTGTATGAGGAGACCTCCGGCCTTGGCCCCGGAGCCGAGGTGGTCACCACCGGTGCGCCTCTGTCCGTGGAGCTGGGCCCCGGCCTGATCGAAAATATTTATGACGGCATCCAGCGTCCGCTGGACGTGATCATGAAGACGGTGGGCAGCAACAGCCTGCCCCGCGGTGTGGAAGTACCCGCGCTGGACCGGGAGAAAAAGTGGACCTTCGTCCCCACGGCCAAGGTGGGCGACAAGGTGGTGGGCGGCGATGTGTTGGGCACCGTTCAGGAGACTCCCTCCATCCTGCACAAGATCATGGTCCCTCCGAAGATGGAGGGTACGGTTGCGGCCATTGAGGGCGGTGAATTCACCGTCACCGAGAAGGTGGCCAAGCTGGAGCTGGCCGATGGCACCGTTCAGGAGCTGACCCTGATGCAGAAGTGGCCGGTGCGTGTGGGCCGTCCCTACAAGCATAAGTACCCCCCCAGAAAGCCCCTGGCCTCCGGTCAGCGCATCGTGGACACCCTGTTCCCAGTGGCAAAGGGTGGTACCGCTGCCATCCCCGGACCCTTCGGCTCGGGCAAGACCGTGATGCAGCACGCGCTGGCCAAGTGGTCGGACGTGGATCTGGTGGTCTACATCGGCTGCGGCGAGCGCGGCAATGAGATGACCGACGTGCTGCGGGAGTTCCCCGAACTGATCGACCCCCGTACCGGCGAGTCGCTGATGAAGCGCACGGTGCTCATTGCAAACACCTCTGATATGCCTGTGGCCGCCCGTGAGGCATCTATTTACACCGGCATCACCATTGCCGAGTATTTTCGTGACATGGGCTATGACGTGGCTGTTATCGCCGACTCCACCTCCCGCTGGGCCGAGGCTCTGCGCGAGATGTCCGGCCGCCTGGAAGAAATGCCCGGTGAGGAGGGCTATCCCGCCTACCTTGCCTCCCGCTTGTCCCAGTTTTATGAGCGGGCGGGCAGCGTGTCCTGTCTGGGTACGGACGACCGCCGGGGCAGCTTGACTGCCGTAGGTGCGGTTTCCCCTCCCGGCGGCGACCTGTCCGAACCGGTTTCTCAGGCCACCATGCGCATTGTCAAAGTGTTCTGGGCACTGGACGCTTCTCTGGCCTACCGCCGTCACTTCCCTGCCATTAACTGGCTCAACTCCTATTCCCTGTATCTGGAGTCGCTGAAGCCGTGGTATGACGAAAATCTGGGCAAGAGCTTCCTGCAAAACCGCGAATGGGCCATGGCCATGCTTCAGGAGGAGGCTAGCCTGAACGAGATCGTTCAGCTGGTGGGCAAGGACTCCCTGTCTGCCAAGGACCAGATCACCCTTGAGGTGGCCAAAATGATTCGCGAGGACTTCCTGCAGCAAAACTCCTTTGTGGACATTGACTCCTTCTCCGAGTACGACCGTCAGGGCCGTATGATGCAGCTGATTCTGGACTACGACCGGCTGTGCCGTGAGGCTGCCGCAGCAGGTGCGGATGTCAACGAACTGTTCAACATCGCTGCCCGTGTGGGTATCGGCCGGGCCAAGAGCGTCCCTGCCGACGAATACAAAGAGAATTATGAGATGCTCTCCCGCCAGATGGAGGAGCAGATCCGTACCTTGGCCGAGAAAGGAGGCGACGAACTGTGATCCGTGAATACAAGACCATTGAAGAGATCAACGGCCCCCTGATGGTGGTCAGAAAGGTGCAGGGCGTCACCTACGACGAACTGGCAGAGATCGAGCTGACCGACGGCTCCGTGCGCCGGTGCAAGGTGCTGGAAGTCAACGGCGACAGTGCCGTGGTCCAGCTGTTTGAAAACTCCGCGGGCATCAATCTGCGCGACTCCAAGGTGCGCTTTTTGGGCCATCCCCTGCAGCTGGCGGTGTCCGGCGATATGCTGGGCCGCGTGTTCAACGGCATGGGCCAGCCCATTGACGGCGGCCCCGCCATTCTGGCGGAGGAATACCGGGACATCAACGGTCTGCCCATGAATCCCGCCGCCCGCAACTATCCCAACGAGTTTATCCAGACCGGTGTGTCCTCTATCGACGGCCTGAACACGCTGGTGCGCGGTCAGAAGCTGCCCATTTTCTCCGGCTCCGGCCTGCCCCATGCCAATCTGGCCGCCCAGATCGCCCGTCAGGCCAAAGTGCTGGATGGAGAGAGCAAGTTCGCTGTGGTCTTTGCGGCCATCGGTATTACCTTTGAAGAATCGGAATTCTTCGTCAGTGAGTTCAAGCGCACCGGGGCCATTGACCGCACGGTGCTGTTCACCAATCTGGCCAACGACCCTGCGGTAGAGCGTATCGCCACCCCCCGTATGGCCCTGACCGCTGCGGAGTATCTGGCCTTTGAGCAGGGGATGCACGTGCTGGTCATCCTGACCGACATCACCAACTATGCCGAGGCCCTGCGTGAGATCTCCGCCGCCAAGAAGGAAGTGCCCGGCCGCCGCGGATATCCCGGCTACCTGTATACCGACCTTGCCACCATGTATGAGCGGGCAGGCCGTCAGATGGGCAAGGAGGGGTCTATTACCATGATCCCCATCCTCACCATGCCCGAGGACGACAAGACCCATCCCATTCCCGACCTGACCGGCTATATTACGGAGGGCCAGATCATTCTGTCCCGGGAACTGTTCCGCCGCGGTGTGACACCCCCTGTGGACGTGCTGCCCTCCCTGTCCCGTCTGAAGGACAAGGGCACCGGCGAAGGCAAGACCCGCGAGGACCACTCCAACACCACGAACCAGCTCTTTGCGGCCTATGCCACCGGCAAGGAGAATAAGGAGCTTATGTCCATTCTGGGCGAGGCGGCCCTGTCTGCCACCGACCTGCTGTATGCCAAGTTCGCCGACGAATTTGAAAAGCGCTACGTGGGTCAGGGCTTTGACGAGAACCGCTCCATTGAGGAGACGCTGGATCTGGGCTGGGAACTGTTGAGTATCCTGCCCACCTCCGAGCTCAAGCGCATCAAGCCGGAGTATATCGAAAAGTACCTGCCTAAAAAGGATCAAGGAGGGAAGTAAATGCCTTCCACGACCATCAATCCCACCCGTATGGAGCTGACCCGGCTCAAAGGCCAGCTCAAGACCGCCCAGCGGGGCCACAAGCTGCTCAAGGACAAGCGGGATGAGCTGATGAAGCAGTTCATGGATGTAGTGCGGGAAAACCGGGCCCTGCGTGCCCGGGTGGAGCAGGCGCTCATGCGTGCCCACGGATCCTTTACCGTGGCATCTGCGCTCATGTCTCCGGAGATGCTGGAGCAGTCCCTGATGTACCCCAAGCAGAGCGTGGAGCTGGACATGACCTTTGAGAACGTCATGTCCGTCAATGTGCCGGAATATCACTTCCGCACCCAAAATGATGACCAGTCCCAAATCTATCCTTACGGCTTTGCACAGACCAGCGGCGAGCTGGACGACGCGGTGAGCGAGCTGTCCGGTGTGTTTCAGGATATGCTCAAGCTGGCCCGCATCGAAAAGACCAGTCAGCTGCTGGCGGAGGAGATCGAAAAGACCCGCCGCCGCGTCAATGCGTTGGAATATGTGAAGATCCCCCAGATGCAGTCCAGCATCAAGTATATCACCATGAAGCTGGACGAGAATGAGCGTGCCAACACCATTCGCCTGATGAAGGTGAAGGATATGATCCTCAAGGACGCACTGGAAGAAAAGCGTGCCGCCACCGCGCAGGCGGCAGCCGCATCCAATTGAGAGAAGGCCCGGCAGTCTTTTTTCTGAGACTGCCGGGTTTTTGCGTTGAATTATCTGCGTCGATATGATAACATTTTCTCGGCGGAAAAGCCTCGTTTATGGAGGAAGACACAATGGTTTTGTCCGCTGTGGGCAACCCGCCCGTCTCCATCCGTCCAGTTGCCCGGGACAAAGGGGGGCGCAAGCAGGTTTGCAGGGGGAATTTACAATTCGTTCATCTGTGACCCTTTTGCGTGAGCTATACTGGAACAGTGAAAACGACTGAAAGGAAGCGACCCATGAGAAAGAAAGAGTTGGACCATGAGCGGCGGATGGCCAAAGAACTGTTCTCCAAGATGACCCGTAAGGAAAAGTTCAGATACATCCTCCACTACTACGGACTGCATATTTTTGTGACCATCTCGCTCATCGTTGGCATTGTGGTGTATATCGGCGAGTATCGGGAAAACGAGAAGCGCCGGGACTGGTTATATCTGGTCACCCCTGGTGACTACTGTTATGAACTTCAGGCGGCGGCAGAAATTCTGATGTCGAACAGCCAGTGGCCTGAGGGGCTCAATTACCCTGTTTTTACCGATGACGATGTGGAGAGCGGTATTGGCAACATGCAGCTGGTGGCCTACCTGACCAACGATGAGGTGGATTTCCTTGTCTGCGACAAGTCTACCCGGATGCTGCTGGAAGAGGACGAGACCCTTGACTTCGACTGGGTGGAGCTGGAAAAGACCGCGTTGGGCGAGCTTGTGGAGTTTCGCAGAGAGCTGTTTCTGCTCACCTTCTATGATACTGCCCGGTACGATAAGATGATAGAATTTCGCCCCGTTCTCGTCCCGGCGGGAGAAGCAGGGCAAAGTGCCCAAATCCAACCATAAAAAAGGGAGAAAGTGCCGAAAAAAGGGCTGACGCACAAGTCTTTCTTGACAATGCCCCGGCACTGTATTAAACTACCAGTGGTACTTTGCGGCCATTTGGCCGCTGGTATACCTCAATCGGGCCCTGCACCCCTACTCCATTACTATAGGTGTGCAGAGGTTACATTAAAGGAGGAAATTCCGCCGGCCGGCGGTGCGGCAGTGTGGAGACCTGTCGTAAAGTGCTCGGGGTCGCTCCCCGTGCATGAGGGGACCTCTGCGGAGGCAGGATCCCTGCGGTCAAGAAATTATGGCATCTGTTACCCTGAAGAAAGTAAAGAAGGTCTACGAGGGCGGTTTCGAGGCGGTTCACGCTTTCGATCTGGACATCGCGGACAAGGAGTTTATCGTTCTGGTCGGTCCTTCCGGCTGCGGTAAGTCCACCACTCTGCGTATGATCGCCGGTCTGGAAGAGATCACCGACGGCGAGCTTTACATCGGCGATCGTCTGGTCAACGACGTGGAGCCCAAGGACCGTGACATCGCCATGGTCTTCCAGAGCTACGCTCTGTATCCCCACATGACCGTGTACGACAACATGGCCTTCGGTCTGAAGCTGCGCAAGTTGCCCAAGGCTGAGATCGACAAGAAGGTCATGGAGGCTGCCAAGATCCTGGAGATCACCGAACTGCTGGACCGCAAGCCCAAGGCTCTGTCCGGCGGTCAGCGTCAGCGTGTGGCCATCGGCCGTGCTATCGTCCGTGAGCCCAAGGTCTTCCTGATGGACGAGCCTCTGTCCAACCTGGACGCCAAGCTGCGTAACTCCATGCGTGCTGAGATCATCAAGCTGCGCAAGCGTATCGATACCACCTTTATCTACGTTACCCACGACCAGGTGGAGGCTATGACCCTGGGTGACCGCATCGTCATTATGAAGGACGGCTGGGTCATGCAGATCGGTACTCCTCAGGAAGTATACAACTGTCCCGCCAACCTGTTCGTGGCTACCTTTATTGGCGCTCCCCAGATGAACCTGCTGGACGCCAAGCTGGTCAAGAGCGGCAGCGATTACAATGTCGAGGTTTCCGGCGCTACCATCGCCGTGCCTGCTGAGTCCGCTGCCAAGCTGGCTGCCAACGGTGTGGAGACCAAGGACGTCGTTCTGGGTATCCGTCCCATGCACATCCAGCTCAAGGACCAGGGCGATGACGTGATCAAGACCACCGTCGACGTGTCCGAGATGATGGGCGCCGAGCTCCAGCTGCACGCTGAGATCGGCGGCAAGGATGTGATCATCTGTGTTCAGACTGCCGACCTGCCCGTGGAGAACCGCGCCGGTCTGGCTGCCGGAACTCCCATCGGCATCACCTTCCGCGGCGATTTGATGCACCTGTTTGACCCCGAGACCGAGAAGAGCCTGCTGTAATTCAGCAACAAATAAAAATCTCCCCGATGCATTGCATCGGGGAGATTTTTGTTGTTCAGCGGAAGAAAACCGAATTGCTGTTGTCAATAATATTGATATAGCTTGTGCCCGCACCCAGCGTTAAGGGCTGGCCATCCATGGTGGAGAAGCGGAAGGGGGAGGAGGCGGACTCCTTGGTCCAGTTAATGGGGATGTAGGCTCCGCCGCAGGCGAAGTAACCACTGCCGCTGCCGGTGAGTCGTACCGTCAGACGACCGGCGCTGTCACCCTTGATGGGCTTTATATCAGTGCGCAGCACCAGAACATTGGTCACAGCCACCTGCTGATCGTTGCTGCCGTCCACATAGGGCATGTTATGCTTGTCGATGTGCTGATCGACCAGATAGGTTTTGCTGTCAGGGTCATAGGTAAAACGGCCGGTCTTGTAGTAGGAGAACTCCACGTCGATGCCGTTAGCCGCAGCGCCCTGTGGGGGAGTGCCGTCCGGAGCGAAGGTCAGGGGGAGGGAATAGCCGTCCTTATGTACCTGACGCATTTTGGACAGGGAGCCGGACAGGAGCTTTTCGATGCGCTCCCGGCTGGTGAACAGGCTGTGTTCGTAACCGGCGTTCTTCTTTCGGTCAGCGTCCCGGTAGAACATAGTGCCGCCGTAAGGGCCGTTAACGCCGTCAATGTTGAATACGCCGTGTTTTTTAATGGCGGAGTAGGCATCGTCGCTGCCGCCCGCGTGGATGAAGATGGCATCCAGCCCGGCGGCCAACTCTACGTAGTAGGGGCGGGCGGAACGAACAGAGCCCAGCGCATCCACCCCGTCCAGAGACTGGAACACAGCCATCATGCGGGTGATGCCGCCTTCGGCGGGGACTTCGTAAATAAGGTCAGCCTGCGCGATGCCGCACTGGGGCAGAGCCTTCCTCAAATTATTGAGCATAATGGCCACAGGCCGTCCGGCGGACAGGTCAACATCCGTCCCGCAACCGGTGAGAGGGTTGGTATACAGCGGTTCCGGCTCCACCGGTGCCAGTGTGGATATGGCGGGCTCGAGGGAAATATCGGGCGCGGAAGAGGAGCTTGCAGGTGTGTCCTCGCCGCAGGCGGACAGCAGCATCAGGGCGGCCAGCATACCGGCCAGCAGGGAAAGCATGCGCTTGTTCATACGAGTACCCCCTAAGTATTCTTTGATTTGGGAACGAAGCTATTTTTGCAGTGGCAGGATAGCCTGCTTGAGCCGGTCAGCCATCAGCCTGTGGCCCTGCGCATTGGGGTGCAGCCCGTCCCAAAACAGCTCGTGCCTGATTTGACCGTCCGGCGCGATGAAGTCCTGTGCGAAATCCACCACGTTCAGGCCAAATACGCGGCAAAACTGTTTCAGCCACGCGCAGTAGTCGTTCATCAGCCGGGCAGACTGGGCAAAATCCACCACCTGAGCCCACGGCTTGGGTGCCTGCGTCCAATCTACCGGAAGCGAGATGCCCACGAATGGCTCCAGCCCTTCACCCATGAGCCGCTGACACATGGCTGCCATATTGGCCCGGGCCTGCGCATCTGTGCCGGAGAAGAATACATCGTTGCTGCCGCCCATGAGCAGGATGCGGCTTTCCAGACGCTGGGAGCGGTCATGGCCGATGAGGTCCAGAACCTCCGGGCCCAGCCGGGCCAGCATACCCCCGGTGGTGTCTCCGTTGATGCCGCGGTTGACCACCTGCCAGCCGGTCTCCTGTTCCACCAGCGTGGTCCAGCGCACGTTGCGGGACATGCCAAAACCAAAGGTCAGGCTGTCTCCCAGACAGTATAGTTTCATAGAAATCACCTGTGGAATGAATAAAAATCTAAGTTATATATCATTATATCATTTAAGTGGGGCATGGGCAAGGAGTGAGAGGAAAGTGAAGAAAAAAGTGCTACTTTTCCCGGAGAAGTTGACGTAGGGTGAACTAACATGGTATACTTAACAAGCTGCGCTCCGGCCTGGGAACGGACAAAACAGGGGCACAACAAACATAAGGAGAGAAACAAAATGAAGAAGAACAAAACCAACAAGGTCAGCCTGTATAACCGCTGCCTGAACGGAATCGAGCGGGTAGGCAACGGTCTGCCTCATCCTGTGATCCTGTTCGCCATTTTTGCGCTGGCCATCGTGGTCATTTCTGCAGTGTGTGCTGCCCTGGGCGTATCTGCCACCGGCAATCTGGTGTCCGGCGGCGAGCTGAAGGAGACCACGGTCACCGCTGTGAGCCTGCTGACCAAGGAGGGCCTTGCCTACATGTTCACCAGTGCGGTAAACAACTTTACCACTTATGCCCCTCTGGGGATGGTGCTGGTGGCTATGCTGGGCGTGGGTGTTGCCGAACAGTCCGGCATGATCAATACCCTGCTCAAGAACGTGGTGCGTGTCACTCCCAAGATGCTGCTGACCCCCATGATGGTGTTTCTGGGTGTCATGTCCAACGTGGCCTCCGACGCTGGCTACGTCATTCTGATCCCTCTGGGTGCCATGGTGTTCCGCGCCTGCGGCCGTCATCCCATTGCCGGTCTGGCCGCTGCCTTTGCCGGTGTGTCCGGCGGCTTCTCCGCCAATCTGGTGGTGGGCACTCTGGACCCACTGCTGGCCGGTATCAGCCAGACTGCTGTATCCATCATTGACCCCGGCTATCAGGTGCAGGTCATGGGCAACTATTTCTTTATGTGTGCCTCCACTGTCCTGATCACCATTCTGGGCACCATCATCACCGACAAGGTGGTGGAGCCCCGTTTGGGGGCCTACAACGGTGAGCTGGAGGGCGAGGAGGACGAGTCCCTGGCTACCGTTACCGACAAGGAGAAGAAGGGTCTGCGCAATGCGGGCATTGCCGCGCTGATTTTTGTGGGTCTGATCGTGGCCACCTGCATCCCTGCTGACTCCTTCTTCCGCAATGCTGAGGGTGAGCTGCTGGGCAAGACCCCCCTCATCGACAGCATCGTGGTGCTCATCGCCCTGCTGTTCTTCGTGCCCGGTGTTGCCTACGGCCTGACTGTGGGCACCTTCAAGGACAACAAGGACGTGGCAAATGCCATGAGCAAGGCCATGTCCAGCATGGGTGCCTTCCTTGCGCTGGCCTTTGTGTCTGCCCAGTTCATCAATTATTTTGGCTACACCAAGCTGGGCACCATCATTGCTCTGGCCGGAGCCTCATTCCTGGAGTCCATCAATATTGGGCTGATTCTGCTGATGATCATCTTTGTGCTGTTTTCTGCTTTTATGAACCTGTTTATGGGATCTGCATCCGCCAAGTGGAACATTCTGGCACCTGTGTTTGTCCCCATGTTCATGCTGCTGGGCTACAGCCCCGAACTGTGCCAGCTGGCCTACCGCATCGGCGATTCCTGCACCAACATCATCACCCCCATGATGACCTACTACGCTGTGATCATCATGTTCGCCCAACGCTATGACAAGAAGGCCGGCATCGGCACCATTACCGCTACCATGCTGCCCTACTCTGTGTGCTTCCTGATTTTCTGGACCATTCTGCTGGTTATTTGGCTGACCGTGGGTCTGCCCATCGGCATCGAGACCAGCCTGTTCTATCCCGCCGTCTGATTTTATCCCTACACACCGCCGGGCGCGTTGCGCCCGGCGGTAACATTCTGAAAAGGAAGTGTATTCTATGATCAACAAGGAACGCCTGCTGAACACTTTTCTGGACTACGTGCGCATTGATAGTGAGAGCCGGGACGAGGCGGCTATGGCCCGCCGACTGACTGACGACCTGACCACCATTGGCTGCCAGATCTACGTGGACAACACCATGGACAAAACCGGAAGCAACACGGGCAACATCTATGCCACCCTGCCCGGCAATGCTCCCGGCGAGCCTGTCGTGCTCAGCGCCCATCTGGACACCGTGGTCCCCGGTGTGGGTGTGGAACCCGTGCTGGAGGGCGGTATCATCCGCAGCAAGGGTGACACGGTGCTGGGATCGGACGACAAGTCCGGTGTGGTCGCCATAGTGGAGGCTATGCGTGTGGTGACAGAGCAGAACATTCCTCACCCCACCGTTCAGGCGGTGTTTACCGTGTGTGAGGAGGTTGGGCTGTGCGGCTCCAAGTATCTGGAGTACGACAAGCTGGTGGGCGGGCAGGCCGTTGCGCTGGATACCGGGACCCCCGGTGTCATCGTTACCAGCGGTCCCGGCCAATACAAGATCGAGGCCACGGTGGTAGGCCGCAAAGCTCACGCTGGTGTAGCGCCTGAGCAGGGTGTCAGCGCCATTCAGGTGCTGGCGGAAGCCATTTCCAATATGAAGCTGCTGCGCATTGACCCGGAGACCACCGCCAATATCGGCTCCATCCATGCCGACTACCCCACCAACATTGTGGCCGAGCGGGCTACCATGAGCGCAGAGTGCCGCAGCCGTGACGCAGCCAAACTGGAGGAGCAGGCCGAGCATATGGAGGCTTGTCTGCGCGCCGCCTGTGAGAAGTACGGCGCCACGCTGGAAATCGAGCGCACCAAGGCCTATGATGCCTTCAAGCATCAAGAGGATGCGCCTGTCATCCGCCGGGTGGCGGCAGCCATGACGGCCGCCGGACTGACCCCCACCCTCAAGCCCAGTGGCGGCGGAAGCGATGCCAACAATATGTGCCAGAACGGCATCGAAGCTGTTGTGGTGGGCACCGGAATGGACAAGGTGCATACTACCTCCGAGCAGATCGCCGTGGCCGATCTGGAGAGTACCGCTGCCATGGTGCTGGAACTGATCAAAGCCTGATAAATGCCCTGCCGGCTGACGTCGGCAGGGCATTTTTTAGCGATTTAACATCCACACCCCAAAGGTGAGATAGCCGGCGAAGGCCACCCACAAAAGATAGGGGATCTGGAGCAGGGCAGCAGTTTTGTCCACCTGATAAAAGCTTATCGTCATCCATAGGATGAGCAGCCACAGGGCGATCAGCCAGAAGAAGGCAAAGGCATAGGCCTGCAAATTGAAAAACACGATGCTCCACAGGAAGTTGAAGGCCAGCTGCACCAGCCACAACAGCAGCCCGCGAGAGCGGGCATTGGAGGCGGGGGTCAGGTATACCCGGGCCGCGCCGATGCCCATGAGCGCGTAGAGGATGGCCCACACGATTGGAAAAATGAAGGGGGGAGGAGACAGAGGCGGCTGGGTCACGGTTTGCTTGTAGATATCCAGACCATCCCGAGTAAGCCACCCGGCCAGCGCACCCACTCCTTCCGCAAGGGCGATCCAAAAGACATAGGGCTTCCAGTTAAATTTTTTCATACACATCACCTGAGCTTATCCTATGTGGAGAGAGCCCCGGTTATGCCAAAACGGGTGCTGACATTGTCAGCACCCGTTTGCTTACGCGGAATAGATTTTTTTCATCCACTTTCCGCTTTTCAGCCGGAAAAAGCACCACACGCATTTGATGACCTGATCGATCTTCAGGAAGGTGTAGATCCAGAAGGCGGGCCAGTGGAACACCAGTCCGGCCAGATAGCCCAGCGGTATGGAGGCGACCCACAAAAACAGGATGTCGCCTGCCATGAGGAACTTGGTGTCACCGCCGGCACGCAGCACACCCTTGGTGAGGATGGAACTCATGGACTGGAAGATGACGATGATCAGAATAGCATCCATCAGCTCCCACGCGATGGCCTTTGCTTCGGGCGAGACCTTGTAGAAGTTGATGATGGGTCCACGCAGGATCAGAATAACAAGGGCGGCGAAGCAGCCAATGACAAAACTCATGAACAGGAAGGCATAGCCCTGACGCTGGGCCTTGTCAAAGTCACCCTCGCCCATGGTGTGACCGGTGATGATGCCGCTGGCATTGGACACACCGGTGGTGAGCACACTGCTGAGCTGCTGGGTGACCATGGTGACGGAGTTTGCCGCAACAAATGCCTGGCCGATGTGCCCCATGACCATGGACACGGCGTTGTTGCCCAGCGCCAGAAGGGAGTCGCTGACCAGCACCGGGATGCTGATGCGGATATACTCGCGCAGCATGTCACCGCACTTCATAAATACGTCCCTGATGCGATAGGCCATGCACTTGTCCGCAAAGAAGAAGTAACCGCAGATGGCGGCCAGCTCGAAAATGCGGGCGATCAGGGTGCCAAGAGCCGCACCCGCGATCTCCATGCGGGGGGCACCCAGCTTGCCGAAGATGAATACCCAGTTGAAGAACACATTGACGAAGAAGGCGGCAATGGAAGTATACAGGGGGATCTTCACCTGACCCACCGAGCGCAGCACGATGGTGCACGTCAGGGACAGACCCATGCAGAAGTAGGTGGGCAGCAGCCAGCGCAGGTAGATCACACCATAGTAAATGATCGGCTCGTCCGGGGAGTACATGCGCATGATGAGCCGGGGGATCAACAGGGTGGCCAGCGTGAAAAGGGCGGCGAAGGACAGCACCAGCCGCAGCATGATGGTCACAGCCTTTTTCAGGCTGTACAGGTCCTGCATGCCCCAGTAGCGGGAGGTAAGCACCGACGCGCCCATACCAATGCCCATGCAGCAGATCATGAACAGATTGATGAACTGACCTGCCAGAGAGGAGGCGGACAGCTGGGCATCACCCATGCCGCTGAGCATGATGGTGTCCATCAGGTTGATGCCCACGGTGATGAGGGACTGCAGGGATACGGGTATGGCGATACGGGCCATGCGCTTATACAGGTCTTTGGTGCCCAGATAATCGCGCAAAGCAGCTTTGGCAGACATGGCAAGAACTCCCTTTTGGTCAGAAAACGTTAACGAAGTTATTATAGCAGATTGTTTGGAAATTTGCATCCCTGAAAGGAGGGCATGCAACAGATAAAAGCCCGGAGGGAACTGCCTTTCGGCAGCTCCCTCCGGGTAGTGTCATCAAGTTTTGGGAGGCGAAGCCTGCAACCTAATGACTGTGATGGAATTTACTTGCTCAGGAAGTTCATCAGCATCTGAGCAGTCTGGGCGCGAGTGGCGTTCTCGGTGGCGTTGGTGAAGGGCACGTTCTTCAGCACGCCGTTGGCCACAGCCCACTGCAGGCCATTGGCGGCCCAGTCATCGTACTTGCCCACGGAGGACAGGTCGCCGGTGGCAGCAGGCTTGCCGGCGTAGTTGTGCAGGATGACGGCCACCTGCTCGATGGTCACGTTGTCGTTGGGCTTGAAGCTGCCGTCGCCGTAGCCGGTGACGACGCCCTTATTGGCGCCCCAGCGGGTGGCGTTGAAGTACCAGTCGCCGTTCTTGATGTCGGGGAATTTGTTGGCAGTTGCCTCGGCGGGCTGACCCTCGTAGTTGTAGAGCACCTGCACCACCTGGGCGCGGTTGAGCTTTTCGTCGGGGCCGAACCGGCCGCCACCGAAGCCGCTCATGACATTGTTCTCCGCAACGTAATCCACGGCGTCGTGATACCAGGCACCGTTGCTCACGTCGTTAAAGTTGATGGAGGGGCAAACATCAGTGCCGTCGGTTGCCTTGACCGCGTCGGTGGTGTTGGCGGCCTCGGCGGTGGAAATCATGGCACTCTTGATCTGGATGGCATCAGCCAGCTTGGCGATGTCGGCGTTGGCGGTGAAGGCCAGCTTGATCAGGGTGTTACCAGCGGAAAGGCCTGCATCCACGGCCAGGATGTTCACCAGACCGTTGTTGCGGGTGACGATGATGTTGTCAGACTGGGTGGCGCTGACGAAGGTCAGAGCGTCAGTGTCGAACTTCACTTCTACGTCGGCGGCATCAATGGCGGCGCCGACATTGACGGCTACTTCCACGGTCTCGCCCTTGGAGGCGGACTCGGGAGCGTTCAGAGTGACCTGAGCGGCGGGAGCGCGGTCAGTGATGGTGAAGTCATAGGAGTCCACGTTGATGGGCACCTGAGACTGGCCGAGGGCGGTCAGGGGGCCGGAGTGGGTGGTCAGAGACAGGCGGTAGCTGCCGTTGGACAGGGACATGAGCAGGTCGTCCAGCTGGGTTTCGGTGCGGTAGGTCACGCCAAAGGTGGAGTTATTGCCGACGCGGATGGCGAAGTTGTCGTACAGCACATCGCCGGTGGACAGGTCCTCCAGCTTCAAGCCATAGGCCACCATGCGGTAGTTGGACACGGCAGAAACGACCACGCCGCCGTCCTGGATGCTCTTGCCCTCGGTCTTGGGGGCGAAGACGGCCTGCACCCTCTGCAGCTCGATGTCGCCGGACTTGAAGAACTCGCTGGTGCACAGCACGTAGTTGCCGTTGTACAGGGCGTTGTAGCTCTGCTTGGAGTTGGTATGGGCAGAGTGGCCGTACAGCACCTTGGCTCCGGGACGCGCCTTCAGCCAGCTCTGGAGCTTGGACCAGCCGGTGGAGCCGGTGGCCTCGTAGGTGGTGCGGGTGCCGTCGGCCAGTTCCACCTCGTACTCGGCGAACATGCCCTGCTCGGTGGAGAGGACGTAGCTCTTGGCACCGTCGATGGTGCCGTCATCGTTGTAGAAGGGATGGTTCTCCACCACGATACGCACGTGGGAGCCGCTGGTGCTTTGGCCGTCATAGTTGGTGCAGTAGGTGACTTCGTGGTCGCCGGGCTTGGCCAGGGTGTAGGACTTGAACATGTCCTGCTGGGTGTTGCGGCGGATCACGTCGTAGTTGGAGAAGCAGACCACCTCGGGCAGATCCAGGAACTCCTTGCCCAGAATGGAGATACCGGCGGTGCCGAAGGTGTACTGGCAGGCGTAGGCCTGAGTGCGGGAGACACGGCAGGCGGCGTTGTACACGAAGGTCTGGCAGTCCATGGTATAGAAGTTGTCCTGGTTGTTGCCGCCCATCCACTTGCCGTTGACGATGCCGGACTCAAGCAGCTCGCGGCTGGAGTCGATGTCACGGCCGTAGGCGGAGCCGCGGTACTCAATGCCGGGCATGTGCTGGATGTGGTTGGAGCCGGTGACAGTATGTACCTCGGAATCGGTGCGCCAGGGCACACTGGCGGTGCGCTGACCCTCTTCCACCACGATCTGACGCATGGTGTCCTCGCCCACATGGACGTACTCGCGCACATCGGCGGGAACCAGACGGTCAAAGTCGGCCACGGTGGCGTAGGCGTTCAGGTCCAGAGTGCGGAAGCCGAGTTCCTGAGCGTAGGTGGAGTCCTTGGCATAGGGGCGGACACGGATCTTCATGATGCGGGCATTGTCGTCCAGACCCTCGATGTCCAACAGGTTCTCGGTCTCCAGTCGATAGAGGTACTTGACGGTGGAGCCGGTGCTGGAGGTGACCGCACCCAGGAACTTCTCGGAGCGGATGCCCACAGTGTCTTCCAGGAAGGTCTCTCCGTCCAGAGAGACGTAAACTTTCAACTGATCGGTGGAGCCCAGACTCTTGGCTGCGCCGAAGTACAGGAAGGAGATGTTCAGGGCGCCCATGCCGCGGGTGATGATGGGATAATCCACCTCGCCCAGATCGAACCAAATGTTGTCCAGAATACGGGCGGCCTTGCCGTTGTTATTTAAAATCTCAACGGGGCGGCCGGAGTATTTGGTGCTGGTGACGGAGTTCCAAGAGGGGCTGTTGGCCAGCTGCATACCCTGGAAGGCGAGCTTCTGGGGGCCATCTACACCAAAATGGGTATAAGAGTACTGCCGGAAGATGCGCCACTGCTCGCTGGACTTGCCGTCATAGCCATCCACGATGTTGTTGGGGAACTGCTCGTTCTTGAACGTGTCGCGGGAAGCATCACCGCCGCCGGTGGCTTTGTAGTGGTACAGGTTGGTCACGGCGGGATCGGTCTCGGCCGCGGAGGCGGGAGCGATCATCAGGCAGGGAATCAGCATGGCCAGCGTCAGAACGACGGCGGTCACGCGGGAAAAAAGCTTCATTTTCATAGTTCTCACGCCTCCTTCTTACTTGTTCAGGGAGCTCATCAGCTCGTTGCGGTCCTTGATGTCCACCTTGCCGTCACGGTTGATGTCGGCACGGAACCAGAGGGTCTCGTTGCCCTCCAGAGGCAGCTTGCCATTGTAGATATTGGCGATGGTCTGGGCATCGTTGATGTCCACAATAGAGCCGATGACATTCACGTTGTTGGTGTACTCGATCTCGGTGCACATCGTGGCACCGCTGCTGGTGTCCTTGGTCACCAGAGCGGGATCGGCATTCTCGGTGATGTAACCGAAGATACAGAAGAAGCGGTCGCCCTTGATGTTGTAGTTGGAGGTGGTGATCTCGAACATGGGCTTGCCGTCATAGAGCAGGGCGGCCTGTGTCTTCTTCACCAGGCTGTCGTCCTTCAGGAAGACCACGATCAGGTCCTTGCCGGCGGCGTAGTTCTTGTGAACCACAGCGGTGAAGCCCAGGGTCACCAGGCCGGAGCCTTCGGCACGGTCGCCCACCAGCTGTGCGTCGGTGGCGCCGGGGGTCTTAGAGGTGGAAAGGGACATGATTTTGATGGGGGTCACGCCCTCGGTCACGGGGTAGCCGCCGCCGGAGACAGCGGTGAAGCACAGCTTGGCCACGGTGGCGTTGGCAGTCAGAGCGGCGCCATCGTAACGAACGGTGACAATGCCCTTGCCGTCATCGGCGAAGGTTACGTTGGAACCGGTGGTCTTCTTGGCATCGAAGGAGAAACGCTTGGAATCGTAGGACACGGTGGCCTTAATGCCGGTGTAGCCCGCCTGCAGAGTGGTCAGGGTGGCGGTAACGTCGGCGCCCTGAGTGACCACGGTCTTGTCGGTGGAAATCCGCATGCCCGCGTCGGCCAGACCGAAGTCGAAGCTGTAGGCATCCACGTAGTCGTTGCCGGCCTTAACCTTCAGGGTCAGATTGTACGCACCGGTCTTGCACTCCATCAGAGCCAGATCCAAATCGGGGTTGCTGTAATCCCAGCTCCATGCCTTCCAGTCGGTGACCAGGCTCTCGAAGTGCTGGACGGTGCCGGTCTCGGAGGTCAGCACAGCGTCAAAGGCCACGATGCGGTAGTTGGAGGTCACCTTGGCGGAGAAGCCGCTGACAATGTTGTTGGCATCCACGGAGGTGGAAACCTTCACGTCGACGGCGGGGGCACCGTTGCCGTAAACGGCCAGAGTGTAGGGCAGGTAGGCGGCATTGCAGCCGTAGGGGACCTTGGTATCGCCCTCGCCCAGCAGGGCGTCGTAGCTGACAGTCTCGGTGCGCCAGGTGGTGCCGTACATGGCCTTCCACGAGCCGGTACAGCTCTGGTCGGGATGGGTCTCCTTGTGGGTCTTAACACCCTGATAGGTGTAGTAGGAGTTGGCCTTGGTGTACTTGGGGGCGGCGGAGGTGGGGCCGTCAATGTCGATGACCTCGCACTTGGAGCACTGGAAGTACCACAGGGGCTGGCTGAAGGCGGGGTACATGACGGTCACCTGGTCGCCGGAGACTTCCTTAACCACCATAGCGTGCATGGGGGCCTGAACCGCAGAGTCGTCGGCACTGGCGGTGCCCACGTCGGCATCGTTGTCCCAGGCCAGCAGGATGTCGCCAGCGGCCAGCTTGCCGTAGGCGGCCTTGGCGGCGGCGGTGTCGCTAATAGCGGCCTTGGAGTCGGCGGCGTTCAGGTCAGCACCGGGCAGCAGGGCAACCAGAGCGTCGTGGGTCAGAGCATCCTTGAAGGAGGTGGGGGCGCTGGGGGACACCCGGGAGATCACGTCCGTCAGGAAGGAGTGCAGAGAGAAGCCGTACTTGTTGGTCTTGGGCATATGGGGAATGTCGTTCGTCTTGGAACCCTCCATGGACAGCTGGGACTTGAACTGTTCCAGTGTAGCGGCGGCGCTGGAGGGGGGCATACCCTTCAGCGGGGTACGGGCGCGGGCCCACTCGAACAGAGTGGCGGGCCGGACGCCGGCTTCGGTGTACGCGGTGAACTTGTCACCGGTCACGTCGGTTCTCTTGATGCGGGCCTGCAGGGTGTAGTCCACATCCATGATGTCCTGAGTTTGCTTGACGACTGCTTTGCGCAGTGCGTCGCCGTTGGCCGAGGCAGCAGGCAGCATGGCAAGGATCGTTACCACGCTCAACAGCAGGGCCAGGAGCTTGCTGGTTGACTTTTTCATAAAATCGCCTCCTAAAATGTTTGACAGAACAGAGGTCCGCAGCGGTCCCCATACGCTGCGGAACAGTCCCGGAAACGCCCAGAAAAAACTGGGTTTACCTAAAGTGATTATACCAGAAAAGGCTATTCTTGTCACGAAAAATCCTGTTTATTATTTCACAATATTGGGCAAAACCACAAAAAAAGGGTGCGACGAGAATTTGAAGTAAAAAGTGCAAAAAAAGTGATTAAAAAGAAGCTTTTGAGCACTTTTGTTGGATGAATCGTATTTGTTATATACAATTGAAAAGAAAATCAGGGTTGGAGCGCGCCGCCCGGCAGCACTTTTTCTACATTCATTTTTCTGTCCACAAAAACAGGTCGGCCCGCTTACCCACCGCGATCTTGCCGTCCTCCACGAACAGGAGGGCCCCGGGGACGAAATGGTCACGCACGACCAACTCCGCGTTGATGATTGCTGACATTGTTTCGTCTGCTGAAAATTGCCTATCTGATCAGCCGAAAATCATTCGGCCGAATTTGCTGGGCAGATGAAAGGTAAAGCTGGTGGGGGTACAGGGCAGGCGGTTCCAGGTGAGCCAGTGAGGGATCTCGGTCAGGTTGCCGCACTTGGAGCAGTTGACCCGCATGGCTTTGCCGGCCTCAGGGGCAAAGTCGGGGAAGAAGCGGCGAATAAAGGCGTAGGGGATCCGGTAGGTCAGTTCCCAGCCGTCTTCGGTCATGGTCACTTTGGGATCAAAGGCATCGTTGTTGTCTTCGGGAACCAGACGCACCAGGTCGGGGATGCCGGTGCCGAAGCCCAGATAGCGACTGCGGTTGGGGTTGTACTCCACGTTGATGTACCGCTCGTCCCCCTCAATGGGGCACAGAAATACCTCCAGGCAGCTGTCTTCGCACACCTCGTCCAGCATGCCCGTCAGTTCGCGGCGGATGTTGGGTTCGCGGGTCCACTGGCGGATGAGCAGGGCCTCGTCGTTATAGGCGATCTGGGTCCAGGCGCGCACGGGGATCTCCTCCAGCGTCTTGTAGTAGGATTCGTTCATTTCCAGCGCGGGGATGGCGCTCCAGTCGGGAGAGCCGGATACTTTGGTGATGGTATAAGTTTTCATAATGACTCCTTAAAATGTAGAAATTGCAGGGATGAAAGAGGCTTGTTGGTGGCATGTTGCGTTATGTCCGTAATGGCCGATCCATTCCCTCCAAAGGAATTTCTTTCAGGTGCAGGATAGCATAATCGGCATGTAAAAGCAATAAAAAAGCAAACGAAACGGTGAGAACAGAAAGGGGAGTTTTGTATAAGAGGGGACAAAAAAGCGGCTCCGCAATGCGGAGCCGCTTTTGAAATGCGGGGGTATGGGATTAGCCCTTGATGGAGCCGATCATGACACCCTTCTTGAAGTACTTCTGAACGAAGGGGTAAGCGGCAATGATGGGGCCGGAGGTGACCACGATGGTACAGTACTTAATGACATCAGTAACGCCCGACATCTTTTCAATCAATTCGGGATCCTGAATGTCTTCCAGATTGATACTGGCCGATATTAGAATGTCACGTACGATGATGGACAGAGGCATCAGATCACGGTCACGCAGGTAAATCATGTGCTCGAAGTAGCCGTTCCAGTTGCTCACGGCATAGTACAAGGTGATAACGGCCAGCACCGCGGTGGACAGGGGCAGCACGATCTGGAACAGGGTGCGCAGCTCGGTACAGCCGTCGATACGGGCGGCCTCGATCAGCTCATTGGGGATGCTGGACTGGAAAAAAGTGCGCACGATGATGGTGTTCCACACACCGAACAGGCCGTTGATGATGATGACCCAGCGGGTGTTGGTCAGGTTCAGGTTGCTGTACAGCAGGTAGGTGGGGATCAGGCCAGCGCCGAACATCATGGACAGAGTCAACAGCGTGGCCAGACCTCGGCGGCCCTGATAGTTGGGGCGGGACAGGGGATAGGCGCACATCACGGTGGTGATAACGCTGCAGGTGGTACAAACCACGGTATAGAAGATGGTGTTCTTATAGCCCGTCCAAATGGCGCTGTAGGAGAACAGCAGCTTATAGCCCTCCAGGTTGAAGCCCACAGGCCAGACCCACACCTCGCCGCGGTTGATGGCGGAGCCGGAGGAGAAGGAGCAGGCGACAACATACAGGATGGGGTAGGCCACGATGACCAGAGCGAAGACCAGAACGACATTGGTCAGCATATAAAGGAGATGGTCGTCCCAAGTGCGCTTTCTTTTGATCTTGATGTCGTGCGTTTTCTTAGCAAGAAGTGCCATGATTCGTCCGCTCCTTTCTTAGAACAGTCCCTGCTCGCCAGAGGTCAGCCAGCGGCTGAAGCTGTTAGCGAGGAAGAGCAGTGAGGTATTGATGATGGAGTTAAACAGGCCGACGGCGGAGGAGAAGGACATCTGCATCTTGCCCAGACCGACCTTGTAGATGTAGGTGGAGATCACTTCGGAGGTGGACAGGTTCAGGTCGTTCTGCATCAGGTAGACCTTCTGATAGCCCACGGTCATCATGGAGCCGAACTGCATGATGAATTTGATGATAACGGTGGGCATGATGGTGGGCAGGTCCACGTGAATCACGCGCTTCCAACGGCTGGCGCCGTCCAGCTCGGCGGCCTCGTGCAGGTCGGAGCTGACGCCGGACAGAGCGGCTACGTACAGAATGGTGGCCCAGCCCATGCCCTGCCAGGTGCCGGACCAGACGTACAGGTGACGGAAGGCAGCGGCGCTGGCGCGGATATCAGGGCACAGGCCGACACCGCCGAAAGCCCTGTATACGTTACCCACGATACCGGACACGGGGGAGAGGACCTGGTTCAGAATACCGACCATAACCACGGTGGAAATGAAGTGGGGCACATAGGTCACGTTCTGGGTGATCTTCACCAGCCACTTGTGCTCGTTGACGTGGAGCATCAGAGCCAGGAAGATGGGAATGGGGAACGTGATGAAGGTCTGGTACAGGTTGATGGCCACCGTGTTCCACAGCAGTTCACCGTAGTTGTAGGCAGTCACGAAGTTGATGATGTGTTTCAGACCGACCCATTCACTGTTCCAGATACCGGCGCGGGGCTTGAAATCACGGAAGGCGATCTGCAGGCCGTACATGGGACCGAAGTGGAAGATGACGACGTACAGTACGGGGATGAGGACCAGCATGTGCAGCTGCCAGTTCTTGCGGAACCGCACCAGGAACTGCTGGAGCTTGCTGCGCTGGCGAAGCGTCAGAGCGACGGGGGCCGCGGCAGCCTTCGGGGTTTTGGTTTTCATGCGCGAACTTCCTTTCGTTTGTGATGGTGTTTGCGGGCTTGTTCGGCGGAGCCTTCCGGACCGCTTGCCGTACAGGCGACGGACGCGGGACAAAGTCTTCGTGTCCGTCCGTCTGAAAAACAGAAGGTCCGGATCGGGCTTTGCCGGTCATGAAAGGCGCCGCTGGGGTGCGCGTGAGGGGAGTGGACGGCGCAGGCCGCCCGGAAAATTTGCCAGAGTCGTTCGATTACCAAATGATTGTACCAGAAAACTGGCCGAAAAGGATATATCATTTTCAGAATTTTATATGCAATTTCGGCACAGAATAGCTGGTTTGTGCGTTCCAGCGGTGAAATGGACGGATGCGCGGGACATATGGGCCGTGCAAAGGAAATGAATGCGCAACGAATATCCGTTACAAGGCTGTGGATGCGTAGCGGGCTGTTGGCACGGTCGGAAGTTGAGTTTGCAAAAATGCCGAATGACACCGGCAGTGTGGCAAAAACGGCGGCAACAGCACAGTTCATGACTATATCCTAAAGGCAAATGCTGTTTTTTACAACGAGCAATCTGGCGTTTTTACTTGCGTTATCGGAACGAGCTTGCAAATTGATGCAAAATATCATTGCAAATTCCGTTTGAAGTGTCGTATAATAGATGATGTTAAGAGTTGAGAAGCGTTCTTTCGTAGGAAAGAGGAGAAATACACCATGAAACAGAAAATGCAAATGCTTATGTCCAGGCTGTCGCTGTTCTGGCGATATTTTTTCCTGCTGGCGGCAGTGGTGCTGGTCTTTCTTGCAGCATTTACCGCAGCGACCCGCCAGTTTACTAAAGTGCTGCAGGATTCCTATCTGGGGCAGGCGCGCAGCAACTTTGAGGCAAATGCCCAGCTGTTTGCCCGTGATGTGTTCCTGACCCACTCATTGCCCATGGCAATGGAAGATGCGGAGCACTATGTCACAGTGGCCACCGCGGTGGTGCCGTTGGATACGCAGTATGTATTCTCTCTGTCCGAGCTTGGAGATACCTTTGCCTATCAGTGCACCCTGCTGGGTCTGCCCAACGAGGGCTTTATGTACTTTCGGCGCAACGGGATCTGCCTGACGCGCAGTCGCGTCTTTACCGACATGGAAAGCTGCCTGAACTCCTACCTTATATACGACAACGATGGGCAGGAATTGCTGTTGCAAAGCCTTCAGGACAGGTTGCCTCGCAGTTCTTTGATCCTGCCGGCGAACGAGCTGTCTTTGGGGGCGGTAAATGGTACCTATTTGACTGTGCTGGTGCAGTCTACCAACAAAGATGTGGTGTATGGCTTCCTTTACCCGGTGGAAACGGTTTTGGAGTATTTTCAGATGAGCAGCCTGCCGGAAAATACGTGGCTGAAGCTGACCGGGCAAGATGGCAGGGAACTGTTTTCTTATGGCGAAAGCAAAGGGGAAGCATCGGATTACATACAGTTGTCTTATGAGATGAATGCCCTGTCCAGTCGGGTGTCCATCGGCATCCCGAAGGTGTTTTTCTTCTCCACCATCCGTAGCGCGCAGACCACGGCACAGGTCATTTTCCTACTGTCGGTGGTTTTGGGTATTATTATGTGCTTTGCGTTTTCCCACATCAGTGTGCAGCCGTTTCGCAAAATACTGCGCGACCATGCGGCGGATCAGAGTCCGGGGCTGCCGGACAATGAACTGCTGGCCATTGACAGCTTTTTAAAAAGTGAGAAGGAACGAAATGTGGCCTTGCGCGGAATGCTGCTGTCCAGTCTTCTGGTGCGCGCTTTTTCGGGGTTGTCCATTCCCGAGGGAGAGTATAAGCGCATCGCAGCGGCGTTCCCCATGTTTGCTCAGCCTTTGCGCGCGGCGATCGTGCGCGATCGGTGGCAGAGTACGGATATGGAGGATGGGGTCGCTATGATCACCCTGCTGCGCAATGCCCTGCCGGAGCGGTTCCTGTGTGAGTTTATCAACATTCAGGAGGCTATTGTGCTCTTTCCTGCCGGATCGGAGTTGTGTGAGCAACTGCAGGGAGTCCTTATGGGCTTAAATCCTGGTGGAGAGGGTGAGCCGCGCTTCGTGTGCGGAGTCAGCGCACCGTTTGCGGGTGTAACTGCGATCAGCGCTTCCATTCGTCAGGCGCAGTCCTGTATCCCTGAGAGCGGGGATCAGATCCTTGTGCGCGTGGAGGAGGAAGCAGACAACCAGAGCGTTCCGGCAAAAGCGTATGATCTGAAGGACTTTCAACAGGCGCTGTATTGCTGGAACAGGCAGGAAGCGCTGCTGCAGATCGATCAGATGGCTGCCTTCGCGGGGAAAAACAGCAAGACCCCCCCTCAGGAACTGTTCTACAGTGTTCTGTTTGTGTTGCGGGATACCGCGCAGTCGGGGAAATTGTCCTTTGAAGAACACGAGAAAATGGTTTATCAGCCCACCAGCTCTCCTGCGGCAAATATGCGCCGGTTGAGGGTGCCTCTCAACGACCTGTTTGAGCAAAAGGCGGCGCTGCAAATATCGGACAAGCAGATCCTGTGTGAGCAGATCGTGCAGTACATTAAAAATAACTACCCCGATGCCACGTTGTGCATGGCTTCGGTATCCAAACAGTTCGGCGTCTCCGAGCGGTTTGTGTATAATGCCGTGGTGGACATGACGGGCATGAATGTCAGCAACTTTTTGGCTCAGTGCCGCATGGAGCAGGCGGCCATGCTGCTGCGGGACACGGATGAAAACATCAGCACCATTGCGGACAAGTGCGGCTATCCTGTGGAGAGTACATTCTATCGCAATTTTAAGAAGTATTATCACATGACGCCCGCAGAGTACAAAAGCACCCGGTGAGGAAAGGAAATCAACATGAAAAGTATTCTCTCTTATGACTCTCCCCTGATGACGATGATGCGCGGTGTGGGCAATACCATGCTGATCAATATTCTGTTCCTGATCAGCTGTATCCCTGTGGTTACCATCGGTGCGGCATGGACAGCACTGTTCGCTGCGGGCCGGGCGCTCATCGAGGACGGTCCGTGTATCAGAGCTTATTGCAAGAGCTTTTTTACCAGTCTCAAACGTGCTACGTTGGCATGGCTGATCTTTTTGCCCTGTCTGCTGCTCAGTGTGGTGAGCGCAGTGATGGTATGGCGGCTTCGCATGGCAGGTATGCCGCTGGGGCAGATGTCTCTGGTGGTGTCCGTGATCGCCATTGCCCTTGTTCTGTCCATCGTTACCATGACCTTCCTTTTCTACTCGCGGTTTGAGTGCACGCTGATGCAGCTGCTGAAAAACGGGGTGTACATGACCATCGGGTATCTGGTGCGCTCGGTGATCATCGCACTGGTATGCTGGCTGCCGTTCATTGCGCTGTTCCTGGATACGGACCTGTTTGTGCGCGGGTTCTTGGTGTGCCTGGTCCTCTACTTTGGAGTGGCGGGCAGTCTGTCGGCCTGGCTGATGAAGGGGCCGCTGAACAAACTGGTGGAAACTTTTTGTGCCGCAGAAGGAACCGCGGGCAGCGGCGAGGAAAATGGTTGAGTGATCAAACAAAAGACCCGGGACAACAGTCCCGGGTCTTTTGTTTGCAGGGGTTACGCCGGACACTGCCGCCCGGTGTGGTCGATGGTATAGTCGCCGGTGAGGATGATCTGGGAAATGGGGACGAAGGTATAGCCCTCCTGCAGCAAGCATTCGATGATGCCGGGCAGCGCCTCGGGGGTGTGCTTGGCGGCGTTGTGAAACAGGACGATGGAACCGGGACCGACTCTGGAGGTGACCCGTTTGGTGATGTCAGCGGCGGACAAATCTTTCCAGTCCAGACTATCCCCACTGGCAGCGGTTGGAAAGCCTTGGGGGACAAAGGGTTGCGAAGATAAAGACGCGATTTAATGCGCACACAGATATTGCCCCTCAGTCATTTGACGGAGGGGCAATATATCGATTTTTGTTTAGGGAAAGTTAATCCGTTACAATAATTAAAACTTTAAATGTGTTATGATCATAAGTGTTGGAAAAGGTTGCGACGGTTGCGCCCTTTTTTTTCGGCGTTATAGTTACTGTAGAAACTAGAGATGTCTTTTTGGAAATAGTTACCGTTGCAACGCTGTGGTCGGAGACATGAAGGATGAGCCTTTTGTTTCTTTCAATGCCAGCAGAGAGAGACATCTCCTTTTTAGGCCCATTTGCTTGCAGCACGACGACACCCTTTTCAATTTTAAAAGTGTTGGATGATGAACCAATGTTGCTGCTACGAAGTTGGAGGAGGGCAGTTTCAAGGCTTGATAGGAATTGACCATCTTCTTTTAGGTCGAGTATAGATAGATATTGAAGCGAGTTTACAGTTATAGAAGCAATTAGAGCTAGAACAAGGAGCACTGTCGAAAGGCGTATTTTCCAGCGCAGATATTGTTTTCCGCAACCGGTGCATTTTTTTGTTATGTAATCGATTTTATGCCCACAGAACTTGCAGTACCGTTGTTTTATCTTTCTTTTGTTTGCTTTCTTGGATGGGGTCATAGCATCGGGGGGCTCTTGGGAGATAAGCGGAGCTGAAGTGATACTCGGTTCAGCCCGCCCGTCTGCCTCGCTATCACTTGGCAAATGGGTATCAGCGACAACTCCGGTGGCGGCCAACTCTTCGGAAGCGGCAATCGGTTCATGTACCCCTTCGACCACAACTGGTTCAGCTATGGTGTCGGCAGAAACAGCCAATGGTTCAGGCTGTTCTATGAGTTTTTCCGGTACAGGAGTGGCCACAGCGTCTTCAATTGAATCTGCAGAGGTAACCTCCTGGTTGAGCTTTACTCCGCAGTATTGGCAAAATTCACTGTCATCAGGAAGAACAAATCCACATTTGGAGCATTTCATCCATCTCACTCCTTCACAATTGGTGTTCCACACTTGCTGCAGAATTCACTGCCATCGAGCAATTCAAATCCGCATTTCCGACAAAACTTAATCGGAGGGAGTTTGTTAGGGGTTGCTTCAATGACTGAAGTTTGACATTGAATAGGGTTAGTATTCAGAGAAGATTCGCAGGCGTGACTCGATGGTGAAGATTCTCCGTGCTGCGGTTGTACCGAAGGAGCACCGTAATCATTAGCTACGGGATCGCCGCGCTTTATGTAAAGATAAAGCACATAAAATGATACGAGCGGAACATTGGATAGCCACCACCATGCTCCACTTTTATTGACATCGTGTAGCCTGCGAACTCGAAGACAGATGCTAGGGCAAATAGAAATCAATAAATAAGCGAGAGTCAAATATCCGTAGTCAAGTGGTATCGTGGTAGAATAAAATCCAAAGAAGCCATCGCAAAATGATAGAATAAAAATCACTAAATAATGAAACAAAACGAAGAGCCAGAACTCTTTGCGTGTTGCGCGTCCGTCGCTGTTACAAAAGTTTTTAAAAGCCTTAATATAGTACTGCATTATTTCTCCTCCTTGGTGGAAATCATTGCACCACATTTATGGCAGAATCGGCTTCCGGACTCAATTTTACCCCCACACTTATGACAAAACGCAATTAGGGTATCACTGACTATTTCTGGTGTGTTCTGTTCGCCTTTTCTGATAGTCGCAGGAACTACATTGACGATGCCTTCGGTTTGGTCAATGGGAGTGGAGATATGTAAGGATGTCGTTTTCGCTTGCTCTCTCTTTTTTCGTATGTGCCGCAACCAAATGAACAGCGCTACCAAAGCAGCTAGCATGACCAGAAAAACTATTCCGATAACCCTTCTTTGTGTCAACATATCATCTTTTATACTCGGATATTCGGCACTGCTGACAAGCGCTTCAAAGTCTTTGAAATAGGGACTGTCTTTTCCGGCATTGAACAGAAACGTGTGTAGATACCCATTTTCACAGTGCACGGCATATGTCGTGGGCATGGAAACAGTCAGACCATATGCGGTTCCTGAAGCTGTTACCTCCGCAAAAAAGTACTCGACTCCCCCATACGATACCATCGAAACGTTCTGATTCTCGCCTGGAACCATTTCGGCGACAATTTCTTTTGTGAGAATAGAATTGTCAAAGTTGGCTCTGGAAATTGACAATTTTTCCGCAGGGGTCAGTTCGCTTTGGAATTCTTCGTTTCCATATATATCTTCGCACGTATAGATGATGCACAGACCTTCTTCTAAATTAGATGTGAACTTTGCGTCCAGATATTCCCGCTCCTCAAACATAGGGGACTCGGCCCAGTTTTCGGGAACGGTAAAGGTCGTGCCACTGTTGGAATCTCTATAAGTAAAGGAGGACGTAGGGGAGGAGCCTGCTGGTTCTGGTGGTGCAGCATCGAATTGTACATTTGACAAAACATTATGTTGCATCAATATTTGCCGAGTTCTGCCAATTTCGCCGGAATAGGACTGGAATGTTACATTGATTGCTTTTCCGCCATAGACCGTGTTGAACTGCAAGCCGTAAACCGTTTTTCCATCTATTATTTGATGTATATGTAGCTCTAAAAACTTGGCCTGGTGATGTTGATGAATTTCAGAAGAATCAATGGTGATGCCGGCCTCTTTATATGCATCAGCAAAGGAGGATGCCAATGCTGTTAGGGTCGTATCACTGAGCAAGGCATAATTTTCCAAAGGACTGTCCAGCATCGTGACAATAATCTCGTATTCTCCGTCTTTATCCAAAGCGTTCAGGTAAATGTTTCCATTTTTCATTATGGATAGCATGGACTCTTTTGTTTGACCAAAGAATTTGAGGTTGGGGTCGTTTGCTTTCATGTCGCGTGTGAAAACCGCAAGATCATTTGGGATGCTTATACTCATGCCAAGATCATCTAAATGGTACCTTGTATCATTTTCGGTGGCAAATGCGGTTGTTGATAGAAGGACGCTCAACGAGATAACGAAAAGAAGCGCCTTGATCATCCGTTTCATGAAAACCCTCCTGTTCGTACTGCAAACGCGGCGGTTGGTGCGATATGGCCAAAAAATATTTTAGTTATTCTAATTCTATCGCATATTTCTTCGAAACTCAACATATTCCCAAAAGAAAAGGAATTGTTTCGTCAAGATTTTTAAGTCGATCTACCAAGTCAAGTAACATGAATGCAGGAGAACTGGCGAATATAATAAGAAAAGCGGTCTGCCGTGTAAGATGTTGACAAACTAATACTGTAGTATTACAATAAAGAAAACTAATACTGTGGTATTATATTGGGGGTGTATCATGAAACAGGATTTAATTCTATACCATGGCTCGCAGCAAATCATTGAGGTGCCGAAATTTGGCGTAGGAAAGACATACAATGACTATGGGCAGGGCTTTTACTGCACAGAGAATATGGAACTTGCAAAGGAATGGGCCTGTCCCGTGAAGAACGATGGCTATTCCAACAAGTACATCATGCACCTTGATGGACTAAACGTTATGCATTTGACCAAGGGTGAGTTTAATATTCTCAACTGGCTTGCCGTGTTGCTTGCTCACAGAAAATTTGACATCACATCTTCTGTGGGTAGTAGTGCCAGAGAGTTTATTCTTTCTCGTTTTATGCCGGATACAACAGGTGTCGATGTGATGATTGGTTATCGCGCGGATGACTCGTATTTCTCCTTTGCCGAAGATTTTGTGAACAATACCATTTCTTTGAGAGATCTGAACGTTGCCATGCAGTTGGGTACTCTTGGCGAGCAGGTCGTATTGCTTTCTGAGCGCGCATTCGGGCAAATTGAATTTGTTGAGTACGAAGTTGCCGATCATCGTAAATACTACTACAAGAGAGCGGAAAGAGACCAAACGGCAAGAAGTACCTACGCAAGCCAAAAGAAGAACCTGCAGCAGCTTATGGACGATGTTTTTGTGCTGGACATTATGAGGGAGGATATGAAGCATGACGACCCACGCTTACAGTCCGTTATATCTGGCTAAGGCCTCTCGTGCTGTTGGCAATATGCTCCACGATGCGGTGTTGGAGTTTGGAATGAAGGGCGCAGACTTCCTGAACCTCTTTATCCAGTCCGATGTTGCCGAACAGATTGAAAGCGGAAATCCCAAGTATATCGCAGGAAAAAGTGGGTTGGAGCTGTTCCTGGAGGTCATGGAGAAGACCACGGGTGAAGCATTTCATGCTGAGCCTGTAGAAAGCTATGAGCGAAGCTCCGTATATTGGGTGGGATGGATGCTGACACATTATCAATGGCATTCCGGACGCACCTTTCAGAGCATACTCAGTACCATACCTTACGATGAACTTCTCGGGCTCTATGGAACACTTCACGAAGCTGACATTCAAAAGAGCTATGACGTGCTGGATGCTCACCTTGCCAAGAGTGAAAGTAAGCTGAAAACAGCCAGAAAGCATCGTGGTTTAACGCAGGAAGCACTTGCGAATCTATCCGGTGTCTCACTCAATACGATTCGAGCTTACGAACGCAAAGGCAAAGACTTAAACAAGGCGCAATTCGAGATTGTGGTGAGACTTGCAAAGGCATTGAAATGCGATGTGGCCGAGTTGCATGACTGATTTGGGCAGGAAAGTTGCATGTTAGCATGAAAAATATATAAGTATACTTTAACGTTTTGATAGCATATTAGAAAAAGAGAATGGCATGGGTCGATCCGCCTGATGGTCAAACGTGGTTATCGGGCGGATTACCTTGCACAACGAGAAAAGCTCCGCTGATGTCAGCGGAGCTTTTTCTGTCGGAATGCTTAGGTGCCGGGGCTCAGTTCGATGGCGAGAGCGCTCATTCCATCAAACACAGCTTGCCCCTGGCGGCCAATGTCAACTAACAGACTGTGGAAGGAACCGGAATCCTCGGGCAGGTCTGCTACAACCGGGTTGTTAATACCGAGGCCGACAAAGCACATGCGTGTGGCTTTGTCCTCGCCGCAGCGCTTTACTTTGTATGCTACACGCTTAGGAATGGCTTTACAAACTGCTTTTATGAACACGGTGCTACTTTCCTTGGGTAACTCGCCGTGTAAAGCCTGATAGTAGGTGCAATAAGCATCATAGAGTTCTCCACGGGTACACTCTGCCTTTTTGGAAAGGTGGCAGCAGTTTTTCACGAAGCTGCTGACCGTGGTATTGCCGATAGAGGCTTTTCTTGCTCGGGAGCGATTGGTGTTTGACAGTTTGCTCTGGATGCCGTAGAGGACAAATGCCGTGCGCATGAACTGCAGTTCGCTATCTGACAAAGTGATGTTGTCGGGGCAGTTTAGTTCTACTGCACTTAGATCAATTACATTGGCAGAGCAGCGTTCGGCAAACTTTTTGGCAACATCGGCTCTTTCTGTTACGCACACAAAGTGGAGATGATTGTAGAAGCTTTGCTTGCCTATAACATTGCCTTCGGCTTGTATTTTCTCACCCTTTATCAGCTTCAAACACTCAGAGAAGCGGCTGTCTGACGGCAGGGCATCTTTTACAAAAATCAGACGCTCACCTTTTATTTGAGCATCAAGCAGACGGACTTTTTCAGTTGCGGTAAGCAACTTATTGAACGAGGTTTCCTTGTACATGGATGTATTTGCGATCTTAGGCACGCAAAAAGCTTCGCCCAGAAGGTTTTTGATGGGCACTGCATTGTGCTTGGTATGGATGACCGTAAAGCGGGATTTTTTTCTTCTGGGATCTGCAACATCAGAAAAGAGTGCGCCTAATTGTGCGAGCGTGTTGAGATTGCCTCCTGTTAGGGAGCATAAAAGCTTGTCAACATTATTTGTTTGAGGCAAGGGCGCGTATTGATGGGAGACAGGCAGTGATTTTACAGAGTGTGTGGGACGAGCATGATGAGAGATTGTCAAAGCTCCTTCCTTGGACAAATGAAGGCAATACAGTTTGTTTGCATTGAAGTAAGTGGCTACGCAGTCGCCTGCTTCAATTTCGTTTATAAGGGCTTCGTCGTCATCGGGCAAAAGGCAGTTTTTCATGGCCAGATTGGAAAGAAGGAGCTTGAAATAGGGCCTAAAACGGGCAGGTTTAAGGTCTAAATACGAGCACAGATAGCCATCTGTAAGGGAAATCATACTTTGTGCCGCATAACTATGTCGGTCATGTTTCTCGACCCTGCAGACAGCGTATCCAGCATACACGTTGCTGTGTTGTTCGATCCGATCCAAGGCCATTTTGACTGCAGTCTCAAGGTCTTCAGCGTAGTTTTTGGCCATTTGACCGGCTATTTTAGGGGAGGTTATATCGGCCTGCTTTATCTGGGTGCGCATCTTGTTGCGGGGATATATTTTTAAGCTGGCTAACAGACGCTGTTTTTCCTCTGCCAATGCGTAAGACTGATAACGGCCCAGATAAAGCCAAAGATTACAGATGAGGTCATCGGCGGCTTCTGCGTGGTAGAGAACTGATCTTGCGGACAAAACATCCTTTAAGCTGCCTTTGTTTAAAGGGATCATAATTTTGCTATTGCCTGTTGAGTATACAGGAACCTGCAGGGTTCGGGGACCGACTATAATGTCCGATAAAAGCAGGGGGAGTTTGTCGTCGCCTGGAACGCACGCCGTTGCATAATAGGCTTGGGCGAGCAAGGTGGCTTCGTCGGGGCGCAAAAGAACGTGACGTTCTGTACCTGTTTCGATGTCTCTGATGCTTTTTCGTATCCTGTTTTGGCCAGCGGCCACATCGTTGAATCGTTCGGACAGTGGTGCGGGGTTAACAACAGGGGGATTGATTCCGAAATATCGATTGATACGATCGGATAAACGGGGTTCCTGCTCCTTTGAATTACCCATAAAAGAATACCTCCAACGAGTGTTTAATGTTTAAATTATTTTAAAAAATTTTATATAAAAAGTCAATGGGAATATGGGTGCAAGCGAAGAGTTGAAAGTGCGCATGCTCTTATGCCCTCGCTCTAGGGGCGATTGTAAAACTTTAACTGCCTTCTAACCTTCTGATAAACCGATTTGTCCGTCATAATGCGGAAACTCGGTTGCATATCATCTTCGTAAGGAGGTCGTTTATTATGACAATCACCAATACTTATCTTACCGCTGACGCACAGGAGCGGGTAAACAGACAGGCGGCAATTCACCGCCGCTGCATCCTGCTCCTTAAAAAGAATCGTGGCGTGAGGTAAGAACTATGGATGCCATTTACGCAAGACAGTCTATCGATAAAAAGGACAGCCTCTCTATAGAGGCGCAGATCGAATCATGCCGCAAGGCTGCCGGGGATGAAGTTCGGGTATTTCAGGACAAAGGCTTCTCCGGCAAGAATACAAAGCGCCCCGCGTTCACGGAGCTGATCAAGGCCATTGAGGCGGGGCAGATTAAAAAGGTGTTCGTATATCGGCTGGACCGCTTCAGCCGCTCCATCGCCGACTTTAGCCGCCTGTGGGAGCTTTTGGAGCAGCATGGCGTGGAATTTCAGTCCGTAACGGAACACTTCGACACTTCGACTCCTATCGGCAGGGCGATGCTCAACATCGTGCTTGTCTTTGCGCAGTTGGAGCGGGAAACAACAGCAGAGCGTGTCAAGGACAACTATGTGCATCGCTTTGCGCTGGGGGCATGGCCTGGTGGGCCGGCCCCCTATGGTTTTTCGCTGATTAAGGTCACAGAGGATGGCCGCAGAGTGTCATCCCTGCAGGCCAATGAGCAAGCACAGGTGGTACAGGACATATTCCGCGAGTATGCAAGGCCCGAAACGTCCCTGAGAAGCCTGGCCAAAGCCCTGACGGAAAAGGGGATACACGGTCCAAAGCGGGAAGCGTGGGACAATGTTACCCTTTCCAGGCTTCTGCATAGCCCGCTGTATGTCTGTGCGGACGAGCAGGTGTACTGGCACTACCTGTCCAAGGGCTTACAGGTGCAGCAAGGCATAGAGGCCTTTGATGGAGAGCATGGGTGCAACGTGATCGGCCGTCGGGACCGCAGCAGGAACAAGTACAACTCCCTGGACGGGCAGATGCTCACTGTGGCCAATCATAAGGGGTTTATTCCCTCTGATCTGTGGCTCAGGGTGCAGGAAAAGCTTGCAGCTAACCCCCAGATCTCCAGAGCGAACGCAGGGAAGTACTCGTGGCTGACCGGCCTGATGAAGTGTGCCAAGTGTGGGTACGCAGTCAAGATCAACTACAGCAAACCGGAGGACAAGTTTTATCTGATCTGTTCCGGGCGGTCCAACCTTGCAAGCTGTGATGCAGCCATGCACATTGATCTGAGAGAGTTGGAACGGCAAATAGGACTGCAGCTCAAGGACATTCTGGCAAGTTGTCCGGCAGAGGACACCTGTTCCGGCTCCCAGGCATCTGCTCAGGCAGTGCTGGAGATCGACAGGAAGATCGAACGCCTGGTCGGGGCTTTGGCAGAGAGCGGTGACATTGCGGCAGGGTACATATCCAAGCAGATCGAGAAGCTCCACAAGGAGCGTGAAGCGCTGATGGACTCGTGCCGCACTGTACCGTCTGCACCGGAGCATCTTGACTTTGATAAGGCGAGCTTTGAGGAAAAGAAGCTGATCGCTGGTGAGTTTATTGACAGGATCCTCCTGGACGGCAACTCAGTCAACATCATATGGAAGATTTAACCCTCATGCAGGCTACAGCTACATGAGGGTTAAATTATGCCCTAAAAGCCCGTGATTTTTTATAACAGAAGGAACTATAAGGTAATTATTGAAGGGGCCCCAAGGGGAGGAATGCTGCGGCGTTCTTCCCCTTGCGATCAGTAACCCAGTATATAAGCCTCAATAAGAAGTCTTATAGAGAGTAATAACAAGTAGTAATACAACTACATATAAAACATTATCTACTAAGGAGGAATACAAGATGGCGAAGATCAAAACCGCAAACCAAAAGGGGAAGTACTTTGACGCAGAGGCGAAGACAGACGTGATTGCCTACATCCTGAACCCTTACAAGGCGATACATGGCTTTGTCGGGGGCATAGGGGTCAATCCTGAATGTCCCGCTGAAAGCATGGCAGTTGTATCTGAGGCCTTCGGTAAGAGTGATGGAGTGCAGCTGCGGCATTACATCGTGTCCTTTTCTCAGGATGAAGTAACAGACCCCCGGAAAGCCAACGCCATTGCACAAAGTTTGACGGCCTATATTGGCCAGGAGTTTCAGGGTGTTTATGCAGTACATGAAAACAAGGCATACCTGCATGTTCATATAGTCGTTAACACGGTGAGCTTTGTGGACGGCCATAGGTGGCGGGGAAACAAGGCGGAGTTTTATCACCTGATAGATGCCATGAAGCAGATTTTGCATGGATTCAACATCAATCGACTGGAGTACATTCCAATAAAGCATTGAGCAAGCAAAGGCCAGGAGCGTTCTGCTCCTGGCCTTCCTCTTTTATCAGTGCAGCGTACAAGCGGGGATGATCTGTGTCTTATCTGGGTTGGATGTTGGCTGGCATGTGCAGCAGAAGTGGATGCTGCACGTTCCGTCATAGGCTGCGTTTGGGTTTGGGCATGAGAGCAAACGGACCTCTGCTTGTATATCAACGTGCTCAAAATGCGCCTTTCGCCAATAGGAAGTGTGGTATGTAAGCCCTGCCTGTAAGAAAGGCAAATCACGTTCTAAGAGTGCGTAATCATAGCAGAAATGGCAGGCCTGGTCATCTGAATTCAATAGCTCAAATGACTCCCAGTACACAGCGTCGAATGAGGGGGAGATGCAAACGGCCCTTTTGGTGGCATGGGGATACAGCAGGGCCCAGCTCTCCTTGATGGGGCAAGGGGAAGAAAGACCGGGAATGCGGCCATCCGCCTGTGGGTTCTCGATGATAATGGTGTAGTAGTCCTGGCCTTCTGGAAGTTCTCGTTCTTTGCAGGACAACAATGCGTTTCGAAACAGGCTGTCGGGGTGGCCATTTACGATATAACGGCCATGGGAGGTTTCAACAGAGCGCGTCAGCCTGTCCCAACAGGAAAGGCTGACGCCTGCAAGCCCGATGTTGACAAAGGTTGATACCGGGATTGCGGCAAAGGGAAAGGCACCGTTGCCATCGTCGTAGACGTGGCCGGTGTCCTGCATTCGAACGAAATAACAGTCATAAGCCATATATACAGCGCACGGCCACTCATAAATGGTGTGTGGGCGGTCTATACCATATTTCCCGGTAGGTTCTGGGACAAATGTGAGGTTTCGATCTTCGCCATCCGGCGAGATCCGGCTCAGGCAAAGCTCTTTCCCGGTGTATACCGGATAATTACCATAAAGGATGCCATAGTCAAAGAGGTGCTCGAAACCAACGTCAGCTAATTTATACAGTTCAAAGTACTCCGTGTACACTTCGCTGAGATCGGCGGCAAGAGTAAGCTCTCGCTCCTTTGCGTAGATGCAGAGGGGGTCTTTGCAGTCCTTTATCATCAGATGGTTCGGAATAAGGGTTTCGTTAAAAATAGGCGGGGCATATGGATTGCGTATGGTGATGGTTACGGTTCGCCCATACGCCTCCAGGCGCGTTCCAAGGGGGATTTTTTGAATATAGTCAATGGCTGCGTCAAGGGATGAGAACGTGGAGTTGTCAAAATAATAAGTACAGTTCTCCACGATTACAACCCGATCCAAGTATTTCATAGGCTGCTCCTTTAAAAAAGGACGAGAAGCGCGCTTAACTTCGCGCTTCTCGTCCGGCCAGCTTTGCGTTTTCCAAGATAAACTCTTTGATGGCCAATTTGGGCACGCGCCATACACGGCCATACCGGTAGCCCTTCAAAGCACCGCTATTCAATAGCTGATAAACAGAGTTGTATCCGAGCTTGAGGGCTTCGCACGTTTCTTCTACTGTAAGAATGTCACTGTACTCTTCAAACATGGTTTATACTCCTTTGAGAAAAGTATTTACCATGATGTTCGTTTATAAGAAACCTTATGCTCGTTCATAGCAATCTATTTACATTTTATCCAACTTAATCTTGCTGATTGGAGCCATGAAAGAAACTATTGCGCTGCATTTTTTGCATCTGCCAAAAACAATGCCTTTCTCGAGCCTCTTTTTGCAGACTGGGCATCGAAAATCAGGTGTAAGCTTAATATTTGCACCGCTATAAATGACTACATCTTCTGCAACATTGTACTCTTTACGCAAAACAAATCCTATAGAATGGCTGCTGGGATTATTGGAAAGAAAAAAGACGTTGTATTTATCAAATCTTTTGTCTTTGTGCAATAAGACTGAGCCACTGCCTATTGCTACAAGTGCTCCGGCAAAGACAGAAAGTGCACCGAACACGGGATTGACAACGCTCAATAATCCTGCTGGCAGGAAAAATTTTGCTGCAGAGCCAACTCCTCGTTCCTTCTTCAACTTTTTCCCAATTTCACCTAAGCTGTTTCCGTCATAGATGATGGTGCCTTCTTCACGATCAATAGCATCGATTAGTTCGTTCTGATTCTTTACGCTTACCGGACGGAATTCTATCTGCTTTCTCATATTTGGGCTCCCTTCATATTTGGTAGTAGTGCCACAATAAATATAACATAATATCGTTATAATATCAACAATATAAGACGAAATTACTTATCTAACGAAAAAACGTTTAAGACAGTAAAATAGAATCAATAATAATGGAGGGAGGACAGCAATTTGCCTGAGATTGATGTGGTAAAACGAATTAAAACCTTGTGTGCGGGGCGCAATTGGACTTCATATCGTTTGGCCAAGGAGAGCGGAATCACATATTCAACCTTGAACTCGCTGCTGAATAAAGGCATTACGCCGTCCATTCCGACACTGTCAAAGATATGTGAGGGTTTTGGTATTTCTCTGTCTCAGTTCTTTGCGGACGACGAAGTTGCGGCAACCTTGACCCCAGAGCAGCATCAGCTTATGGCAGAGTGGAACATGCTTTGTGAGGAAAATAAGCTGAGCGCAAAGAAGTATATTCAATTTCTGCGCAGCCAGCAGGAACAGTCTGTATAATGTTTGTTTTGGACTATTGTCCTTCGTAGAACCGACCCGGAGCAAACTGCTCCGGGTCGATTTGTTTTATAGAAAAAATCAAGGCCGTCATACGTGACGGCCTTAATTTGAAAAATTTGTTGTCTTAAAGATAAGGGTTATCCATACAGGTTGTTATACTCTTCAATTGCGTAGTGGTCTGTCATAGATGCAATGTGATCACAGATTCTTCTCATGAGCATACATTCGAAGTAAACTGGTGGGTTATCTAAAATTTTATCAAATGCGACTCTCGCCTCGCCAATGCCGTCTTTTTTTGCATCGTCGACATTTTGGTACTTAACAGCCCCGGTGTCCACAAGCAGATGTAGAATAGGACCGTCGGGCAACTGCTGTGGGTGTGCCCGATATGCCTCGAAGAGCTTTCTGATTATGTACTTTCCTTTTTCGTTCATGCGCTCAACGTTCCGGGAGTGATGAATTGAGGCTTTAATGGTTTCTTTGAACAGTGTTTTGTTTATCTTGTCGGAAAACACAATAATATCTTCTTTTTTTAGACTTAGCTTCAGATCATCAAAGGAGGAGAAGAATTCTTTGGAAGTGCAGATTTTTTTGCTTTTTAATTCATTGTCCAGAGCGGCAAAATTTTTGCGGGAGTTTTCAACCAAATCATTTACCAGGGTATTTACAACGATATGAGAAAGTTGGGCGATATGCCGTCTGTCCATTGATGTAGCCTCTTGAACGGTTGCTAGACTTTGTTTGTCCGCCTCGCTAAGAGCCTCGTTCAAGGACTTGGACACGGTGGAGCATATTTTTTCTATGGGCAATACACCTTCGCGCAGTGCGTCTTCGAGATCATGGTGCCATTGGGCAATATCATCGGCCAAACTAACAATATACGCCTCAAATGACCATGCCAACACATCGCTATTGCGCAATACCATTTGCTCCTTAAAAAAGTTTTGAAAATTGGGAGGTTGATCCGACCAGTCATATTTCAAAGAAGAGTGGATCATCATTCCATAAAGAGTAAAGTTCGTTAAATTCAGACCTATGTTTTCGCCATTCTGCCCTCGATAGCTATCTTCTAATAATGCTGCTACTCTAACGCTCTGTAAATTGTGTTTAAAGCCGAATGCATGGTCTAAATAGTCTGTTTCATCTGGATTCTCTCGCTTGAATCTCTTCTTGATTTCGGATTCCTTTTTTTGATAAAATGGGGAGCCTTTTATAACAGATGAGTGAGGAATCATAATATTATGGAGCATTTCTTCGCCAGCGTGCCCAAAGGGTGTGTGTCCGAAATCGTGCGCCAGTGCAATCGCTTCGGACAAGTCCGGATTTAATCCTAAAGCAGTTGCAATAGTCCTTGCAATCTGTGCTACCTCAAGGGTATGGGTCAATCGGTTTTTCTTATGGTCATCAGTACCAACAGTGTAGATTTGGGTTTTTCCGGCTAATCTCCGAAAGGCAGTGGCATACATTATTCTGTCGCGATCTCGCATGAACTCTGATCTATAGTTAGGAAGAGGGTTGCTATCATCATAATTCCTTTTGATCAGTTCTTCAGGAACAGTGAATATGTCTGCTACTTTATACATAAAATCTCCTCCGTTTGACCTCGCGCATTTCATGTTTTGTGCAGCGAACTTTATATACTTATTAATATCACAATTATTTCCATTTTTCAACAAACTATTTCGTAGGAGGAAATGTAAAAACCTGACGTGCGGATACCCTAGAACATATGAGTGATAGATAAAGATGTGAGAAGGTAGTCTGAATTGGTAGTACCTACGTTTTAAATTGTATATTATTGCTATGAAGCCCGGAGCGAACGCTCCGGGCCAATTTTATTGTTTATGGAGGTAATACCATGCGCGACAATGTACACTGTTCCATCTGCAACGAACCCTTTGACCCTAACGAGCTGATCGAATTTGACGGCCAGATGCTCTGCCGGGACTGCCTTGAACGAGAGACGATTCTCTGCCACTGCTGTGGTGAGCGGCTCTGGGAAGACGACAATGCCGGCACAGACACCACCCCACTGTGCGAACGCTGCTATGAGAACCATTACACTAACTGCTCCCGTTGTGGACGGCTGCTCCGAGAGAGTGATGCCTACTTTGAGGACGATACGCCTTACTGCGATGACTGCCATGCTGAGTATCGTAACAGCAAACCCATCCGGGACTATTATTACAAACCCGCTCCTATTTTCTACGGCGAGGGGAACCGCTTTATGGGGGTGGAGCTGGAGATCGACGGTGCCGGGGAGCGGGATGACTATGCCGCGATGATCACCGAACTGGCCAACTTCAATGGGCTGGAGCATATTTACTGCAAGCATGACGGTTCTCTGGATGACGGTATTGAAATCGTTACCCACCCGATGACCCTGGCATACCACCAGCAGGAGATGCCCTGGGGCAGGGTGCTGGAGAAAGCCCGTGATCTGGACTATATCAGCCATCAGGCCGGGACATGCGGCCTGCATGTCCATGTGAACCGCACGGCCTTTGGCCGGACGGAGCAAGAACAGGATGCCTGCATTGCCAGAGTGCTGTTCTTTGTAGAGAAATTCTGGGACGAGCTGCTGCTTTTCAGTCGCCGCACCCAGCGTCAGCTCAACCGCTGGGCGGCACGGTACGGCTATAAAGAAGACCCCGGAGCCATCCTTGACCACGCTAAGAAGGGAGACCATCAGGGCCGCTATACCGCTGTTAACTTGACAAATGAAGAGACCATTGAATTCCGGATGTTCCGGGGGACGCTGAAATGGAACACGCTTATTGCCACGCTGCAGTTCGTTGATCGAATCTGTGACGTGGCTCTTTTTATGTCCGACGAGGAACTGCGAGCCATGTCCTGGTCTACCTTTGCCTCCGGCTGCACACAGCCTGAACTGGTGCAGTATCTGAAGGAACGGAGGATTTACATCAACGAACCTGTGGAGAGCGAGGAGGAAGTGTAATATGTGCTGTCTGTTTGGATTGATCGACCCTCAACACCGCTTTACCGGAAAGCAGAAGTGCAAAATGCTCCACGCCCTGGCAACGGCCAGTGAGGCACGTGGGACGGACGCTACCGGCGTGGCCTACAATACGCAAAACGGACTGTGTATTTCCAAGTATCCCATTCCAGGTCATCGATTCCGCTTTCGAGTGCAGGATGACACTACGGTTGCCATGGGCCATACCAGAATGACCACCCAGGGAGATGAGAAGCACAACTTCAACAATCACCCGTTTTATGGTGCTGTGGGGAAAGTGCCCTTTGCACTGGCTCATAACGGCATGATCCACAATGACCGGGAACTGAAGAAAACTTGCCGACTGCCCGGAACCAAGGTGGCCACAGACAGCTATGTGGCGGTGCAGCTGCTGGAGCAGCGAAACGACCTCTCGTTTGAAAGCCTTGCCTACGCCGCAGAACAGCTGGAGGGCTCTTTTACGCTCACGCTGCTGGATCGGCAGGACAACCTGCACTTCATCAAGGGCAACAACCCCATGACCATCTATCATTTCAAGGACAGTGGATTGTATCTGTACGCATCAACCGAGGATATTCTGAAAACGGCGATCCTGTGTATTCCATATCGACTCGGGATATCAGTCTCGATCAACATCACCACCGGAGAGATTTTACAGATCTCCTCTGCCGGCAAACAACGTCGAGGGCAATTTGATGATAGTAAGCTGTATCGGCACCAGTGGATGCCTTATGCCGGTTGGTCGGGCTTTTCGCTGTCTGGGACAAAGACCGGAAAACGGCCGCACACGCAATATCTGGATGACCTGAAGTCGATCGCCTCGTTCTTTGGGTATGCTCCTGCCTATGTAGACTACCTGCTGGGGGAGGGAGTTGACCCCATGGAGATCGAGGAGATGTTATACAACGGAGAATTGGAGGGAAGCACCTATGAGAGTGTTGGTAGTCGAGCCTGGTAAAAGACCGGCGGAACGGGAGATAGATGGTTCTTTGGAGTCTATGCAGGCCATTGTTGGTGGGACCATTCAGGCGATCTACCCATTTGAAGACTTTGTAGCCCTTATCTGCAACGACGAGGCAAAGCTGACCTTCATGCCCATGAACCGCATGCTTTGGGAAATCAATGATGTGATATGCGGTACATTCTTTCTGTGCCGGGCTTTGCCGGGCGAGGACAGGTTCAGCTCTTTGACCGACGAAGAACTGAAGCTGTACAAACAACGCTTTGAAAAAACGGAGCGGTTCATGCGGATCGGCAGTACCCTTATGGTAATGCAGGAACGGTGAGCCAATAGGGTATACCCTAACAGGACGGTGGAATTGCCTCCTGTTAGGGTTTATTTTCTGTTTTTGGCATGTTTCATTTGTTGAAGGGAGTTATCTGGGATGTTTGTCCTTGAAAATCTATGGAAAGGCAGAATAAGGCCGAGTGAACGATGTTATCGGGATGGGAGCAGATATGCCGAGTTGATCAGCAAGGGGGCGGAGCTGGAAAAGCGGGTTCGTGATGAATTGTCTGAGTCAGGAAAGAACGCCTATAAAGAGCTGTACGAGACCCAAGTGGAGATGATTGAGATTGGAGAGCGGGATGCGTTTATTCAAGGGGTTCGACTTGGGGCGCAATTCATGTTGGACGTGCTTGGGGAATATCCATCTCAACTCCCGCGGGTGGGAGAGGAGAACGAGGCTGACTGTACGAAGGAAGAAGGGATAGTTTGAAGATCGGTTATGTTCGCACCAGTACCGCCGAGCAGAATACGGCAAGGCAGGAGGCGTTGATGGAGGTGCTTGGCGTGGATGAGGTCTATATTGACCGCATGAGCGGCAAGACGACGCAACGTCCGGAACTGCAAAAGATGATGGAGTATGTACGACTTGGCGATACGGTGGTAGTTGAATCCATCAGCCGTTTTGCAAGAAACACCCGGGATCTGCTGGAACTGATTGAGCGATTGTCGGCCAAAGGGGTGGAGTTTATATCGCAGAAAGAGGCAATCGATACATCAACGCCGACCGGAAAGTTTATGCTGACCGTATTTGGGGCAGTTGCAGAGTTGGAGCGTGAATACATCCTGCAGCGCCAAAAAGAGGGGATAGCCCTTGCCAAAGCAAGTGGGGTCTATAAGGGGCGAAAGCCTCTCCAAAGGCCTGGGTTTCAATCGGTGGTGGCGAAGTGGCGCAGGGGTGAAATCACTGCTGTTGAGGCCATGAAGCGGTTGAATATGTCATCGAGTACGTTCTACCGCAGAGTAAAGGAGGTGAGCGGATGTTCTGGGCATTAGTAGGGTTTATAGCTACCCTTGTCATTCTGCTTTGTGTTGACAAAGCTTGCACAGAGGTGTTGGGATGACAGCAGGTATTGCGGCTGCATTTGCAGCCTTCACCAAGGGAGCGTGGCTTGCCGCGTCAGTTTATCTGACCATAAAGTCCTCTTTGTGAGACATAATTTAAATGCAATCCCGGAGTATGGAATATCCTGCTTCGGGACTGCTTAATAAGGTGATTTTCTTTATTTTTTACCCTTTTTCTGTGTGTTCGCTCCTGGGTATGTCTAAACAAAATACGCTCAAAAAGCGCTTGAATAAACAGTGAGAAATGCCCTAAATTCAATACACACTTTTGCCAATGTAGTTTTAAAGCGTCAGAAGCGATGAACTCTCTTAAAAGGTCGAGAATTGTGTTGTTATTTTGTCTTCAACCTGTTAAAATTTTATATATACTGGTGTGGAGGGATTTTTATGGCCTCAATGAAGAGAATAGATATCAGTAAATATATATTTGCAGAACTAATCTCAGAGGTTAACGGACTATGTCCTCTGTGCTCCGAACCACTGATGACCTTGGACGGGACTATGCAATCAAATTTATCCCAAGCCGCTCATATTTATCCACATAGTCCAACAGATTCAGAAATAGAACTGCTGAAAGATGTTCCAAGGCTGTCAGACAATCCCGAGAGTATCGAAAATTTGATTATGCTGTGTCCTACTTGCCACTGGAAATTTGATCACCCGAGAACAGTTGAAAAATACATGCAAATCTACAGGTTAAAGGAAAAGTTACTTCAGCGCAAAAAAGGTAGAGCGCATTATAAAAAACATAACATTGAAGAAGATCTAATTTCAGTCCTACAGTGTATTGGACACATTGATATCGTAGCAGATCAGCGCAAACTCTCCTACAAAGCTATGACGGTAAGGGATAAGATGAGTAGGGGAGCCAGCAATTCTATTCAGCAACTCGTAATTCGGGATGTACGAGACTACTATTTACCTATTTCGGACGCGCTTGTTCAATTAGAACATGACTCGCCAGGTAAAAGTGAATTAATTGCTAAAGAAGTAGCTCTCTTTTATGATGACCTAAAAACCAGAGGGTTTTCTCAAGATGATATTTACTATGCAATCAATGATTGGTTGGATAATAAAACTCATCAGCAGTATACTTTTTTAACGCCTTTCATTACCGCATTTTATATCCAGAACTGCGAGGTATTTTCATTATGATTGTGCCAAACAAAACTATTCATTATGAAACATCTATACTGTCCAAATTGCCCACAATCCTCCATATCCTTGAGGACGGACAATTATCTCCGGCAGCTTTATACCAGAAAATACGAAGCGAGTTTGCGGATATTAATCAGTTTTTATTAGCAATAGACACATTGTTTATTCTCGAAAAAATTGAATTCAAAAACGGAGACTTGAAATTATGTTAACTGAGATATATTGCGCAGCATTTGGTGAAACAAAAAGAATCCCCTTTTCCAATGGGTTGAACGTCATTCAGGGACATGCTGGTGACAGTGAATCAGGTGGTGGGAACTCAATTGGTAAGACCAGCATGTTAAAGATAATTGATTATGCGTTTGGTGGAAAATATTATGCTGACTCAAATGATGACATCATACGGCACGTGGGCGAACATGATGTTTGCTTTACACATACTTTTAATGGCACTTCATATTATTTTTGCCGCAATGCATCTAAGCCTGGGGCAATATTGTGGTGCAAAGATAGCAAATATACTCCCCAAAGAGAAATCTCTGAAAAAGAGTTTGGAGAATGGCTTGTAGAGCAGTATGGGCTCCAAGATTTGCGACTCACATTTCGAGGAATAATTGGCCTTTATTCTAGAATTTGGAACAAGCCTAACAAGGAAGTCAGTCGTCCGCTTTATAAGCATAACGCCCAGACTGTCAGAGATTCCATTATGTCTTTGGTAAAACTTTTTGGGAAATATGATTCTATTCAAGAATTAAGTGAGCACGATGAGTATTTGAGGAACCGCTCACGCGCACTGGCTAAAGCAAATACTTACCATTTGGTTGCCCTCCCCACAAAAGATGAAGCGAAAAAAATTGAAATTGAGTTAGCAGAAATAAGTGAAACAATTTCCAGGTTGAAGGCTATCATTGCAATTACAGGTGTCGAAAATGCGGATCATCTAAGCTCTCAAAAAGATGAACTTTTAGAATCTCGTATGGATTTGTTAGCACAGCAAGATCGTATCAATAGAGCCTTGCATAGATGTGCACGACAGATTCAAAGGATCACTCCAGTTAACGAAACTACATTTTCTCAGCTTCTTGAATTCTTCCCCGAGGTAAACATTCAACGCATTAAGGAAGTTCAAGGCTTTCATACAAGCCTCCGCAATGTTTTAATAAATGAATTAAACAATGAGATAGATCAACTACAGCAACAATTAGCAGCAGTAACCATGGCTATCAGTAGCAACGATGCCAAAATACAAAAATTGACAGGACTTCCAACTCAAACCGCAGAAGCCATGGAACAGCTAATACAATTGACAAAGCGTCAGGAGCAGTTGCAGTTCCAACAGGCTTTATATAATGACAAAATTGCAGAAGCAGCTCAAAGCAGTGAGACCAAAAGACAATTGACACAATTACTTGGCGAAATTACAGTTCAAATCGAAAAGTCTATCAACGAAAAGATTGGCGAATATAGTTCCAGTATAATGACTAGCAACAATAAAGCACCTAAGTTACATCTTTCCTACAAAGATTATGAATACGGAGTAGAAGACAATACCGGAACAGGAAAGGCATATACAGATTTGCTTTTGTTTGATTTGGCAATATTATCTCTTAGCAAACTTCCTGTTCTAATCCATGATTCATTCTTATTTAACAACATAGACGTAATGACAAAACTAAGTTTTCTGCGCCTATATAGTCAGTTCAAAGATAAACAAATTTTTATCTCGTTAGATGAATATCTCGGAACGGAAAATACCGAAATCGACAAGATACTATTTACTTCGACCAGGCTTTTCCTTTCTGGTAATAGGCCCCTTTTTGGGAAAGATTGGAGAACAGAGTGACCTCCAAATATATTAAGAGCGTCGGCACGATGCCGACGCTCTTTTTATTACCGTAATATGTTCAACCGTTCTGCGTTAAGACAGAACTAAAGAGAATAGGTAGTTGAAGCCCTTGCATCCCAAGGATTTCCAACTGCTGCCAGCGTTTCAACATCCCATTGTATGGGCTCCATGCCCATGGAACGGATGGCGCGGATGGAGTTGTCGTCATAGTCACCGTAAGGCAGCCGAATCAGGGTGGGGCGCACGCCGGTAACCGCTTGGATCTTATCGTTGCAGGCATTCAGATCATCCGTGATCTGTTGGGATGAAAGCTGGGGTAGATGGGCATGGGTATTGGAGTGATTCATGATCTCGTGGCCGGCATCGTGCAGGGCTTTGACGGACTCGGGATAGCGGTCCACCCAGTCTCCCACCACGAAAAAGGTGGCTTTGACGTTGTATTGGCCCAGAATATCGATGAGCTGCTGGGTATCTTCGTTGCCCCATGCAGCATCAAAGCTGACGGATACCATCTTCTGATCTCTACGGACGCAGTAGATGGGAAGCTGCCGGGTAGAAGCGGAAGCACCCACGGCAGGAGGATAGTTGACGACATAGAGCATGGCGGCGGCAAGGCACAGGCATAGCCCGGCGGTCCACCATTTGCGGCGCAGCAGCAGGATGCGCACGGTGCCGGTTTTGAACTGCATAAAAAGACCTCCCAAATCTATTTGTCCATTTATATGCGCGAGAAGGCGCGTTCAAAACAATAGGAAGGGCTGGGAGAGGAAAAAACCGCGCCCCGCCGCATAATACGGCAGGGCGCAGATACTATTTGAATCATGTTATTGATCCTGACCGTTTTTGCGGGGGTCTTCCATACCCAACACACCAACGGCGAACAGGGCGAAGGGCTGGTTCATCAGCCAGATGGACAGGGTCGCCATGGTAGAGAAATAGAACAGCCACACAAAGCCCAGCAGCAGGAAGATCTGAAAGCCTACGGAAAAGAAAGGCATGATGAAGGGGAACCAGGACAGCAGGCCCACGATAATGCTGCGGATGGGGTAGTCGAAAAAGAGCTTGGCGCTGTACTGGAACAGCTGAAGCAAGGTGGCCTCAAACCGGGAGTAGAACAGGAACAACACAGTGGAAAAGCCCAGAAACACTGCGGCAAAGATGGCGGAGACAAAAAGAGAAACCAAAGAGTTCTGCTCCCAGTAGAAAATATTAAAAATCAGGCTGGTGATAAAAAATACATTAACGGGCAGCAGGATGATCCATGCCAGAGTAGAGCGCATGAAGCTTTTGCGAAAGGTGCGGAAAAAGGCCCGGTAGCAGGGCTCTTTTTTGATGGACGCGCGCAGGCCGGCATACAGGGCGGTCAGAGAAGCCCCCATGGTGATCAAAGGGATAGAGCACAGCAGAAAAAACAGGTTCAGAAACACAATGTTAGCCAGCAGCTCCAGAAAACCCAGAAAAGAGAATTTGCCGTTTTCTTTCATTGGGAACTCCTTTCATATCCCAAAGGGATATGGAACTTTAGTGTAAACCCATTATACAATAGAACAACAAAAAAGGCTATAACAAAGCGCAAATAAAATTGGAATTTTTACAAAGTGGTTTCGGACGGGAGAAAAAATCTTGCATGGACGGAAAAATTTCTATATAATGTAAAATGTCTTGGAATGGCATAGTTTTAAGTATACGATGTCTGGAAAAAGAAAAGGAGAAATGGACATGAGTACACTGTTAACTGCGATCAAGCTGTTGGGCGGTCTGGCCATGTTTCTTTATGGTATGGAAATCATGGGCGACGGACTCAAGCAGGGATCCGGTTCCGCACTGAAAAACTTTTTGGGCAAGCTGACCCAAAATGCACTGTTGGGTGTGCTTACCGGTACTGTAGTGACCGCTATTATCCAGAGCTCTACGGCTACGATCGTGCTGACTGTGGGCTTGATCGGCGCGGGCATCCTGAATCTGCGTCAGGCGGTCAGCATCGTACTGGGCGCTAACATCGGAACCACCGTGACAGCTCAGATCATCCGACTGATGGATATTGAAGACGGTGGCGGCTCTATTCTCACCTTCTTCAAGCCGGACACACTGGCGCCTATTGCTTTGTGCGTGGGCATTCTTCTGTTTATGTTCGTAAAGAAGAGCGGCTCCAAGAATGTGGGCTTGATTTGCCTTGGTTTCGGTATCCTGTTCTCCGGCCTGATGGCTATGACCGACGCGGTGGAGCCGCTGGCAGAGTCTCAGATATTTGTTGATTTGTTGGGCTACTTCAGTGATGCCCCCCTGCTGAGCATTCTGGTGGGTCTGGTGCTTACCGTCATCATCCAGAGCTCCTCTGCCATGGTGGGTATTCTGCAGGCTCTGTCCGTTACCGGTGTGATGACATTTGAGCTGGTGTATCCCCTGATCATGGGCATCAATCTGGGCACCTGCGTGACCACTGCCATGGTCTGTTCCATCGGTACAAATAAGGACGCAAAGCGAACTGGCGTGGTACATATTGTGTTCAACACCATCGGTACGGTCCTGTTCATGATCGTGATGACCCTGCTGCGCCATGCGGGTCTCTTCGGCGGCCTGTGGGAGAGCGTTGTGGACTCCGGTGTCATCGCCAATTTCCAGACTCTGTTCAATCTGCTGACTGCCGTTGTGCTGCTGCCCTTTACCGGCGCGCTGGTGAAAATCGCCTGCAAGGTGGTCAAGGAAGATCCTGTTAAGGAGGACAAGTACCCCGAGCTGTCCGCACTGGACAAGAAGCTACTCATCTCTCCCGCCGTGGCGCTGGGACAGGCTGCTCGTTCTCTGGCTGTGATGGCCCGTGCAGCCAAGGAGAATGTGGAGCTCAGCCTTGCTCAGTTTACAGGCTACGACGAAGGCAGAGCGCAGGAAATCGCCGAGTGCGAGGAGCAGCTGGATCTGTTTGCTGACAACGCGGACAACTATATGATCGAACTGTTCCAGTATGTGGAGTCCGAGCGGGATAACCGCCAGCTGAACATGATCATGCAGTGTGTTCCCGCTGTGGAGCGCGTAGGCGACTATGCCACCAACTTTGACGAGATGGCCAAGAAGCTGCATGATGCGGGCCTTGCTTTCTCCGAGAGCGCCCGTAAGGAACTGGATGTACTGGGCGCTGCCGTAGTGGAGATCCTGGACCTGACGGTCGCCGCTCTGCGGGATGACGACGAGGACACGGCCCGCCGCATCGAGCCTCTGGAGGAGGTCATCGACGACATGGTGCTGCTGCTCAAAGACCGCCATGCCTCCCGGCTGCGTCAGGGCATCTGCTCGGTGGATACCGGTCTGGTGTTTATGGATCTGCTGACCCATCTGGAGCGTGCTGCCGACCAGTGTTCCAGCATTGCCATGCTCATGCTGGGCCGTCACAACGAGGAAATCATGAAGAACCACCACCGCTATCTGCAGGAACTGCATGAGTCCGGTGACCGGTCCTATCTGGACGAGCTGGAAAACCGCAAGCTGCAATTCCTGGCTCCTTTGGATCAGGGCCAGTATTAAATCAAAAATACGGCAGCCGGTATCGGCTGCCGTATTTTCTACAGGGGGACACAGATGAAACGATTTAATAAGGTGTATCTGGAAATTTCCAATCGATGTAACCTTAGCTGTTCCTTCTGCCCCGGAACAAAACGCATGCCCCGGACCATGGGGGAGGGAGCGTTTTCCCTCTTGCTGAAAAAGCTGCGTCCATGGACGGACTACCTCTACTTTCATCTTATGGGGGAGCCTCTGTGCCACCCGGAGTTGGAACAGTTTTTGACGCTGGCCGGACAGATGGGCCTTAAAGTGATTTTGACTACCAACGGAACTCTGCTGGCCCGGTGGCAGGAGCGGCTGCTGGCCCAGCCAGCCCTGCATAAGGTGAATATCTCCCTGCATGCATTCGAAGCCAATGACCTGAATATACCCTTTGAACGATATTTGGACGGGTGCTTTGCCTTTGGCCGGGCTGCCCAGGGGAAGAAGCTGGTGGTCTACCGCCTGTGGAATGAAGGGGGCGCGCAGGAGAAAAACGAAGAGATCCTGCGAACCATGCAGTGGTATTTTCCCGAACCGTGGGTACAGGAACGCAGGGGAGTGCGCATTGGGGAAAAGGTCTATCTGGAGCACGGAGAAAAATTTGACTGGCCGGACCTGACGGCCCAAGACACAGGGGAGCGGGTGTTCTGCTACGGCCTGCGGGATCAGATCGGCGTGCTGTGCGACGGGACCGTGGTGCCCTGCTGTCTGGACCATGAAGGGGATATTGCGCTGGGCAACCTGTTTGAGCAGGAGCTGGAAGAGATTTTGGTTTCGCCCAGAGCGCAGGCCATCTGCCAGGGCTTTCAACAGGGTACGGCCAGCGAGGAACTGTGCCGCAGGTGCGGTTTTGCCAGAAGAAAATTTGGATAACAAGAGCCGGTTTCGCAAGCTTGCGAAACCGGCTCTTGTTATAAAATTCAATTTTCGGCTACGGGGATGGCGATAACCACGTAGTTGATAGCGCGCAGATGCTCCAGCATGGCGTCGCTGTCATCCAGCTCCTTGATGGCACACTCAAGACCGATGTGGGAAGGAATTCCGCTCTTGGCCTTGAACACCTGAAGGGAGGTGATCTGACTGCCCATTTCCCGGGAAAAGTCGTTGACCCGGGCGATGTCGTCCAGTTCTACGTAATAGGTGTCTACACGGTGCTCCTTGGCCGTGCGCTCCAAACGGGTGAAGACGGTGATGGCCAGAGTCATGACCAACCATGCCAGCACCGCACCGAAATAAAAGCCCGCACCGATGGCTAGGCCCAGACAGGCGGTGGTCCACAGGCCGGCGGCGGTGGTCAGACCGGTAATGTGGGAGTGACCGCGAGTGAGGATGGTGCCGGCACCCAGAAAGCCGATGCCGGAGACGACCTGAGCACTGACTCGCATGGGGTCTCCGCCCAGACCCAGAACCTGTGCGGAGTAGATGCCCAGCATCACCGTCATGGTGGAGCCCAGACAGACCAGAATGTGGGTGCGTAGACCGGCGGCCCGGCCGTGGCGGCCGCGTTCGGAGCCGATGCAGCCGCCGATCACGGTGGCCAGCAGGATGCGGAATGTGATGGACCAGATATTAAAATCGCTCAGAGTTTGTAGGATGGTATTCAAAAAAGCACCTCCAAAATAAAGCGTGCCGCCCGGCGGTGAGGCCGGGCAGCAGGAAAGGTTTATATAAAATACACGAATACACGTCGCTTGTCAATAGGGAATAACGTAATTTGCTGCAGTGTCGTCGGCGGATGCGATAGATGGGCAGACCGGGGAATAAAAAGCGGGCCGGTGCATATACTGGTCTATATGCCCAAAGGAGGATGACGCCATGTGCGACAGCATACAGGCCCAGCAGCAAATGCAGGATGCACCGCAGCAGGAACGCAAGGATGTGGATGATCTGATTTTCTGCCACGAAAAGGAGTGGACGGCGAGCCAGCGATGATACCCACCTGCAAAGGTGGGTATTTTTACGTAAGGAGTGCAGGGATTTTTCTTTACTTTAGCTCCGTTATTGTATATAATATTGTACCGACAACGAAATGCGAACAGGAGAGTGCAGTATCTATGCTCCAATTCGACGAGTATAAAGTAAGACTGAACAACATTGCCCCCGCGCTGGAGGCTTTGGCCAAGGCATTGGATCTGGAAAGCGCGGAGCGGGAGCTGGACATGCTGCAGGCTGAGTCTGCCGCCGACGGCTTCTGGGACAATCTGGCCAAGGCACAGAAGGTCCAGCAGCGCATCAAGACCCTGCAGGACAAGGTGGATAAGCAGGCCAAGCGGAAGGGGCAGTGGGACGACTTGATGGCTCTGTGCGAGATGGGCAACGAGTTCGAGGACGAGTCGCTGGTCCCTGAGCTGGAGGAAGGCTTTGTCCAGCTGGAGCAGGACATGGAAAAGGCCCGGCTGGAGACCCTGCTTACCGGCGAGTATGACAGCAACAACGTCATCCTGGCCATCCACCCCGGTGCCGGTGGTACCGAGGCGCAGGACTGGGCTCAGATGCTCTACCGCATGTATACCCGCTGGACGGAGCGCCATGGTTTTACCTATACCATCATGGACTATCAGGAGGCGGATGAGGCCGGTATCAAGTCCGCCACCATTATGATCGAGGGTGAGAATGCCTACGGCTATCTGCGGGGCGAGCACGGTGTGCACCGTCTGGTCCGCGTGTCCCCCTTCGATGCCAACGCCCGCCGTCAGACCTCCTTCTCCGCCATCGAGGTTATCCCCGAGATCGCTGACGAATCCGAGGATTTCGAGATCCGCCCCGAGGACTATGAGATGCAAGTCTACCGCTCCTCCGGCGCCGGCGGTCAGAAGGTCAACAAGACCTCCTCTGCCGTCCGTC
>JAFVVH010000018.1 GCA_017502285.1 Oscillospiraceae bacterium | reverse complement strand
GGCGTGCCATTCCTGTTGTCACGAAATATGGTGGGTGTAGCTCAGTTGGTTAGAGCACCGGATTGTGGTTCCGGGTGTCGAGGGTTCGAGTCCCTTTACCCACCCCATTAAGACCTCAGGGCAGAAGGGTCGGAGCGTCTGCTCCGACCCTTCGCTTATTCAGCCCTCTTTCATACAGGGGTGTAGCCAAGTGGTAAGGCAAGGGACTTTGACTCCCTCACTCGCTGGTTCGAGTCCAGCCATCCCTGCCATCGTCGTCGCGGATTTCGTATCGTTCGCTTCACCTTTGCAGGTAAAGCTCACTCACTTCATCGCTCCTCCTCTTCAAATCCCAACCGCTTCGCTGGGTTGCGATTTGACTAGTTTACCGCATTCTGGAACGATTCGATTCTTTTCATATTCCTCTTGTCCAATGACCCAGTAGCTCAGTCGGCAGAGCACCTGCCTTTTAAGCAGGGTGTCCGGGGTTCGAATCCCCGCTGGGTCACCAAACGAAAACACCATCGTCGCAAGACGGTGGTGTTTTTGTTTGCTAATCGAGGATGAGAACCCTTGGGTTCGATTTATTGCCCCTTGGCGGCTTGGCCGCTTAGGGGCAGTTAATGCATGGGAGCGCAGCGAGTCGTAATCCCCGCTGGGTCACCAAAAGAAAACACCGCCTTGGGCGGTGTTTTCTTTTGCCATTTTTGTTTTTCCATGATATAATAATATATTAACAATGATTTTTTGAAAGGCCTGATACATATGATCATGCATTCCTTCCTGCTCATTGGCCAGTCCAACATGGGCGGCCGAGGTATTGCCAGCGAAGTGGAACCCATAGAAAACGAAAGACTGTTCGTCCTGCGCAATGGCCGCTGGCGAGATATGTATGTGCCCGTCAATGCTGACCGGAACACCTCCGGCACCAATTTGGCCGAAAGCTTTGCCGACCGCTATGCCCGGGAGCATAATGTGGATGTGGGCCTGATCCCCTGCGCCGACGGCGGTTCCAGCCTTGACATGTGGCAAAAGGGCGGTGTGCTGTACGACCATGCCTGCTTCATGGCCGGTCTTGCCATGCGCTCGTCCACCATTGCCGGTGTGCTGTGGCACCAGGGTGAGTCCGACTGCGCCGACGCGCTGTATCCCCTCTATGAGGAAAAGCTCCATGTGATCCTCAACAACTTCCGGGACGATTTGGGCCTGCATGACGTTCCCTTCCTGCTGGGTGGTCTGGGCGATTATCTGAAGGACTGTCCCCTTGACCAAAAGTATAAGAATTACATCCACGTAAACGAATCCCTCAAGCGGGTGGCCGCCGCCCGTGAGCGCACCGCCTTTGTGTCGGCGGAGGGTTTGGGTTCCAACCCCGACCTGCTTCACTTCTCCGCCCCCGCCCTGCGCGAATTCGGCCTGCGCTATTATGACGAGTTCATCAAGCTGGAGGACAAGAGCAAGGTTTTCCCCGATAAGTCTCCTGCGGAATTTGCCATCCGCACCGGCATTGAAAAGCTGTAATATAATTTGTTAGGAGTGTTTCATTTCATATGCTGTTCAGCACCAGGCCCGATTCCGCGGGCAAAGCCGCTGTTCTGGCCCGCTCCGCCCAACTGACCGACTTCAAGTGGACCCCCGTGTGCAACATCACCACCTACACCATCAAGGAGGGCAAAACCTTCCTCCCCGCCGGTGTGGAACTGACGGGGCAAATTTATTCCTCCTGTGAGCCCAATGACAAGTTTATCTGCGAAAACGTTTCCTTCGAAACCTTGATGTCCGTCACCGCCAACCCGGACAGCGCCCTGTATCAGAAGGATCTGAATGGGCACCATAATTCCTGGCCCTATTTCGGCGTAGTGTGCAACGGTCTGGCCCGCTATGCCTACGGCATCGAGCGCCGATTCAGCACCAAACACTGGCTTGATGTGCCCGGCATCCACAAGGTCGCCGAGCCCGGCCAGTTTAACGCGGAGGATATCCGCCTGTGCGACTGCCTGCTGGCCTTCTGCGACGCGCGCAAGCACGTGGCCCTGATCACTGATATCCTGCGGGACGAGGACGGTGTCATCCGTCAGATCGAAGTGTCCGAGGCGGTACACACCACCTGCAGGCGCGCCCAGTACGACGTGGAGGAATTTTTCCACAAGTACAAGCTGTTCGCCCTGTGCCGCTACGACTTTGTGGACCAAGCGCCCGCCCTTGACCCGGTGCAAGATGCCGTACTGAAGCAGGGTGTCCCCGCCCTGCCCGCCATCGCGGTGGACTACGGAAACAAGGCCAACTATCTGGCTGGTGAGGAAGTTGTCATCTCCGTCTTTGCCCCCGGTGAGCACACCGTAGAGCTGTGCAAAAACGGCGAAGTGGCAGAGCGCATCCCCGTAACCGCCCCCGCCAAGTTCGTGCGCACTCCCGACCGGGGCTACTACACTGTGCGGCTTGCTGACAGCGGCGAGTTTGTCGAATTTGCCGTCAACGAAGCCAAACTGAGCTACACCGTGAACGGCAACAAGATCACCGTCACCGCCGATTCCTGCGACCCCAACAGCGAGATCCTCTACATGGACTTCCGCGAGGTGACCAAAACCAAGCTGTCCTCCGGCCCCCTTCAGGATGCCTCCGGCAATGCTGTTGACTTCTATGACCCCTCCTGTGCCTCCCTGTCCAGAGTGGAGGAACTGACCGACGAAGAAAAGCGCACCGGTATTATCACCCGCTCTATCCCCTCCGATGCAGGCAACTTCAAGGTGTACTTCAAGAACAAGTACGGTGTCTGGGTCCATCCCATGACCAAAATCGTCAAATAAAAGCAAGGACTGGTTTCTATGACCTACAACTACCATTCCCATACCGCCCGATGCGGGCATGCCTCCGGTACGGAGGAGGAGTATATCCTGCGTGCCATCGAGGGCGGCATCACCCACATGGGCTTTTCCGACCACATGCCCTACATCTTCCCCGACGGGCACGAGTCCTATTACCGGGTGCCCACAGCGCAGGCACAGAACTACTTTGACACCCTGAACACACTGCGGGACAAGTACCGGGAAAAGATCGAACTGGTGCTGGGCTTTGAGATGGAGTACTATCCAAGCTATTTCGATGATATGTATACCAAGGCCCTGTCCTATGGCTGTGAGTACCTGATTTTAGGTCAGCACTTCAGCGGTGACGAGTGGCCCGACGGCTACTATGTGGCCGTTCCCACCGACAACGCGGACCTGCTGAAGGAATATGTGACCAACGTGCTGGCCGCCATGGACACCGGGGTGTTCTCCTATGTGGCTCACCCGGACCTGTTCAACTTCACCGGGGACGAAGCCGTATACGAACAGGAAATGCGCAAGCTGTGCGTGGCCGCCCGGGAAAAGAATATCCCGCTGGAAATCAACTTTTTGGGCATGCGGGCCGGACGGCACTATCCTCAGGAGCGGTTCTGGAAGCTGGCCGGAGAGGAACAGTCTCCCGTTACCTTTGGCTTTGACTCCCATGATGCGGCGGGTGCGTATGACTCCGTCTCTCTGAAAAAAGCTCAAGATTGGGTGGAGAAATATAATCTGAACTATATCGGCAAGCCTGATTTGATCCTGTTGCAAAGCAAATAAAAAATACGCACCGCGATGCGGTGCGTATTTTTTATTGATTCGGTTTTCTCATGTGTGCCGCTTCCAGCCAGCGCACCAGCCGCTCCCGGGGCAGCAGCAGGTTGACCAGCAGTGCCACAGCAAAGCCTACTCCGGTATCAAACATGCGGTTCAGAGAGTAGGAAATATAAGTCTCCACCGGGGTGTTGAACAGGATGATGCACAGCACCACGCCGCCGGGCTGAATGCCGCCCGGCCATTTGAACACACGGCAGGCCACGATGAGCAGCATCACCCCCAGAAACAGCAGGGGGGCCAGAAACAGGTTCGTGCTGCCGTCGGGATAGAAGCAAATATGGATACGAAACATAGCCATGCCGATCAAGCCACCGATGATAGTGCCGAAAAAACGGTTCCCGCCGCTGAGCCAGGAGTGGCTCATATCCGTACCCAACCCGAAAATAGCACCGATGCAGGCAAAGGCGGGGCTGCGGTGGAAGGGCAGGTACAGCAATGCACACAGGGTGGCGGCGATGGCCGTCTTTACATTTCGCATACCAACGTGGTAGTGGGAGGGCTGTCTGCGTTCATCCATGGTATCATTCTTCCTTTTTCATTATTTCCGGCAAAATCTTAGCATGAAATCGCCCGCTGGGCAAGTATTATCTGTTCACTGTTTCCTTTTTGTAGTTTTCTATGAGCATACGGCAAAAGGCCTCGGCATATTCAGAGGCACGGGGTCGTTTTCGCTTGTAAATACAGATCTCCCGGCTCTGCTCCCCCACGGAATACAGCTCTACCTCGGCCGCAAACTGCCCCCGCCAGGACACGGTCGGAGCAAATGCCACGCCCAGCCCTAAATTAACACACTGACGGATGTATTCCGGATCCTCTCCCTGCAGGGCGATACGGGGTTTGAACCCCAGCTCCGTGCAGATGCGGCAGGTAATGTCGTGCATACTGTGATTCTCGCCGGTGGTGATAAAGGGCTTGTCCGCCAAATCTTTCTCCCCCAGCTGAATGCCGGCAGGAAATGTCCCTCGTTTCGCCGCCAGAACGATTTGCTCCCGAAACGAACAGACTCTGACGTACTCCCCATTCACAAACCCCTCATCGGAGACCACCAGATCAAAGTCCCCGCTTTGGGTGCGATCTCCATGCTCGGTCACAATATCGATATTCGGATCGCTGCTGCGAAATTCAGCCACCGTCTGCATAACCACCCGGCGGCTGATGTGAACTCCCAGTCGAAGCACCTTCTCCCCGCCCGTGCCCCGCACGGTATATTCGGCGTGACGAAGCAGTTCAAGTGCCGCACTGACCTCCTGGTAAAAGGCCTCCCCCCTGCTGTTCAGGGTCACCCGGTTGGCCCTGCGGGTAAACAGTTCCGCACCCAACTCCTCCTCCAGCCGCTTGACGCTTTGGGAGATGTTGGACGGCGGTACATTGAACCGCTTGGCCGTCCGGGAAAAATTCTGAGTGGACGCGGCATCACAGAAATAGGTCAGTTGGAGCAGCTCCATGGATACAGTCTCCTTTCAGGTGGCAGATCATGATTTATCTTATCATGCCGCACCATCACTTTCAACATATAGTTTATTATATTATTTCATCATTTACAGTATAGTGTTTTTTTGATATGCTGAACTTACTGCAAGGAGGTCACAGTATGTTTAAACAGAAACTCGCTCTGAACCGTCTGGAAAAAGAGATCGTCCGCTACGAAGCCGCTCCTGTCGAAAAGGGCATGATCCTGTTCTACGGCTCTTCCGGCTTTACCCGCTGGAAGCCCTTCTGGGGTCACCGGCCCCTGGAGGAGGATATCCGCAGGAAGGACGGCTCCCCCGCCGCCGTTAACCACGGCTTTGGCGGCTCCACCATTGAAGAGGGCCTGCACTACTACGACCGCCTGGTCAAACCCTGGGAGCCACGTGCCATCGTGCTGCGTTTCTTCCCCAACGACATCGCCTTTGGCTACTCGCCCATGGAGATCGTCTATCTGCTGGCCCAGTTCTGCAACCGGGCCCGGACCGACTTCCCCGGGGTCAAGCTGTACCTGTGCGACGCCATGCCCCACAAGAAGTTCATCAACAACGCCCTGTGGCAGAAAATGGCCCACCAGTATAACGAGCTGCTCAAGGATTACTGCGATTCCAACCAGGACTGCGTCTACGTCTGCCAGTCCGCCTGGCCCGGCTTTTATAAAAATCCCGAGGACGCCGGCGACTACAGCAAGATCCGCACCGACATTTACATCGAGGACGAGGTGCACCTCACGCAGGAGGGCTACGATATTTATCGTGACCTGTTCCTGAGCGTGCTGGACGACATTCTTTAAATTGCCGGCTTCGGTGAAATGAGAATCACCCCCATCCCCCAAGGCTGTGACATTCCGACACCAAGAACCTGTATGTAGGCCCCGGTCTGGACATGCACACCCACACCGTCGGGGAGTACCGCCTGTGGCAGCACCCCATCCCGGCGGTGAGAATATCGCCGGTATGTATATGGAGGGCCCATACATCAACCTCAAGTACGGCCCCAAGCGGGCTGACCTGATCTTCACCGACCACAAGATGAACGTATCCACCGTCCTTCTGGTCGGCATCGTCCGGCACTGAGCAAAAGCGGAGGCTCTGACGAGCCTTCGCTTTTTATGTCGCAGCATCACTTTTATCATATAGTACCTTACACTATCTCATAGTTTAAACTTTAACAGCTTAGTGATAATATGTGTTTTTGAAAGAGAAAAGGCTCCTTGCCCCGGCATTGGGCCGGAAAACCATTGGAGGGATCATCGTGAACAAAACAAACAAAACCTGGCTTTGGCTGGTCATTACAGCTTTGGCTGTGGCCGCCATCGCCTTCTGGTGCGGCTCCTGTGCGGTCAGCTCTGCCAACGGTGCAGAGGCCACATTTAAGGCGTCCACCACCACCGCTCTGCTGTTTGGTATTTTTGTAGTTTCCGCTCTGGGCTACCTGTTGGGCAGCATCTCTGTCAAGGGCGTGTCTCTGGGCACCGCCGGCGTGTTTCTGGTGGCCATTCTGTTCGGCTACCTGTGCACCCTGCCCCAGCTGCAAAACATCCCTGTTTTTGACAGCCTTTTTATTGCCGACTCCTCTTCCGCGCTGAACGGTTACTATTCCAAGATCATTCAAAATATTGGTCTGGTGCTGTTCGTCACCTCTGTGGGCTTCATCGCCGGCCCCAACTTCTTCAAGAACCTGAAGAAAAACGCAACCTCCTACGTACTGCTGGGTGCACTCATCATCCTGTCCGGCACGCTGGTGGCCGTGGTGTTCGCCCTGATCCCCGGCATCGGCCCGGAGTTCTCCGCCGGCATTCTGTCCGGTGCACTGACCAGCACCCCCGGTTTCTCCTCCGCTTTGGAGGCCTCGGAAAGCATTGGCCGCGCCACGGATATCATTACCCTGGGCTATGCCATCGCCTACCCCTTTGGCGTCATCGGCGTGGTGCTGTTCGTACAGCTTATGCCTAAGTTACTGAAGGCCGACCTGGCCAAGGAGCGCGAGCTGCTCAAGGCCGGAGTTGCGGAGCAGGCGGCGGAAAAGCAGGGCCTGTTCTGCTGTGACACCTTCGGCCTGACCCCCTTCGCTCTGGCAGTCATCGCCGGTCTGATCCTGGGCTGCATCAACATCCCCCTGACCGGTGCCGGCTACTCCGGCCCCTGTTTCAGCCTGGGCACCACCGGCGGCACGCTGATCATGAGTCTGATCTTCGGCCATCTGGGCAGCATCGGCAAATTCTCCCTGAAGGTGGGCAACGGCACTGTCAAAGTGTTCCGGGAATTTGGCCTGATGCTGTTCCTGATTGGCGCCGGTGTCAGCGGCGGCGTGTCGCTGGTCAGCGAGATTGGCAAATCCTCTCTGGGCGGCATGATCGTGGTTTACGGTCTGCTGGGCGGCGCGGCCATGACTATCATCCCCATGGTAGTGGGCTTCCTGGTGGCCAAGTATCTGCTCAAACTCAGCCTGCTGAACAGCTTGGGCTCCATCACCGGCGGCATGACCTCCACTCCTGCTCTGGGCACGCTCATCAACACCGCCAAGACCGATGATGTGGCTGCTGCCTATGCTTCCACCTACCCCATCGCCCTGGTGCTGATCGTGCTGGCCTCCCAGCTCATGATTACCCTGATGGCCTGATTGCGGCGATATAAAAAGCGAGGACTCGAACGAGTCCTCGCTTTTTTATCCGAAAAACCGCACCAGAATACCGCCCACGGTAAGCATCAGCACGCCGCAGGAGCGGGTGACGATCTGGGCAAAGGGAAGCAACTCCATACGCCGGGTTCCGGACAGCACCGCCACGTTGCCGGTGCCCCCCATGTTGGTGGTGCACATACCCGCGGCGATGGCCGACTCCACTGGATAGAAGCCTGCCGCCTTACCCAAAAGTCCGGCAGTCAGGGTGATCGCCAGCTCCGCAGCGAGCACCGTAATCAAAAAAGCAGGGGTCAGGTTGGCCAGGATGACGTTCAGGTCAATGAGCGTCAGTCCGATCCCCAGCAGGGACGCCGACGTCCAGGCCGGGATGATGAGTCGGCCCCACTGCCGGGCCGCGTCCTCCACTTCCTCCGGGAACAGGCCGCCGCACTTGACCACCAGCACCAGCATGACCATAAAGGCATAAATGGGCACCGCCGGGAAAAAGCGGTTGAGCAGCGCGCCTCCGGCGTAAAAGGCTACGGACAGGAACAGGCCGCCCACCAGCTTTTCCGTCTTCAGCTCGGTCACAGGTATCTGTTCCACCGGCCTGCCGTCGTTGACCAGCTGACCGTTCCCCGTCCAACAGGGAAACCTTTTGCCGGAATCTTTCAATATCCCGGCAAAGATCAGGGCAAGGATGTTGCCCAGCACCGTGGCTGGAGCCATGCGGTTGAGCACATCCGCCGCCGGGACACCCAACTGTGCGGAGTAGATGGAGGACAGGGGCACCGTCCCCGCCGTCATGCCGCCGCTGGTCATGGCCACAGCGATATACAAAATACCGTCCCAGAATCCATCTCCTATAAGTGCACCCAAAACACCGCATACCAGTACACCCGCACCCACCGCCGCCACCGCCACCGGCAGCAGCTTCACACTGGCCCGCAACAGCAGCCTGCGGTCGATGTTGAACAGGCTCCCTGTGATGAGCCCGCTGATAAACAGCGTCAGAAAGCCGGAGTCGTTGATAAACGCATCCACTGTCTCCAGCACCGGCCCCGGCACCAGCCCCAAAAAGGCCAGCACCGCGCCACCCAGAGTACAGACGACCGAGCCGCCCAGAAAGGTGCGTACCACCGGGATACTGCCGCCGATCAGCTCCAGTCCCCCGCCCACAGTCATCAGAAAGAAAAAGGCCCCCACCATGTTGGCCGGCAGGCTGTGCGTCAGCATACACGCCGCCGACAGCACCACCGCCATGGCGTACAGGGGCAGGGGCAGCCCGGCCACACGAATTTTTTTCAGACGTTCCATATCCCACCTCTTTTCCTGTGCAATTATATGCTTTCAAAAAGCAAGGAGCAACCGGGGTTGCTCCTTGTTTTATATTTCCTCTTTGCCGATCACCCGGCAGCGCTCCACTCCATAGTAGGTCATAAGGTCGATGGCAGGCCGGTCGATCACTTCACCGCACACCGCAATGGGGACGGCGGGAGGACAACTGACCATAGGGCTGACCAGCACCATCCCCAAACAATCCTTCACATCCCGCTCCTCACCAACGCACAGCAGTGCCCGGCGGGGCGTGCAATACCGTTCCGGTCTGCACATGGTCGGAAGACAGGCCGGAAGAGGCTCTCTTTTCGGGATATCCAACAGCACCCGCTCCAACTGTTCCAAGCCCTGCACATCATTTTCCGGTGTGAACATAAGGACCACGTAGTCCGGATCGGAAAACTCACATACCAGTTTCCTGTCGGCCAGCAAGCCGGCCAGCTGTGTTCCCGTATACCCCAAACTTCCGGCCGCAATGGTCAGCTTCAACGGCTCGATTCCAACCACTGCAAATCCCGCCCGCACCAGCCGCTCTTTCAGTCCATCCAATATCCGGACAAATCGGGCCAGCCGCTGAGGGTAGTCCCCGGCCAGACACCGGTTGGCCGCATCCAGTGATTGTAAGATCAGGTAAGAGGGACTGGTGGACGCGAACAGTTCCATAGCCGATTGTGCATGCTGCACCAGCCATTCCGGTAAATTTCGGCTCAAATGCAGATAAGCGCCGCCGGTAAGCACCGCCAAAGTCTTGTGTGCGGAGTCGCAGCACATGTCCGCCCCCAATGTCAGAGGGTGCATATCCTCCGGCAAAAAGCGAAGATACGCTCCGTGGGCGTTATCCACCAACAGCAGCACATCGAATTTCCGACACACCCGGGCCAAAGCTCGGATGTCTGCCAGGTTGCCCAGATAGTCCGGACTGGTAATATACACCGCCGCAGGCAGCTCTTCCGCCCGGGTCAGGTATTCCTCCAACCCTTTTTCCGTGATCGTGCAGGATACCAGCCCCTCCCACCGTTCGGGAAAGAGCCAGTCCACCTCCACATCCAAAAGGGCGGCGGCGGTCATAAACACCCGATGGGCATTGCGGGCCGCCGCGATACGGGGTGTTCTCCCCTTGTCACGGGCATAAAGCGCTGCCAAATAGACCATGGCACGGATGGAAAGAGAAGACCCTTCGGTACTGTAAAGCGTTCTTCCTGCTCCAAACAGGCCCGCGGCGTTTTCCTGACTGCGCCGAATGATGCCGCTGCTGCGGTACAGCTCGTCCGCACCCTCCACCTCGGTGATATCAAGGGATTCCACGCCCAGAGGGCCTACCCCTTTGTGCCCCGGCATATGTAACCGCTGCACCCCCGACCGTGCATAAGCGCGGACAAAATCACAAATGGGCGTATCCATTACTGTCCGTCCAGCGACTTGGCTGCCTCCAGCATGATGGCACACTCCATCCGCTTACGGAACAGGTCGCAGCCATAGGCATAGACCCCAGTAATGGCGCCGGTGGCATGGTAAGCGTTGGCGGCGCAGCCGCCGGAGCAGTAGAGTTTAGCCCAGCAATCGGCACACTCGGGTCTGGAGTAGACGTTGCAGGCGGCAAACTCCTGCTGGACGGACGGGTTGGTCACACCATGGAACACGTCGCCCAGCTTAAAGGCCTCTTCGCCCACGAACTGATGGCAGGGGTACAGATCGCCCCAAGGTGTGACCGCCATGTACTCGGTTCCGGACCCGCAGCCGGACACCCGCTTGTAGATGCAGGGGCCGCCTTTCAGGTCGATCATATAGTGATAGAAAGTGAAGGGTTTGCCTTGACGGTGCCGCTCCAGCATCAGCTGAGCCAGCTTCTCGTACTGGTCCAGCACCACGGGCAGGTCCTCCGCCGTCAAAGCAGACGGATCATCGGGGGCGCACACCACCGGCTCCATGCTCAGTTCTGTAAAGCCCAGATCCAGCATGGTTTCGATATCCTTCAAAAAGTCGGGATTGGCATGGGTAAAGGTCCCGCGCATATAATAGTTTTTGCCCTGTCTGGCCTTGACCAGCTGCTGGAACTTGGGAACGATGCGTTCCCAGCTTCCGTTGCCCGCATGGTCCACCCGGAACCGGTCATGTACCTCTTTGCGTCCGTCCAGACTGAGCACCACGTTGCTCATCTCCCGGTTGGCAAAATCGATCACATCATCGTCAATGAGCACGCCGTTGGTAGTCAGGGTAAAGCGGAAATTCTTTCCACACTCCTTTTCCCGGCTGCGGGCATAGGCCACCAGCTGCTTGACCACGTCGAAGTTCATCAGCGGCTCGCCGCCGAAAAAGTCCACCTCAAGGTTGCGGCGCCCCTTGGAATTCTCGATCAGGAAGTCCAGGGCCTGCTTGCCCACCTCATAGCTCATGACCGCCCGGTCTCCGTGGTACTTGCCCTGACTGGCAAAGCAGTAGGAACAATTCAGGTTGCAGGTATGGGCCACGTGCAGACACAGGGCCTTGACCACACCGGAAGTTTTCTCCTTCAGCTGACCGGCAATAGGCCGAAAGGTATCTGGAGCAAACAGCACCCCCGCCTGTTTGAGCTGTTCGATCTGCTCGCAGCCCTCCACAAGCTCTTCCCGGGTGGTTTCAGGGTACTTGTCCAGCATGGCAGCCACGATCTGCTCGCGGCTGCTGCTTTCGTACATACCGATCATGTCGTAGGCCACCTCGTCCACCACATGGACGCTGCCGGAATAGATGTCCAGCACAATGTTCAGGCCGCCCAGCTTATAACAATGGATCATATCAACAACTCCTTGGAAAACCAGAAAAAATGCCGCCAAACGGCGGCATTTTAATCCAGCAAAATTGCTTACTTATTGCTCTCGCACTGCTGATTGGCGATGCCACAGCTGGTCTTGCAGGCAGACTGGCAGGAAGTCTGGCACTCGCCGCAGCCGCCGTTCTTGGCACTCTGGCACAGGTTCTTGGTCTCCAGAGTCTGGATCTTCATAACAGTTCCCTCCAAACATGATTTATATTGCCATAATGCTACCATACCCCTGCCGTTTTGTCAAGCAGCAAAGTGCCCTGCACCGTTCGGCGCAGAGCACTTTGAGAACGCTGTTTACTTCTCGGGGCTGAACTGGTCCTTGCCCACACCGCACAGCTCGCACTTGAAATCGTCGGGCAGGTCTTCCCACTTCACCCCGGTCTCTTCCTCGTCATAGACCCAGCCGCACACGTCACAAATATATTTCATAACAAACACTCCTTTTTAAATTTGTTCTTTAAATTTTTCTGCAGGAACATGGCAGATGGGACACTCTGCCGGAGGCGTATCCCCCTCGTGGACGTAACCACAGACGGTGCACACCCACTTGCGCGTTTGAGATCCCCGCTGCTCTCCCACCAGCTCAAAATCCTCTTTTCCGTGGCTGCACAGGGGGCAGATATAGTCATCGGGCACCTGCTCTCCCTCATAGACGTGGCCACAGATGCGGCACACCCACTGCTTCTTTTGCGCCTTCTGAGGCTTTGGCTTGATGTTGCTCTGGTAGTAGGCATAGGTGCAGGGAGAGCGGTCACTGAGCACGGCGGCATCGGTCACCTCACCCACAAAGAGCATGTGGCTGCCCAAATCGTGCTGCTCGGTCACCTTGGCCGACAGATACATGTTGGCATTCCCTGTGAGATAATACAGCCCATTCTGCGCCCGAGCCACTGCGTCAAAGCCGTCAAACTTGTCCACATCCCGGCCTGACTGCATGCCAAAGCGCTGAAACAGTGCAAATTCGGCATCGTCCGTAATGGCAGACACATTGAACTGCCCGGTTCTTTGGATCATACCACAGGTATGATTATTCTTGATCACACACACCAGCACCCGAACCGGGTCACTGGCCGCCTGAATGGCAGTATTGATGATGCAGCCGTTGTCCTTGCCGTCCTCGCGGGCGGTAAGCAGATACAGGCCGTAGGTCAGGTTATACAATGCTTTCGTGTCCATACTGGCACCTCACGTTCCAAATCAGTGTATGTGCTTTGTCCCCGTTTATGCGTCACAGGATACCTTCATAGCCACGCGCCTTTCCCAATGACGGAAATAAAATGCGGTGCGGGAAAGTCCTGTTGACTTCCCCGCACCGCGCAAACCCTTACAGTATGTGCTGCGGGGCGATTTCTTAGCCGAAGTAGCGCTTCAGCAGACCTTCCAGACCACGGCCGTGACGAGCCTCGTCGCGGGCCATCTCATGGACGGTGTCATGGATAGCATCCAGGCCGTTCTTCTTGGCGCAGGCGGCCAGATCGAACTTGCCCTGGGTGGCACCGTACTCGCAGTCCACACGCCACTTCAGGTTGTCCTTGGTGGTAGCCTTCATCATGGGCTCCAGATCCTCGCCCAGCAGCTCGGCAAACTTGGCAGCGTGCTCAGCCTCTTCCCAAGCGGCCTTCTCCCAGTACAGCCCCACCTCGGGATAGCCCTCGCGATGGGCGATGCGGGCCATGCACAGGTACATGCCCACCTCGGAGCACTC
>JAFVVH010000017.1 GCA_017502285.1 Oscillospiraceae bacterium | reverse complement strand
CCCCAACGACTGCACCTTTGTTTTCTCCGTGCAGGAGGAGGTAGGTCTGCGTGGCGGCAAGACCGCGTCCTATTCCATTGACCCGGACTACGGTGTGGCGGTGGATGTGACCGATGTGGACGACGTGCCCGGCAGCGAGCAGTATGGCACTACCCAACTGGGCAAGGGGGCGGCGGTCAAGGTCATGGACAGCTCCGTTATCTGCCACCCGGAAATGGTGGCCAAGCTGGAAGATGTTGCCAAGACCCACGGTATTACCGTTCAGCGGGACATTCTGCGCGCCGGTGGCACCGACGCGGGTGTGATGAGCGTCAACCGCAGCGGTGTGGTCACCGGAGGCATCAGCGTGCCCTGCCGCTATATCCACACCCCTTGTGAGATGGCCGATCTGTCCGACGTGGATGCCTGTGCCGCACTCGTGTCGGCGCTCGCTCAGACAAAGTTGGATGCTATTTAAAGAGAAAGAGTGACAAGTAGTATGTCTTTACAGATAAATGATAAAATAAGACAGCTGGCCGCCCGAACCGAGCAGGCCGTTGGTGAGCAGTTTGTCCGCATTGATTCCATCGCCGCCGCCAATACGGAAAAGGTGCTGGCCGCCTTTCAGAAACATAAAGTAGCGGAAAACTACTTTGCCGGTACCAGCGGCTACGGCTATGACGATCTGGGCCGGGACAAGCTGGACGAGATCTACGCCGATATTTTCGGAACCGAGGCCGCGCTGGTGCGCATCCAGTTCGTCAACGGCACCCATGCCATCACCTGCGCCCTGTTCGGGGCGCTGAAGGCAGGTGACGTACTGGTGTCTGCCGTGGGCGCACCCTACGACACCCTGCTGGGCGCCATCGGTGTAGTGGACAAGGGGCCCGGCTCGCTGAAGGATTACGGTGTGGAATACCGTCAGGTGGATCTGGTGGATGACAAGCCCGACCTTGAGGGCATGGAACGTGCTGTTGCCGACCCGAAGGTAAAGGCTGTGCTCATCCAGCGCTCCCGGGGCTATGCCACCCGCGCATCTTTGTCTGTTGCAGAAATAGGGGAGATGTGCCAACGCATCAAGGCGGTCAATCCCAACGTATCCATTCTGGTGGACAACTGCTACGGTGAATTTGTCGAGGAGCAGGAGCCCACGCAGGTGGGCGCGGACCTTGTTGTTGGCTCGCTGATCAAAAACCCCGGCGGCGGTCTTGCACCCACCGGCGGCTACATCGCCGGACGGCGCGATTTGGTGGAGGGTGCCTCCATGCGTTTGACCGCTCCCGGCATCGGCGGGGAGTGCGGCTGTACGCTGGGCCAGAACCGTCTGCTGTATCAGGGCCTGTTTTTGGCACCTCACACGGTGGCTCAGGCGGTAAAGACCGCCGTGTTTGCCGCCGGCATCATGGAACAGTTGGGCTATGAGACCCAACCTCGTTCCACCGACATTCGTCACGACATTATCCAAATGATTCACATGAAGCAGCCGGAGGCGCTGAAAAAGTTCTGCAAGGGCATCCAGTTCGGTGCGCCGGTGGACTCCTACGTCACCCCGGAGCCGTGGGACATGCCCGGCTACGACAGTCAGGTCATCATGGCCGCCGGCGCCTTTGTGCAGGGCGCATCCATTGAGCTGTCTGCCGACGCGCCCATGCGCGAACCCTACACCGTCTACCTGCAGGGGGGCCTGACCTATGAGTCCGGCCGGGCTGGGGTACTGCTGGCGGTGCGGGAGCTGCTGGGAGGGGAATAATAGGCCGAGCCGTGCCGCGCATATCTTCCCAATAGGAGGTGTGGGGCATGGACGACCGGGTATCCCTTACCATCAAACGATTATACCGCCGCCGCAGGAGGGCAGTCCGTTCTCACCCTGCGACTGTACGGCACCCGGTGCGCAATACCGCGCTGATCACGCTGGTGCTGGCGGTGGGGATGGCTTTGACCTTTATCAGCCTGCTGGAATTCCGGCTGCGTCCGGTGGTAGAGCAGCTGGCCGCCCGGCAGGTGAACAACCACGTGACCGCCCGGCTCAACGCCGCCCTGAGCGACCTTGTGACCGGAGAGGGCAATTTGGTGGACATACAGCGGGGTGCGGATGGTGAGATCCTTGCGGTAAGCGGGAACATGGAGCGCATCAATCAGATCAGGGGACAGGTGGTACAGGCGGCGCTGGACACCATTGCGGCCATCGACGTACATACCCTGGGAGTACCTATGGGTAGCCTGTTTGACTTTGACCTATTGTGGGCCAAAGGACCTGTCATCGAAGTGCACAGCCTTGTGGCAGGTACGGTAAGCACCCAGGTGCGCAGCGAATTTCAGGCCGCAGGCATCAACCAGACCTTGCACCGGGTACTGCTGGATGTGGAGGTGCCTTTGACCGTACTGCTTCCGGGCAGCCGGGGACATACCACGGCTCAGATCACCGTGTGCGCGGCGGAAACCGTGATCGTGGGCAAGGTGCCCCAGACCTATCTGAACTTGTCAGGAGGAGAGGAACATGGACGCAAAACAGGAGATCACGCTGCTGCGGCAAGAGCTGGAGCAGGCGGGTTATGAGTACTATGTGCTGGATGCCCCCACCATGTCCGACTATGATTACGACCACAAGCTGCGCCGTCTGGAGGAGCTGGAGGCCGCCCACCCGGAGCTGGTCACCCCCGACTCGCCCACCCAGCGGGTAGGGGGCAAGCCTTCCGAGGGCTTCGAGAGCGTGGAGCATAAAGCGCCCCTGGAGAGCTTACAGGACGTGTTCGACTATGAAGAGCTGCTCCAATTTGACCAGCGTGTGCGCGCAGTCGTGCCTGATGTTACCTACGTGGTTGAGCCCAAGGTAGACGGCCTATCTGTGGCGCTGGAGTATGTGAACGGCCTGTTTGTCCGGGGCGCTACACGGGGCGACGGTCGGATAGGGGAGGACGTGACGGAAAACCTGCGCACCATCCGCTCCATCCCTCTGCGCATCCCTGACGCTCCCGCCCATCTCATTGTACGCGGTGAGGTGTTCATGCCCAAAAAGGTGTTCCACCAGTTGAATGAGGAACGTGAGCGCAGAGGAGAGGCCCTGTTCGCCAACCCCCGCAACGCCGCTGCCGGCTCTCTGCGTCAACTTGACCCCAAGGTAGCCGCCCAGCGCAAGCTGGATGCCATCCTGTTCAATGTTCAGTGGGTAGAGGGGGAACGGTTCACCTCCCACAAGCAGACGCTTGACTATTTGAATTTAAAGAACTATAAAGTGATTCCACATTATACTTGTCACACGGTGGAGGAAGTCATTTCCTGCATTGCTGATATTGGCGAAAGCCGGGAAAATTTTCAATTTGATATCGATGGCGCTGTGGTCAAGGTAGATGATCTTTCCCAGCGTCAAGAGTTGGGCAGTACCGCCAAGTTCCCTCGCTGGGCCGCGGCCTACAAGTACCCGCCGGAGGAGAGGCCCTCCAAGCTGCTGGATATTGCGGTGCAGGTGGGCCGCACCGGTGTGCTTACCCCCAAGGCCATCCTCGCTCCCGTGCGGCTGGCGGGCACCACGGTGACCAACGCTACCCTACACAATCAGGATTTCATCACGGAAAAGGACATCCGCATCGGTGACACCGTCATGGTGCGCAAGGCCGGCGAGATCATCCCCGAGGTCCTGTCCGTGGTCCTGCCCGAGCGGCCCGAGGGCACCGTGCCGTACCTGCTGCCCGATACCTGTCCGGAGTGCGGTGCGCCCGTGGCCCGAGACGAGGAAGGGGCGCACATCCGCTGTACCGGCGCGGAGTGTCCTGCCCAGCTGCTGCGCAATCTGGCTCACTTTGCCAGCCGGGATGCAATGGATATCGAAGGTCTGGGCATCGCTGTGGTGGAGGGACTGGTCAACGCGGGGCTGGTGAAAAGCGCTGCCGACCTGTATTACCTGGAACCCCAATCGGTAGCCGCTCTGGACCGCATGGGCAAAAAGTCAGCGGAGAACCTTATGGCTGCGATTGAAAAGTCCAAAGAAAACGACCTTTCCCGGCTATTGTATGCCTTCGGTATTCGTCAGGTGGGCCAGAAGGCAGCCAAGACGCTGGCCCAGCACTTTGGAACTCTGGAGGCACTTCAAAATGCCACGGCGGAGCAGCTGACGGCGGTGGATGACATTGGTACCATTACCGCCCAAAGCCTGCGCGGCTGGTTTGACAGCGAGCAGAGCCGCCATCTCATTGACCGCCTGCGTCTGGCGGGGGTGAACATGACCGCAGCCCAGCAGGGCACAGACCGCCGCTTTGAGGGAATGACCTTCGTACTGACCGGGGCGCTGGAGCGCTTTACCCGTGACGAGGCATCCGCCCTTATCGAGGAGCGCGGCGGCAAAGCTTCCGGCTCCGTGTCCCAAAAGACCACCTATGTGGTGGCAGGTGAAAACGCAGGTTCCAAGCTGAAAAAGGCCAATGAACTGGGGATCCCCGTGCTGACGGAAGAAGAATTTGAGCAGATGCTCTCCTAAAATCGCACATGATAGAAAGGATAGTTGGACTTCAGGCTATGTTACAATGTAAAACAGCAGGTATCCAAATTGGATACCTGCTGTTTTTTGCCAGAGAGAGGAGAAGGTCAGTCCTTTGCAGGCCGCGCCTTATCAAAGGCGGGGTTATAGAGATAGACGTTCTTCTGATCCATCTTTTCCTGCACCTTGCGCAAGCACTCGCCAAAGCGCTGGTAATGCACCACTTCACGCTCGCGCAGGAAGCGGATGACATTGTTCACGTCCGGGTCGTCGGACAGGCGCAGGATATTGTCATAGGTCTTGCGTGCCTTCTGCTCAGCAGCCAGATCCTCCGTCAGGTCAGCGATCACGTCACCGGTGGACTGGATGGAGGCAGCGGTCCAGGGAAAGCCGGAGGCGGCGGTGGGATACACACCGGCGGTGTGATCCACGAAATAGGCGGCGAAGTTGGGATTAGCCTTGACCTGCTCATCAGTCAGATTGCGGGTCAACTGATGAACAATGGCAGCCACCATCTCCAGATGGGACAGCTCCTCGGTGCCAATGTCCGTGAGCAGGCCCTTGGCCTCGGCATAGGGCATGGCATAGCGCTGGGAAAGATACCGCATAGATGCGCCCAGCTCACCGTCCGGGCCGCCGTACTGGCTGATGATAAAGGCGGCCAACTTGGGGTTGGGTGTGGCGATCTTCACCGGAAACTGCAGCTTCTTTTCATAGACAAACATAACTTCACTTCACCTCGTTGTGCTCATAGTTCCAGGGCCAGGGATCCTTTAGCCAGTCCCAGCGCTCGCCCTGCGCCGCGGCACTGCGCTTGATTGGACCATTGGCCTTTTCCCATGCCTCGCGTGCGGTCTTTTCCATGGCAGTAAGCTGTTTGAACAATGCAAAGGCCTCTGCGTCATCGGGATGGGTGTCCAGATACAAAGCCAGCTCCTGCAGCACGAAGCACAGTGCCTGCAGATCGCTCATGCTTCCGCTGGGTAAGCTGCTGCCTTGCACCATCAGGTGAAAAGGCAAATTCAGGCCTGGAAACAGTGTACCGTTGCTCAGCGCCTCGCGCTGGTCATAGCGCCGGCTGCCCTCCTGCTGGAAGGGGACGTAACCGGTAGCCAGTGGGGCACAGGAAGGCAGGGTGCCGCAGCGGTCGGGACACTTGGCGGCGTTGCCGTTTTCCATATTCATTTCCTCCTAAGGAATTAATTGGGGAGAGTCTGCTCCCCAAGTCAGTCTATGTTCCCGGCAAAAGGCAAGTGAAGAAACGCTAACCGGATCCGTGCCTGTCCAAAGGAAAATAATCCTGACCTCTTTCCCAAAAGTCCGAATTATGGTAAAATAAGTATGTTAATCTCATTCTATAAAATTTCCGCCCCTCATAGGATAAGCAGGAGAGGGGAGGGGCTACCATGTCTCAAGGTAAAAGCATATTCTCTGTGATTTTATCCTTTTTTCTGCTGGTTGGGCATGTTTTTGATGTTCAACCGGATCAACAGACCTTTTGTCCCACCCGGCCCGGCGTGCCCACGCTGGTCATCGATGCTGGTCACGGCGGGGAGGACGGCGGCGCCATCTCTCTGACCGGGGCACTGGAAAGTCACATCAATCTTGCTGTGGCCCTGCGTCTGGACGGCATATTGGGGCTGTACGGTGTGCCTACGCTGCCCCTACGCGAGGAAGATATTTCCCTGCACAACAAAGAGGCACAGACCCTGCGCCAGAAAAAGAATTCCGACCTGCACAATCGGGCCGACAGGGTGAACGCACAGGAAAACGCCATCCTGCTCAGCATCCACCAGAACAGCTATCCCAACGGACGGTACAGCGGCGCACAGGCCTTTTTCGCGCCCACAGACGGCTCCCGGGAGTTGGCCCAAACCATGCAGGAAAGCCTGCGCCTGACACTGGATGCCAACAACAGCCGGCTGGAAAAGCAGATCCCGGACACCATTTTTCTGATGAACCACATATCCTGTCCGGGGGTGCTGGTGGAGTGCGGCTTTCTCACCAATCCGCAGGAGGATCGGCTTTTGCAAAGCAGTACATACCAGACCAAAGTTGCCGCCGCGCTGGCGGGCGGCTATTTACAGTGGATCACATAAGAGGAGCGAGCTTATGAAGGCAAAAACGCTTTTTTACTGCACCGAATGCGGCAACGAAAGCCCGAAATGGCAGGGGAGATGCTCTGCCTGTGGCGCATGGAATACCGTGGTGGAGCAGCCTGCACAAGCCACGAAGAAATCAACCGGAAAAAGCGCCGTATCCCTTGTGCCACAGTCACTTCCCAAACGCATTGACGAGGTGGAGGGTGGCGATGAGCTGCGTTTTCATACCGGAATGAACGAGCTTGACCGGGTGCTGGGCGGCGGCGCGGTGAAGGGCTCGCTGGTGCTGCTGGGCGGCGCGCCGGGTATCGGCAAATCCACCCTGATGCTGCAGATCTGCGGCCAGCTCAGCCGCTTTTCTAAGGTGCTGTATGTATCCGGCGAGGAGTCTGAGCGCCAGATCAAACTGCGTGCTGAGCGATTGAATGTAAATGGCGATAACCTCTATCTGCTGGCGGAAACCAATCTGGTAAACGTGGTGGAGGCCGTCCATCAACTCAAGCCAGATGTGCTGATCGTAGACTCCATCCAGACCCTTTACAACGGCGATCTGACCACCGCCCCCGGCAGCGTGGGACAGGTGAAAGAGTGTACCATGACCCTGATGCAGCTGGCAAAAGGGGAGGGGCTCACCGTTTTTGTCATCGGCCACATCAACAAGGAAGGCTCCATCGCCGGTCCCAAGGTACTGGAACACATGGTGGATTGCGTGCTTTACTTTGAAGGTGAGCAGAACATGTCCCACCGCATCCTGCGCGCGGCAAAAAACCGTTTCGGTGCTACAAATGAGATCGGAGTCTTTGAAATGCAGGACTTTGGACTTGCAGAAGTTCCAAATCCATCGGAAGCGCTGCTGGCCGGACGGCCGCTGGACGCACCGGGCACCTGCGTTACCTGTACCATGGAAGGGATACGGCCCGTATTAGCAGAGGTGCAGGCACTTGTGGTACCCAGCAGTTTTGGAACACCCAGACGCACCAGCAACGGATTTGACTATAACCGGGCCATGCTGGTGCTTGCGGTGCTGGAGAAGCGGGGGGGCCTGCTGGTGAGCAACTGCGATGCCTATATCAACGTCATTGGCGGCCTGACGCTGGACGAGCCTGCGGCAGATCTGGCCATGATGATCGCCCTTGCGTCCAGCTTCCGGGATAAGAGCGTACCCAGTGACCTTGTGGCCATCGGGGAAGTAGGTCTCACCGGAGAATTGCGCTCGGTCAGCTCGCTTGGCCAGCGGCTGAGCGAGGTGCGCCGTTTGGGCTTTACAAAGTGCATCGTACCCAGCCGCAGCAGCGGAAAATTAGTGGTCCCGGAGGGGCTGGAGCTGATCCGGGTGGACAACATCCGTCAGGCACTCAGCGCCGTGCTGTGACCGGGCTACAAAGTTCACGCAGCTAACCACACTGCCAGGGGATGCACAGGAGGCCGCCCGGGACAGGTGACAGCAGCCATCCTGCTGATAAACGCAGGGTTCGGTACATGCAATCAGGCTCATGGAAAACCTCCTGTAAAATTGTCTGAGCTTTAGTTATGCGCCAAAGGGCAGCGGATTATGCTGTTGACATGGTTCAGCTGCGCGCGTATGCTGTTTTTGATACCATCATAAATAAATAGAAGGGAGGGCGCAAACAGACCGCAAACAAAATCGGACAAGCCGCCGCATCAAATTCCTTTTATAGGCTTGGCCCGGGGAGGGCCTGGTTTAATCTACACCATTAGGTCAACAAAATAAAGATTTTGTTGACCACAGAGGGGTGGGAAACGTGGAAAAGTGGTGTTCAGGGCCTTTGGAGCTGCTTGCTGCGATTTACGGGACTGTTTCATCTATATGAACTTTATTACAGATGCGCCGCATATCCTGCGGGAGTTTCTGACTTATCATGAAACCATCCAAAGTCATTCCCGCAAAACCGTTGACGAATATTTCCTTGACCTGCGCAGCTTCTTTCGCTACATTAAGCTGCTTAAAGGCAAAACGCCTGCAAACACACCCTTTGACGAAATCTCTATACTGGACGTGGATCTGGAGCTTGTGCGCTCCATTACGCTCAGTGACGTGTATTCCTACATGAATTATCTGGGCCGTGAGCGTCCCAAGCGCCACAACAGCGCCGATGCCGGTGTCGGCTTGTCTGCAGCCGCTCGTGCCCGCAAGGTCGCCTCTATCCGCTCTTTTTATAAGTACCTGACCAATAAGGCTAAGGTCTTGAGCGAAAATCCCATGCAGGATCTGGATTCTCCCCGGTTAAAGAAGTCTCTGCCCCGCTATTTAAATCTGGACGAGTCTGTTAATTTATTAACAAGTGTAGATGGCAAAAATCAGACCCGGGATTATTGTATTTTGTCCCTATTTTTAAACTGCGGTTTGCGTATTTCCGAGCTTGTGGGCCTGAATGTGACTGATATTCGCGGTGAACAGCTGCGGGTGCTGGGCAAAGGCAACAAGGAACGGGTCATCTTCCTCAACGAAGCCTGCCGGCAGGCGCTGGATGACTGGCTTACGGAGCGCTCCGGCATGGGCCTTATTGACAAAAACGCCCTGTTTGTCACCCGACAGAACCACAAGCGCATTACCACCGCCGCGGTACACAAACTGGTAAAAAAACACCTGAGCGCTGCCGGACTGGACTCCACTCAATACTCCTCCCACAAGCTGCGGCACACCGCTGCTACCCTGATGCTCCAGAACGGCGTGGATGTGCGTACCTTACAAGAGGTTTTGGGCCACGATCATCTGAATACCACTCAAATTTATACCCATGTCGACAACGAGGATCTACGTACCGCAGCCCGGGCAAATCCTCTGGGAAGAGTCAAAAAGCCAAGCAAAACAACTGAAATAATTGAAAGTAAGGACGAATAAAGTGGACCCGGCATCCAAAATGGATGCCGGGTCCAGCTTGTCGAAAAAGTCTTTTCGACAAGCTGTTGCAAATTTTGAACCTTTAAAAAAGTTCAAAATTTGGATTGATTGAACGCGAAAGACACCCCTCCTGGGTTTCTTTCACACTATCTTCCCTCCTGTTGATGAGCATGTTCCGTGTTTTTTGACAGCCTCAACCCGGCTTCCATTTTGGATGCCGGGTCTTTCAATTGGCTCCATAGGCTGCCACAATGTGAATAAAGCGAAGTTCCTGAAAGTCGTAAGTGCTCAGAGGCCGGTAATCGGAGTCAAAGGAATGGGCGGCGATCAGGATGTTATCTACTGTCGGCGGCCCGGCGATGTCCACGATAATGGGCGTATGGGAAAAGCGGTCGCTGGTCAGCTTCAGCTGAACAAAATCACCGGGCAGCAGCATGCTCATGTTGGCCTGTACTCCGAACGGCCCGGGTGTGGTTTGTTTTCGTACCATAAAGTCATAGAAATATTCCACACCCGTCCAAGATGGCGATTTGTTGTTGGCATCCACGTAGTACCAGCCGAAATCCGGTGTAAAATTCATCACTCCGGTCCCTGCATACAAACACTGGGACGCAAAGTTGGTGCAATCGCCGCCGATATTTTCATAGTCGTAGTAGCGCGGGTTGCGCCCAAAGGCCCATCGGTGGGCATATCGGATGGCAGCCCGTCGGTCATAGGGGATGATTCGGGGCATGACCTCCCTCCTCTCTCCCCTATCCTATGCCCTCCCCCTTTCCCCTGCTCCACAGAAAGGAAAAATCCGCACCCTATCCGGGGTGCGGATTTTCTTGTGTTCAGAGATCGGATCAGGCCTTGCCGTCGCAGCCAAGAACATTGATGAGCTTGTCCTTGACCAGCTCCTTGATGTTGGCGCGGGCGGGCTTCAGGTACTCGCGGGGGTCGAACTTGTCGGGGTGCTCCGCGAAGAACTGACGCACGGTGCCGGTCATGGCCAGACGCAGGTCAGAGTCGATGTTGATCTTACACACGGCCAGCTTGGCAGCCTGACGCAGCTGCTCCTCGGGCACGCCCACGGCGTCGGGCATGTTGCCGCCGTTGTCGTTGATCATCTTCACGTAGTTCTGAGGCACGGAAGAGGAGCCGTGCAGCACGATGGGGAAGCCAGGCAGACGCTTGGAAACTTCCTCCAGAATGTCAAAGCGCAGAGGAGGAGGAACCAGAATGCCCTTCTCATTGCGGGTGCACTGCTCGGGCTTGAACTTGTAGGCGCCGTGGCTGGTGCCGATGGCGATGGCCAGAGAGTCACAGCCGGTCTTGGCCACGAACTCCTCAACCTCCTCAGGACGGGTATAGGAAGAATCCTCGGCAGATACGCTGACCTCATCCTCCACGCCGGCCAGAGAGCCCAGCTCAGCCTCGACCACCACGCCGTGGTCGTGAGCGTACTCGACCACCTTCTTGGTGATCTCGATGTTCTCTGCAAAGGGCTTGGAGGAAGCGTCGATCATAACGGAGGTAAAGCCGCCGTCGATGCAGGACTTGCAGGTCTCAAAGCTGTCGCCGTGGTCCAGATGCAGGGCGATGGGAATGTTGGGGCACTCCAAAACAGCAGCCTCAACCAGCTTGGTCAGGTAGGTGGGATTGGCATAGGCGCGGGCGCCCTTGGACACCTGCAGGATCAGGGGGGCATTGACCTCTCGTGCAGCCTCAGTGATGCCCTGAACGATCTCCATGTTGTTCACGTTAAAGGCGCCGATGGCGTAGCCGCCGTCATAGGCCTTTGCGAACATTTCCTTGGTAGTAACCAGTGCCATATAGAACAACTCCTTTGTTATTTTTTGCTGCAAACATTGTATCATCTTAAATTGTAAAATACAATATGGACCTGTTATGATTTACTTGTATTTTTTGCAAAAATTTTAGTCACATTCACCCCAAAAGAACAATTCGAATGTCAAACGGCGCCCGGAAATATCCGGGCGCCGTTTTTAATGTTTATTTATTGTCCCAGCCGTCGTCCGGGTCGGTGCTTCTGGGGGCCATAGCAGCAGTTTTGCCTATATACTCCCCTGTCTCCACCGGAAGGCCGCGCCGGGTCAGGCCGATACGCACCAACCGGTTGAGGATGGAGTAGATCATGGCGAACACGGGCACGCCCAGCACCATGCCGGTAAAGCCGAACAGACCGCCGAACAGCAGGATGGAAAACAGTACCCAGAAGGCATCCAGACCGGTGGAATCACCCAGAATTTTCGGGCCGAGGATATTGCCGTCAAACTGCTGTAGCACGAAGATAAACAACAGGAAATACAGACTCTTTATAGGATCCACCAGCAGGATCAGCAGGAAGCACGGAATGGCACCGATAAATGGGCCAAAGAACGGAATGATGTTGGTCACCCCCACCACAGTGGCCACCAGAGCCGGGTACGGGAAGCGCAGCACCGAGCACCCCATGAAACAGATCACGCCGATGATCAGCGAGTCGATCAGCTTGCCGATGATGAAGCCGCTGAGGATGCGGTAGGCATTGCGAGTCTCCTCCACGACCATATCCGCGTGCTTGGTACGAAAAATACTGTATACGATCTTTTTGGACTGGGCAGCAAAGGTATCCTTGCGCACCAGCAGGTAGACAGACACGATCACGGCGATCAGCGCGTCTTTCAGGAAGTAGAGCACTTCCAGCATCACAGAGGAAACACCGGAGGCCACGGGCCAGAATGTGGTCTGCAACCAGTTCAGCGTGCTGTTGACGCTTTCCAGATTGGGCAGCAGGTCGGACTGGAGCCATTCCTGCAAAGACGCGGCCAGCGAGCTGTAAATAGGCATCAGCACCGCCTGCACGTCAGGGTTGTTCTTCAAAAACTCCTGCAGCCAGCTCTGAGCGCTGCGGATATAGTCAGGCATGGCCCGAATCAGGCCAACCACGCTGACATAGACTTGAGGAATGAGCATGGCCAGCAGCAAATAGATGGCCACAAACAGCACCAGCAGGCTAAGCAGAATAGCAGCCAAACCGGTGATGCTTTTTCTACGCTCTGTCGCACACAGGACGCCACCCTTAATTTTTGACAGAAACCCGTAAATGTTTCGGTGCACCGGCAGCAGCAAAAAGGCCAGAACAAGGCCGAAGGTGACAGGCCGCAGGATATCGGACAGCGTGGCGCAGAAGCTGCTGATGCGCTCAAACCGCAGCAGTGCAAAGGCCAGCAACAGCGCGGCCGCAATGACCAGAAAAGCGGTCACACCCGCGGCAATATAGGAGGCATATTTCTGTCGTTTCATGAAGCACCTGCTTTCTTGTTTCGCTTTCTGTATCTCATTATATCGCAGTTTCGAGACGATTTCTATAGTCTTTTCCCTAAAGTTTTATTAAGAAAATACGGTGTCGTCTTTGACGACACCGTATTTCGAGTTGCTATCAGTCGGCCAGGAACTTTTCCAGCCGATCCAGTCCCTCGCGAATATTTTCCATGGAGGTGGCATAGGACCAACGCACATAGCCAGGAGCGCGGAATGCCTCACCAGGGACCACGGCCACAAGGCCCTTCTCCAGCAGTGCCTTGGCAAAGTCACTGGAAGAATTGATCTGCACGCCCTGAATGGTGCGGCCCAGCAGGGGTTTGATATTCATGAAGATGTAGAAAGCGCCGTCGGGCTCCAGACAGCTCACACCGGGGATCTTGGCGATGCGCTCCAGGAAATACTTGCGGCGGCGGGTATAGGCCAGCTGCATCTTGCCCACCAGATCTTCCTCGGAACGATAGGCCTCCAGCGCGGCATACTGGGACACAGTGCAGGGGTTGCCGGTGGAGTGGCTGAGGTAGTTGGCCATAGCCTTGGAGATCTCCTCGTTGGCGGCGGCATAGCCGATACGCCAGCCGGTCATGGCAAAGGACTTGGAAGCACCGTTGATGATGATGGTACGCTCCTTGATCTCCTCGCTCAGAGTGGCAAAACAGGTGAACTCTCCCTGATACACCAGCTGATCATAGATTTCGTCGCTGATCACATACAGGTCGTGACGCAGCACCACTTCAGCCAGAGCCTCCAGCTCCTGCTTGGTGTAGAGCATGCCGGTGGGGTTGGAGGGGCTGGTAAGGATGAATGCCTTGGTCCTGGGGGTGATGGCCTTTTCCAGCATGTCAGCGGTCATCTTGAACCGGGTCTCCTCGGTGGTCTCCACAAAGGTCACTTCAGCACCGGCCATCTTGATGGCCTCCTCGTAGGACACCCAGCAGGGAGAGGGCAAAATGATCTCGTCACCGGGATTGCAGATGGCCTGCAGGGCAACAAACACATTGTGCTTGGCGCCGCTGGTCACGCAGACCTGACTGGGCTGATACTGCACGCCGTACTGCTTGGACATCCAGTCGCAGATGGCCTGACGCAGGGGCACGATACCAGCCGCGGGGGTGTACTTGGTCTGGTTGTCATGGATGGCCTTGATGGCAGCCTCCTTCACGCTGTCAGGGGTGGGAAAATCAGGCTCACCGGCGCCAAAGCCGATAACATCGATACCCTCCGCCTTCATCTGCTTGGCCAGAGTATCCACCGCCACAGTGGCGGAAGGGGCAATGCCCTTTGCAATGTTGGAAATGGGTTTCATAGGAAATGACCTCCGTACAAATCTAGTTCTTGCCATATTATAGTTTTTAACCGGCAATTATGCAATAGGATTTTATATTTAAAAATACAATTTTGCATATTTACACAGTTTGTCCCTGGAAATACGCACAAGAAAGTCGAAATGACAAGTATGCCGGAGTTACAGTTTGGCGCAGATCAGCTGACCCATACGTACTGTACCCACCAGCTTGTCCGTGTCACCCGCCATGTCACCGGTGTGCCAGCCCTCTGCCAGTACAGCATCAACAGCCTGCTCAATGGCTTCCGCCTCGGCTGCCAGCCGGAAGGAGTAGCGCAGCATCATGGCCGCAGACAAAATAGCGGCAATGGGATTTGCCTTATCCTGACCGGCAATGTCAGGGGCAGATCCGTGGATGGGCTCGTACAGGGCGGGGTTGGTATCGCCCATGGACGCGGAGGGCAGCAGGCCGATGGAACCGGTGATCATAGAAGCCTCATCAGACAGGATATCACCAAACATATTCTCAGTGACCACCACATCAAACTGGCCGGGATCCCGCACCAGCTGCATGGCGCAGTTGTCCACCAGCACATCTTCGTATTCCACATCGTGATACTCCGCCGCCAGCCTGTGCATGATCTCACGCCACAGGCGGGAGGTCTCCAGCACGTTGGCCTTGTCCACGCTGGACACCTTTTTTCTGCGCAGGCGGGCCAGCTCAAAGGCACGGCGGCCAATGCGCTCGATCACCAGCTCGGAATAGGCCATCAAATCGCTGGCCTCCACCCCCCTGTCCTCGGTCTGGTAGCGGTCCCGCTTGCCAAAGTACACACCGCCGGTCAGCTCTCGCACCATCATCAGGTCGATCCCCTTTTCGGCGGTCTCCCGCCGCAGAGGGCAGGCATCTGCCAGTGCCGGACGCAGGGTGGCCGGGCGCAGGTTGGCATACAGTCCCAGCTCCTTGCGGATGGACAGCAGAGCAGTCTCAGGCCGCTTGTCAGGGTCGGTGGAGTGACCCCACTTGGGTCCTCCAACCGCACCCAACAGCACCGCGTCACAGCCTTTACAGGTCTGGGCCGTACCGTCGGGGTAGGACTTGCCCACCGCGTCAATGGCACAGCCACCCATAAGCACATCAGTATACAGGAATTGGTGCCCAAACTTGGCGGCAACAGCGTCAAGGACCTTGACCGCCTCTCTCACCACCTCTGGGCCGATACCGTCGCCCCGGATCAGTGCGATCTTGTATTCCATTATTTTGCCACCCCTCTCGCTTTCAAGGAACTGAGCAGGCCTCCGCTCTGGATAATGCCGTTGATGAATTCCGGGAAAGGCGCGGCCTGATAAGTTTTACCCGTGGTCTGATCGGTGATGATGCCAGTGGCAAAGTCCACGCTGACCTGATCACCTGCATTGATCTCCCGGGCCGCCTGCTCGCACTCCATAATGGGAAAGCCGATGTTGATGGCATTGCGGTAGAAAATGCGGGCAAAGGAGGGCGCGATGACACACTTGACTCCGCAGGCCTTGATGGCCAGCGGCGCATGCTCACGGCTGGATCCGCAGCCAAAGTTAGGGCCGGCTACGATGATATCCCCTTCCTCCACGGTGGAGGCAAAGGAAGCGTCAATGTCCTCCATGCAGTGGGAGGCCAGCGCCTTGGGGTCGGGATTGTTCAGGTGTCGCGCGGGAATGATCACGTCCGTGTCCACGTTGGCGCCGTATTTATAAACCTTCATATCTGTCAGCTCCTCTCTTACGCTCTGGGGTCGGCCACACAGCCGGCGATGGCACTGGCAGCCGCCACGGCGGGGCTGGCCAGAATGATTTCAGACTCCACGTGGCCCATACGGCCCACAAAGTTTCGGTTGGTGGTGGATACAGCCCGCTCCCCTTCCGCCATACAGCCCATATGACCGCCCAAGCATGGGCCGCAGGTGGGGGTGGACACCGCTGCACCGGCCTGAATGAATATCTCCATCAGCCCCTCCTTCATGGCCTGCATGTAGACCTCCTGGGTGGCGGGAATGACCACGCAGCGCACGTTGGCGGCCACCTTCTTGCCCTTCATGATGCCGGCGGCAATGCGCATATCCTGAATGCGGCCATTGGTACAGGAACCGATGACCACCTGATCAATGGGCAGACCGGCAACCTCGGAAACCACCCTAGTGTTCTCAGGCAGATGTGGCATGGCCACAGTGGGCTCCAGCGTGTCAAGGTCGATCACGACCTCACTGTCGTAAACGGCATCGGGATCAGCCTGAAATGCCTCGCAGGGGCGCTTGACCCGGCCGTTAATGTATTCCATGGTCTTTTCATCCACAGGGAAAATGCCGTTCTTTCCACCGGCCTCAATGGCCATATTAGAGATGGTAAAACGGTCGTCCATAGTCAGGGAGGCAACACCCTCCCCGGCAAACTCGATGGATTTATACAGCGCGCCGTCCACACCGATGCGGCCGATGAGGTGCAAAATCACATCCTTGCCGCTGACGTGGGGCTGGAGCTTGCCTTTCAGGGTGACCTTGATAGCAGAGGGAACACGGAACCACGCAAGACCGGTGGCCATGCCCGCGGCCATATCGGTGGAGCCAATGCCGGTGGAAAAGGCATCCAGCGCGCCATAGGTACAGGTATGGGAGTCAGCACCAATGATCACCTCACCGGGGGCACACAGGCCCTTCTCAGGCAGCAGCGCATGCTCCACACCCATCTGGCCCACGTCAAAGAAATTGGTGATGGAGTGATTGTGGGCGAATTCACGGGCCTGCTTGCACAGCTGGGCGGACTTGATGTCCTTACAGGGAGTGTAGTGGTCCAGTACAATAGCGATCTTATCCTTGTCAAAGACACGGGTAAAGCCCGCCTTTTCAAACTCGGTGATGGCAACGGGGGTGGTAATATCGTTGCCCAGCACCAGATCCAGCTTGGCCTCGATGAGTTGTCCGGCCTCCACACTGTCAAGGCCCGCCGCACGGGCCAGTATCTTTTGCGTCATGGTCATTCCCATAGGAACGTACCTCCTTATTTATTCTTGATGAAATCAGTATGACATCTCTCTTGCCAAAAGAATGTAAACTATGTTACAATTCAAAAAATATCTTGTGTTTTTGGAGGGCGTAGAATGAATGGTCTGCATGAGCTGGACTTCCCCGTTAACATTTGGCAGTCCTTTGCCGCGGAACGCCCCGCGGTGCGCTGCTCCCCGGGCTATCTGATCTATTTACAGAACACCGAGCCGACCTGTTTTTATTATCTGAAGTCGGGCCGTGTGAAAAGCTTTATCCAATCTGAGGGGGGCTCGGAGCGTGTGCTGAACATTTACGAGCAGGGTTCGTTGTTCGGAGAAGCATCCTTTTTTGACGAACTGCCCCGGGTGTCCAGCGCGTTGGCGTTGACCAAGTGCGAGATCGTCCCCATTGACCGTGAGCTGGTCACAGCGGAGATCCGCCGTGATCCCGACCTTGCCATGATGATGCTCAAATATCTGGCCCGTACGGTACGGGTGCTGTCGGCGCAGGTGAACGATATGGCTTTTCGCCCCGCGGAACAGAGGATCGCCCGCTACCTGCTCTCCCTCACACCAGCGCAAAATGGCAGCATCCCCTGCACTCACGAAGATATTGCCGCCGGAGTCTCCGCCAGCCGTGTCACCGTCAGTCGGGTGCTCAACGACTTCGCCCGTCGGGGCTGGCTGAAAACCGGCTACCGCAGCGTGACAGTTTTAAACACAGATGCACTGAAAGACCTCTGTGAGCAATAGAAAAACGAGCACCTGTACGGTGCTCGTTTTTTCTTACAGAATAATACAGATCAGCCCGCCGGAGCCCTCGTTGATAATGCGCTGCAGGGTCTCCCGCAGCTTGCCCCTGGCATCTTCCGGCATACGCTTGAGCTTGGTGTTCAGATCCTCCCCTACCAGCTCGTGGAAGGACTTTCCGAAGATATTAGACTGCCAGATCTTCTTGGTGTCTCCCTCAAACTCCTGCAGCAGGTAGTTGATCATCTCCTCGCTCTGTTTCTCCGTACCCACGATGGGAGACACTTCCGTTTCAATATCCGCCCGAATCATGTGGATGGACGGGGCGCTGGCCTTGAGCCGGACCCCATAGCGCCCTCCCTGCTTGACGATCTCCGGCTCCTCCAGCACCAGAGTATCGATGGATGGCACCACAATACCGTAGCCCGTTTCCTCTACCTCCTTCAGTGCCTGCGCCACCTTGTCGTGCTCGGCCTTGATCCCAGCCAGCTGGGTCAGCAAGGATACCAGATCTCCGTCATCGCTGATCTGAAAACCCGATTGCTGGGACAGCGTCTGATAGAACAGCGCTCTGGGCAGCTCCAGTCTCCCCTGCGCCACACCGGTCCCAAGATTGATGGCACTGATACGCGCCCCGCTGACCTGTTCGCATTCTGCCATGGCATCCATGGCCGCCTGCGCGTCCCGGATGCGGCGCAGGCTCTGTGCTCCTGCCCGAATGGCGCTGTAAAGCTCTACCTTGATGGGGTGCTCCTGCTCCAGCGCATCCACCCAGCTGGGCAAAAACAGATCCAGCTCCTTGATGGGAAATTCGTAGAGCACATCCCGGATAATGTTCGCGATCCCCTCCTGATCGATCTCAAGGCAGTTGACCGTCACACAGGTCACATCGTGTTTCTCTTCCAGCTCTGCGCGGATGGCCTGCGCCCGCTCGGACTGGGGATAGGCGGAGTTCAGGACCACCACAAAAGGCTTTCCAAGCTCCTTCAGCTCGCTGATGACCCGTTCCTCCGCCTGAACATAGTCCTCTCTGGGGATGTCGGTGATGGTGCCGTCGGTGGTGATGACGATGCCAATGGTGGAGTGCTCGGCAATGACCTTTCGGGTGCCCAGCTCGGCGGCCTCGGTCATTGGTATCTCATGTGGAAACCATGGGGTTGTGACCATGCGCGGCTCCTCCCCCTCGAACTGGCCCACCGCTCCGTCCACCATGTAGCCCACGCAGTCGATCAGCCGCACCTGAAAGGCCGCGCCCCCCTCCATCTGGACCTGCACCGCGTCCTCAGGCACAAATTTCGGCTCGGCGGTCATAATGGTGCGCCCCGAGCCGCTCTGTGGCAATTCGTCTCTGGCCCGCTCCCGGCGGTATACATTTTCAATGTTCGGGATAACAAGGGACTCCATAAACCGCTTGATAAAGGTAGATTTTCCGGTGCGGACCGGACCTACAACGCCAATGTAGATGTCGCCCTCGGTCCGAAGCGCGATATCCTCGTAGATTTTGCGAGCTTCCACTTGAATTCCTCCTTCGGCCCGTGAGCCGCTGTTTTCCATACATGTCTATGGGGATAAGCTGTAAAATATGACTATGGGCCGTCTCCTGGGGGAGGCGGCCCGTAGTCAGCAGATTACAAAAAGCACAAAAATACTTATTTTTCGGGAAGGAAGATAGTGTGAAAGAAACCCAGGAGGGGTGTCTTTCGCGTTTAATCAAACCAAATTTTGGACTTTTTAAAGTTCAAAATTTGCAACAGCTTGGCAAAAAATTTTTTGCCAAGCTGTATGGGCCGTTTCCCGCAGGAAACAGCCCATAGTTTTTTATCTCGCGCTGGGAATGAGCAGCATCTGCCCCACCGGCAGTTCATCCTCCTCCAGCTGATTGGCCTGCCGGATGCGCTCTTGTGTGGTGGAACAGGACTTGGCAATGTCCCACAGATCTTCTCCCGGCGCGGCCATACGCAGTACCACGGAAGGCTGTTCTCCCTGCCGCTCACCGTGCGGCTGGCCAAGCTTTGCGCCGGTGACCGCCGGGACGGTCTGCTGCCGGGTCACCAGACAATAGAATTCCGGGTTGAACCGGACCTCTACCCCACCGGCGGCCGGAACGGCAAACACTTCGCCGGGACACCGGCAGCTGCACCTGCACGCTCCATTGGCCGGAAGCTCCAGCCGCCCGCTTACGTTCAAAATCCGACTCACAGAGCGCAGCGCATCCTGTTCGTCCAGATACAGCACATTCATCCGCAGTTCTGCCGTGAGCACCTGCTGGGCATCCTGCCTGCTCTGCTTAAGCTGGGAGACGCTTACAGCGGCATCCACAACAGTCTTTGCCGGTGTCTCCGTCTCCAGCAGTTCGCGCACGCTCTGCGGCCGGACCCCGCAGTCCAGCAGTTGGTTCAGCACGCAGCTTTCCTGCTGGATCGTCATTTGACGCACCGTGCTGTAAGTATCCTGAAGTACGGTGACAGGATACCGGTCACGGACCACCGCCTGACCAAGCAGTTCCAGCGTCACATTCAGCGTTCGTCCGTCCTCCCCCGCCATGGTCCAGTCCACGTCGGTCACGCACATGGCCATCTCGCAGTCCGCCGCTTCCCCAGCGCCGTCCAGCTCCATAATCTGAGAGAAAGGCATGGCACAGCGCATACCACAAAGCTCCCCGCCCACCAAATAGCGTACCTGCAGGGCAACTTCTCCTTTGAAGATCAGCTTGCTGCCAATGACCTTTGACTCCATGCACCATGGGTCCGCCCGGACACTGAGCACCTGTGCCCTGCCCCCGGGTCCTGCAGACAAGCGCACCTCGTCATAGAATGTGAATTCCTTTTCCTGCACCGCTTGGGTCAGATATGCCATGTGCTGTGCGGTACGCTGCTGCACCCCTACGTCCTCATCACAGGAAATGCCGCAGCACAGCACCAGCTCCCGGGGTTGATAGGCCTGTATCCCAAGTCCTATATCCGCCCGGACAAGGATCTTTCTGGGGTTAAGCGAGCGGGCATCCACGCTGCGCAGGCAGGGTGTGACCACGCATTGCCCCTGACTGTGCAGCTGGGCCGCCTCTGCCTGAATGGTGAAGGGCAGCTTCACCTCCACGCGGCACAGCTCTTGCCCTCCTTCTGGCTGGTAAAAAACCCACACTTTCACCGTTCCCGATACGGACAGCCCCCCATCCCGTACATGCTTTCCCGACAGACAGATCTGTCCGCCTGTGTCCACAATCCGGGCAATATCCGGGCAGGCATCGGGCACAATGGCCTCCAGCGTTTCTTCCTGACACACCTCAGTGTCCAGCACCATGTCATAACAGTTGATATGTTCCCGTTCCAGATTCAGCTCCATGGTATGTCCTCTCCCTTGCAGATTGTTTGGCCTTGCACCAACTATATGCGCAGGAGTGGACAGCTATGTCATCTCATGCGAAAAAGTCTGCGCAGCAGGCCGCGCAAAAACTTAGGTGATTTGACTACTACGATCCCCATATTCATGCCTCCTCTCTCCCATACGGGCTTATTCCAGTATATGACCCGCCCGCCGTGCTGACACAAAAAAGCGCCTGCCGTCCTGTATTCAGACGGCAGACGCTTCATTCTTTTATTTATCACGTTCCCAATCCGGAATCTGGCTGGCTTGCTCGTACAGACGCACATAGCTTTCGTGCCGGGTGGGCGGGATCTCACCCCGGTCCACCGCCTCCAGCACGGCACAGCCCCGTTCTTTGATATGGGCGCAGTCCTGAAACTGACATTTGTCCAGATACGGGACAAACTCCCGGAAGCAGCGGGCCAGCTCCTCCTTGCGGCACAGCTCCATTTTGTCCGCGTCAAATGAGGAAAAACCCGGTGTGTCCGCAATGAGCGTGGTTGCATCCAGCGCAAACAGCTCCACATGCCGTGTGGTGTGCCGCCCGCGGCCCAGCTTTTCACTCACATCTCCGGTCTGCAGGGAAAAATCCGGATGCAACGCATTTAGAATACTGGATTTCCCTACACCGGAATTACCTGTAAAGGCAGATACCTTTCCAGATATCAGTGCCCGTAGCTCATCCATTCCCTCCCCGGTGACAGCACTCACACGCACGGTAGGAATGCCCGCCGCCCGGTAAATGCGGTACAGCTCCTCCCCATCGTTCAAATCACATTTGTTCACGCACACCACACACTCACAGCCCCGCCCGGCGGCGATGGCAATGATCCGGTCAATGAGAAACGGGTCGGTGACGGGGGTGGCTTGAGACACAATAACCACCAGTTGGTCAATGTTGGCCACGGCCGGACGGCTGAACTGATTACTTCGGGGCAGCACCGCATCCAGGGCGCCGGTGTTGTTTTCCAGTGGGGTAAACTCCACCCGGTCGCCTACCAGCGGAGATACCCTGGCATGGCGGAATTTGCCCCGGGCACGGCAGGTATAGGTCACGTCGCCGGTATGGACGTAATAGAAGCCGCTCAGGGCTTTTAAGATGATCCCTTCCATATCAGCCGAAGCTCACGCTTTCCGTCTTGACCAGCACGTTGTCAAAATAAATGTCGTACTGCTTCGTTCCCGTGCCAGTCACGGAACAGGACAGGGCCGCCTCCAGCGTACAATCCACATTCCGATCCAGAATGACGGTGGGACCGTCCTTGACCACCACATGGACCATCACAGGGTCGGTAGGCAGGGCGATCTGGAAGGAAACGGTCTTGGGCACCGGAGGCAGCGTGGCGGGATCCACACCCTTGCTGACCTGCAGGTTGATCTTGGTGCCCTGAGGCACTTCGGTATAGGCCGCCACACTCTGATCCACCACCACACCGGCGGCATGCTCATTGCTCCAGACAGGAATGATGTTATCGATCACAAGGTTTTGCAGATCAGCCTTGTTTCTGGCCCACTCCTCGGTCTGGCCGATGAACAGGGGCACCGCTTCCAGCTTTTCGGCAGGTCCGGTACTGACCACCAACTGCACCTTGTCGCCGGGGCGCAGCTCAGCACCTTCCAACGGAGTATAGGAGATAACGTGGTTGGAGGGGACCTCCTCATGGGTCTGGTATTCCGGCACAGGTACCTTCAGGCCCAGATTCTGCAGCTCCACCAGTGCCTTGACATATTCCCATCCGGTCACATCGGGCATGACCACGATCTCCGGTCCGCTGCTTACCGTAACGCTGATCTGTGTTTTGGGATCCTTAGTGGTGCTCTCCCCATCGGGAGACTGCCGCAAGATGGTGCCCGCAGGCTCCTCACTGGCTATTTTGGAACTGATCAGCACGGAAAAGTCACCCAGCAATTCCCTGTCCTGAACCACCTGCTCGTACACCAACCCCTCCAGTGCGGGAATGGTATAGTTCGGTGTGGGTGCAAACAGAGGCTGGATAAAGGAGGAATAGAATACATACAGCACACCGATGGTAAAGACCAGAATAGCAGCCACCGCTGCAAAAATGGGCCAGCTGGCACTTTGGGGCTCATCATCGTAATCCTCGATAGCCGCCGCCCTGCTGCGGGGTCGGTCAGAAGCTGGCTTTGCAGACCTGTGCCCGGCCTGGGTGTTTCTTCCGGAGAAGGATACCGCAGAGATAGGCTGAGTCTTTTCCGGGTCCTCAGACTCGCCATCCTGCGTCAGATGCAGATCGCTGGGGGTATAGTCAAAATTGATACTGGGATTCTTGCGGAATTCCTCCAGATCGGCCAGCATGGCATCGGCAGAGACGTAACGGTTCTCCGCCTTGGGTGCCATGGCCTTCATGGTAATGGCCTCCAGCGCTTCGGGAATGTCGGGATTGATGTCCCGGGGAGACAGCGGGATGCTGTTGATATGCTGTATGGCCACAGATACCGGGGAATCCCCCTCAAAGGGGAGTCGTCCGGTGGTCATTTCATAAAGCACCACACCGGCGGAATACAGGTCCGAACGCGCGTCAATGTGGCTGCCCCTGGCCTGCTCGGGAGAGATATAGTGTACCGAGTCGAGGGTCTCCTGCGTCATGGTGCTGTGACCGGCGGAAACGAGCCGTGCAATGCCAAAGTCAGCCACCTTTACGCTGCCGTCCCTAAGGACCATAACGTTGTGGGGCTTGATGTCCCGGTGGATGATTCCGCGGCTGTGGGCATGGCCCAACGCCTTGACGATCTGGGTAATGAAGTGCAGCGCCTCCCGCCAGTTGAGCTTATTCCCCTTTTTCTGCATGTACTGCTTCAGGGAAATGCCGTCAATGAGTTCCATGACGATATACTCCATCTCGGAGGAACGGCTCACATCGTACACAGCCACGATATTGGGATGAGACAGCATGGCAACAGCCTGAGACTCATCCTGAAAACGCCGGCGGAAGTCGGAGTCCTGAGACAGGTCATCCCGAAGGATCTTCACCGCCACAAGGCGGTTCAGACGGTGGCAGCGGGCCTTATAGACCTTGGCCATGCCGCCCACACCGATGAGCTCCAGAAGCTCGTATCGGTTGTCAAGCAATTTTCCAATATTCTGATCCATGACAGCTCACCTCCTTAACATTGGATCAGGACGACCGTTACATTATCGGGCGCCCCACGCTTGATAGCAATATCCAGAAGCCGTTGACAGCAGTCCTCTGGAGCGCCTCCGTGCAGCACTTCATAAAGGATCTCCTGATCATCTACTACATTACTCAGTCCGTCGCTGCACAACACGAAGAAATGGCCCTCGTGCACGTCCAGCTCAAACAGGTCCGCATGCAGGTCGGGCTCCGCCCCCAGCGCGCGGGTAATGAGATTCTTGTGGGGATGGCTTTTGGCCTGATCGGGGGTCAGATCCCCCCGCAGCACCAGATCCTCCACCAGAGAATGGTCGCGGGTCACCCGGGTGATGGCCTCAGGGGTAATGTGATACGCCCGGCTGTCCCCTTCGTTGAGCACGGTGGCATGGGCGCCGTCCAGCAGAACGGCCACCATGGTAGTTCCCATGCCGCAGCAGTCGCTGTCTGTCACAGAGCGGTGATGCACGCCCTCGTTCGCGTGGGCAGCGGCAGACTCCAGCATTTTATCCGCGCTCAGCATCCCTGCATGCCAAAGCTCAAAAAACAGTGCATTAAATGCCTCTACCGCCATGGTGCTGGCCACGTTGCCCGCCCGGGCACCGCCCATACCGTCACATACCACGCCCAGCACCTGCGTCTGGGACAGGGTATGCACCGCAAAGGCATCCTGATTTTCTTCCCGCACTACACCGCGGTGGGTGATTCCCCATATATTCATGAGATATCAGCCTCTTTTCCTGTAACACTTGACTTTTCCTGCTGCATGGCCTTACGGCGCAGCTGGCCGCAGGACGCGTCGATGTCGCTGCCCAACCTGCGGCGGACTGTGACGGTAACTCCCTGCTCCTCCAGCCGCTTCTGAAATTCCTTGATCCGCCGGCTGGGCTTGAGAGGACTTTCCTCCACGTGGTTGAGCGGGATGAGATTGACGTGGGCAGACATGCCCCGGATCCGCTTTGCCAGCAGGTCGGCCTGCGCGTCCGAGTCATTCACGCCGTCGATCATAGCATATTCAAAGGAAATGCGCCGTCCCGTCACCTTGAAGTAGTCGTGACAGGTCTGCATCAGTCGATCCACACCCACACTGCGGTTGACCGGCATGATCTTGGACCGTGTCTCATCGTCCGGCGCGTGCAGGGATACAGACAGGGTCAGCTGCAGCTTATGCTGAGCCAGCACGTCAATCTTATCTGCCAGACCGCAGGTGGACAGTGAAATATGCCGCATGCCGATATTCAGCCCGTCCGGCGAGTTGACCAGTTCCAGAAAGCGCAGCACCGTCTCCATGTTGTCAAGGGGCTCGCCAATGCCCATGAGCACGATGTTGGAGATAGGCTCGCCGCTGTCCAGCTGGGTGAACAGCACCTGATCCAGCATTTCGGACGGGCGCAGGTCGCGCACCTTACCGCCCAGCGTAGACGCGCAGAAGGCGCACCCCATGCGGCAGCCCACCTGACAGGAAATGCACACGGTATTGCCATGCTTATAGCGCATGAGCACCGTTTCAATACAGTTGCCGTCCGGCAGCCGCCACAGGTACTTGATCGTTCCGTCAAGGGCGGAAACCTGCTTGCGCTCCACCTTGGGTACATGGATGTAGCAGCATTGAGCCAGCTTCTCCCGCAGGGGCTTGGACAGGTTGCTCATCTCATCAAAGCAGGCCGCTCCCTTGTGCAGCCAGCAGAACACCTGCTTGGCCCGGAAGGCGGGCTCCCCCATTTCTTTGAAAAAGGCGGCCATTTCCGCCTGTGTCATGGATTTGATGTCGGTCATGCCTTCCTCCTCAGCTTGGCAAAGAAGAATCCATCGGTATCGTGCCGGTGGGGCCACAGGGTAAGCATACCCTGCTCCACCTGTCCAACAGGCTCAGGCAACGCAAACGCTTCCAGCGCAAATTCGCTGTGCTCACCTAAAAACGTCTCTACAATGTGCCGGTTTTCCCGTTCCAACAGAGTGCAGGTGGAATAAAGCAGCACACCACCGGGCTTCACGTAACGGCATACGTTGTCCAAAATACGCTTTTGCACCTGGGGCAGATCGGCCAGAGACTCCGGGTCCTTATAGCGGATATCCGGCTTTTTGCGGATGACGCCCAGGCCGGAACAGGGCACATCGGCCACTACAAGGTCAAAACCATTCTCCCACTCTGCCCGGAACACGGTGGCATCCGCGGTCTGAGGCTTCATACAGTCCAATCCCAACCGCTGCGCCCCGGCCTGCATGAGCTTTTTCTTGTGGGGATGCAGGTCGCAGGAGAGCACCTCCCCCCTGTTCCCCATAGCCGCGGACAGGGCAAAGGATTTGCCGCCCGGAGCCGCGCACGCGTCCAGCACACGCATACCGGGCCGGGCATCGGCGGCCATGACCGCAAGGCGGGAGGCCGGGTCCTGAATGTAAAACAGGCCGTCACGGAAGCTGTCCAGCCGCTCCAAATCTCCCGTATCCCGAATGACAAGACAATCCTTGAGCCACGGGTGCATCTGCACATCCACCCCTGCGTCGGACAGTCGGCCCAGCAGCGCCACACTGCTGATGCGGCAGGTATTCACCTGTGCGGTAATGGGCGGAGCTGCGTTATTGGCGGCCAAAAGCCGGGTAGTCTCTTCCTCCCCCAGCTCGCTCAGCCACTGCTCCACCAGCCAGTTTGGATGGCTGTACAGCGTGGACAGATACTGCACCTTGTCGGTGTTGGGAATGGTGGGCAGACGGTCCAGACTGCGCTCCAACGCGCGCAGGATACCGTTGACCATACCGGAGGCTCTGGGGTTTTTGCAGTGCTGCCGGGTCAGCTCCACGGCACTGTTCACCGCCGCACTGTGAGGCACGCGGGTAAGGAACAGCATTTGATAAAGGCCGATGCGCAGCAGCTGCACCACTTTGGCCTCCATCCGTTTGAGGGGGGTATTGGAAAACTGCGACAGGTAAAAGTCCAGAAGGAGCTTGTTTTGCAGCACACCAAAGCACAGCTGGGTAGCCAGTCCAGCATCCCGGCTGTCAAGCCCAGCTTGAGAAAGCTGCTTTTTCAGCACACCGTCCGACCACCCCCCCTGCCGCTCGCAGGCATTGAGGGTGAGCAGAGCAACCTCTCTTGCGTCCATGCACGCTCCTCCTTTCCGTCATTACTGAATGTTGATGGGATGACCGCGCAGATAGTCGGCGGCGGCCATACGCTTGCCGCCCTGCGCCTGCAGCTGCTTGATGCGCAGCAGCATACCATCGCCGCAGGCCACGTCAATGCCCTCTTTTCCGGCGGCCACGATGGTACCGGGGGCGGCATCGGTGGCCACTCCGGTCTCCTCCACCTCAAAGATCTTCACCGGCTGACCGCCGATAATATCCGTTGTGGTGGCAGGCCATGGGATCAGGCCGCGCACCTGATCGTGGAGCTGCCGCGCGGTACGTGTCCAGTCCAGAGGGGACAGCTCCCGGGACAGCATGGGCGCGTAAGTGACCTTGCTCTCGTCCTGAGGGGTACGGGTGGCAGTGCCGTTTTTTAGCTGCTCCACCACCTCCACCAGCAGCTTGGCACCCATTTGTGCCAAGCGGTCGTGAAGGGTCTCCACCGTTTCGTTGGGATCGATGGGAGTGGCCGCCTGGGCGATAATATCACCGGCATCCATAGCTTTAGCCATGTGCATAATGGTCACACCGCTTTGCTCGTCCCCGTTGAGGATGGCCCAGTGGATGGGAGCAGAGCCCCGGTACTTGGGCAACAGGGACGAGTGCACGTTGATGCAGCCGTAGGCGGGGTATTCCAGAATATCCACCGGCAGGATGCGGCCATAGGCGGCCACGGCGATGAGCTCCGGCTCCAGCGAGCGGATCTGCTCCATGGCGGTGCCATCCTTAACGCTCTCAGGCTGAAATACGGGAATATCGTGTGCAAGGGCAAACTCCTTTACAGGCGGTGCCTGAAGCTTCATCCCCCGGTTTTTAGGTTTGTCGGGCTGGGTGAAAACACCGCAGATCTCATGCCCCGCGTTCAGCAGTGATTCCAACGAAGGCACGGCAAAATCGGGTGTGCCCATAAAGAGGATCTTCATGCTTCATCCTCCATCATTGCGTCCAGTTCTTCCGAAGTAAACAGCCGTTCCGTATGCTCCACGAACAGGTGGCCGTCCAGATGGTCCAGCTCATGGCAGAAGCAGCGGGCAGTCAGTTCTTCGTCCTCTACCTCGAACCAGTTTCCCTTCCGGTCCTGAGCGCGTACACGCACCACCATGGGGCGCTTTACGTTGCCCCACTTGCCAGGCACGCTCAGGCAGCCCTCCAGCCCCTCCTGCTCACCCTCGGTTTTGATGATGGTCGGGTTGATGAGCTCCAGCACCTCGTCCTGGCCGTTGATGACCAGTACCACACGGCGCAGGATACCCACCTGAGGTGCAGCAAGGCCCACACCGTTGGATTCGGCAAGGGTCTCACGCATATCGTCCAGCAGAGTCCACAGCTTCTCGTCAAATTTGGTCACAGGGTGACAGACCTTGTTCAGTACAGGGTCCCCCTCAGTAATGATGGTACGCAGCATGGTATACACTACTCCTTTAATCAAACGGGTTAATGTCCGCGAAAGCAGACACACCCCTATTTTCCTTGTCCTGATGCACCGCCCGCAGCAAATGGGACACCAGATGCCGCTGTCCCGGCGTGCTCGGTCCGGACAGGACCAGCCGGTAACGGTAGCGGTTATTGACTTTGGTAATGACGGCGGGGGCGGGACCGAGCACCCGGGTCTGCTCCCCCAATTGCTCCAGGCCTCGTTCCAGACCGGAGCGCAGCTTCATACACACCCGCAGCACGCCCCCTTCGTCCGGGCCGGACACGGTGAGCACGGTAATATCACCGAAGGGCGGGAATCCACGCAGCTTACGCAGCAATATCTCCTGCTCGTAGAAGCTGTCGTAGTCCTGTTGGGCGGCAAACCGGATGACCTCATGTTCCGGGGTGAAGGTCTGGATAACGGCTCTGCCGGTCTTTTCTCCCCGACCGGCTCGGCCTACCACCTGTGTCAGCAGGGAGAAGGTGCGCTCACCGGCCCGGAAGTCCTCAACAAACAGAGACAGGTCGGCACAGATGACACCCACCAGCGTCACGTTTTCAAAGTCCAACCCCTTTGCCACCATCTGAGTGCCCAGCAGGATGGGAATCTTCTCCTTGCGGAAGCGGTCCAGATAGTATTCGTGAGGCCGTGCGGCAGACACGGTGTCCGTGTCCATTCGCAGGATGGCCGTACCCGGAAACAGCTGTTCCAGCTCCTCCTGCACCTTTTGTGTGCCTGTACCAATAAAGTTGAGCATACCACCGCACTCCGGGCAGGCATCGGGCAGGGGCTGAGAATGACCGCAGTAATGGCACATCAGCCGCCGATTGACCGAATGATAGGTCAGGTTGGCAGAACAGCGGGGACATTCCGGCACGTGGCCGCACTCCCCACAGGATACCATGCGGCTGGCTCCTCTGCGGTTGAGAAAGAGAATGGACTGCTCCCCTTTTTCCAGATTGTACTCCAGTTCCTGCCGCAGCAGCGAGCTGATGGAAGTGCCATTACCCTGCCGCAGCTCATGCTTCATATCAGCTATGAGCACCTGCGGCAACGACTTGCGGTTGTAACGCTTGGTCAGCCGTACCATGTGATATTGGCCTCGGTTTGCATGGTACATGGTCTCCACACTCGGGGTTGCAGAGCCCAGAACCAGCAGGGCATTTTCTTGGGCGCAGCGATATTTTGCCACGTCCCGGGCATGGTATCGGGGGGTGTTCTCTGACTTGTAAGACCCCTCCTGCTCCTCGTCCAGAATGATCAGACCGATATGCTCAAGTGGGGCAAAAACCGCCGAGCGCGTGCCGATGACCACCTTGGCATCTCCGCTGCGCACCCGCTTCCACTCGTCATAGCGTTCCCCGGCCCGCAGGGAGCTGTGGAGCACAGCAATTTGCTGACCGAAGTGGGATACAAAAACGCGCAGCAGTTGCGGTGTCAACGCGATCTCAGGCACCAGCACCATGGCCGTACAGCCCCGCTGCAGGGCGCTTTGAATGAGCTTGATATACACCTGCGTCTTTCCGCTTCCGGTGACACCGTACAACAGCGCAGCACCGGGCTTGTGCGCACAAGCCAGCTTATCTAACTGTTCAAAGGCCGCCGTCTGCTCCTCGTTGAGCACTACGGGGTCCGCCGGTTCCACCGGCTCGTGGCTGACCCGACGCAGGACCTCCTGCTTTTCCAGCGTGATGATCCCTTTTTTAGCAAGACCACGCAGGGTCGCGGAAGAAGCGCCGGTAAAGTAGCACAGCTCCTTGGCTCCCGCACTGCCCATGGCGCACAGCAGCTCTACCACCGCATAGCGCAGGGGCGCTGTCTTTCGGCGCGGTGCTACCAGCGCCAGGGCCTCCTCCGCAGGCATGGCCAGCACCGCCAGCTGCTGGGTTTTGTCCCCCACAGCCCGCATGGCACTGGTCTCTACGGTAATAATACCCTTTTCTGTGAGCAATTTGATGGCCGCAGCAGGTGATCTTGTTCCAAATGCGCCGCGCACCTGCTCCATATCTGCCCGACCGCCGCAGGCCAGCAGAAGCTCCAGCAGTTTTTTGGCTCCAAGCGACTGGCCGCAGGCATCGTAAGCCTCCTCCCTGCTCACCTCCTGCCGCAGACAGCAGCAGTCACGCAGGGAGAAATACAGTCCCGCGGGCAGCATAGCCTTCACCGCGTCATAAACGGTACAAAAGCAGCGCTCCCGCATCCAAAGAGCCAGTTTGAGCAGCTTTTCACTGAGCACCGGCTCTTCGTCCAACAGGCTCAATACGCTTTTCAGGCTGCCCGGCTCCTGTTGATGCTGCACCGCAAGCACCACACCGTCACAGGGGCGGTTTCCGCTTCCAAAGGGCACCAGCACCCGCATACCGGGTCGGATACGCTCCTCCAGTTCGGCAGGGGCAAGGTAGTCATAGGGCTTGTCAATGGCATAGATTGCCTTGGACAGCGCAATTTTGACTATGCACTTTTGGCCCATAATACCGCCCCCTTTGCACCGCAAAAGGCAAGTGAAAACCTTTCACTTGCCTTTTTTGTTTAAGCTTCGGTCTGCTCCTCACCGTTGGCGATCTCGCGGATGGCAATGCTCACCGGCTTATCCTCCAGAGGAATACCGGCATCCTCGGCCTGAGTGGCGATCTCACGAGCACGGCAGGCAACCACGTTGACCAGTTCATAGCGGCTGGGCACCTTTTCCAGCAGGTTCTTCATAGGGGGTTCGAGCATCATAACGCATAATCTCCTTCAATCATGTATTTTCGGTTTGTAAAGCGGCATTCCGCCGCGGTGAGGATGGATTCGATCTCCCCCACTGCGTTGGCAACCTTGTCATTGATGACCAGATAGTCGTAGTTGGGGATCTCTTTGTATTCCAGACGCGCCTTTTCCAGGCGGCCAGTGATCACGTCTTCGTTGTCGGTGTTGCGCGCATGCAGGCGGCGGGACAGTTCCTCGAACGAAGGCGGGATCATAAAGATAAACAGGGCATCGGGACAGCTTTTTCGCACCTTGGCCGCGCCCTTGACCTCAATGTCAAGCAAAACGTCCACACCGGCATCCAGCTTGTCCTGAATGACCTTCAGTGATGTGCCGTAGTAGTTGTCCACATATTCGGCATACTCCAGCAGTTCGCCTCTGGCGATCATACCTTCAAACTCCTGCCGGGAAACGAAGTTATAGTTCACGCCGTCCTGCTCCCCCACCCGGGGCTTCCGGGTGGTGTAGGACACGGAAAAGTGCATCGTCCGCTCAGACAAAAGTTCAGCGATCACCGTACTCTTGCCTACACCGGAGGGGCCGGATAACACAACGAGCTGGCCCTTTGCCTTCTTTTTCTGTGTCATTCCTCTTCTTCCTCCTCTGTCACAGCTATGTCCTTCTCGCTCAGTCGGTTGGCAACAGTCTCCGGCTGGAGGGCGGACAGCACCAGATGGTCGTTGTCCATGATAAGCACCGCGCGGGTGCGTCGTCCATAGGTGGCATCAATGAGCACACCCCGATCCCGGGCCTCCTGTACCATACGCTTGATGGGCGCGGACTCCGGACTGACGATGGCGATGAGCCGCCCGGCGGAGATCATATTGCCAAATCCAATGTTGATCAGTTTCACGCTGTCAGACTCCTTTACTCCACGTTCTGGACCTGTTCACGGATCTTCTCGATCTCCGCCTTGATATCCACCACGTGACGGGATATCTCAAGGTCGGTACACTTGGAGCCGATGGTGTTGGCCTCCCGGTTGAATTCCTGGATCAGAAAGTCCAGTTTACGTCCGATAGGCACACCGCTTTCCAGCATCTCCGCCAGCTGCCCCAGATGGCTGCGCAGGCGGACGGTCTCCTCGTCTACCGCCACCTTGTCGGCAAAGATGGCTGCCTCGGTCAGGATACGGCTTTCCTCCAACTGGGTATTGGAGAGCACCTCACGCATCCGGCTTTCCAGCTTTGCGCGATATTCTGACACAGTCTGGGGAGAACGTTTCTCCACCTTGGCCAGAAGCTGTGCTATCGTGTCGGCACGGCTGCGAATATCCTGAGCCAGTTTCTCGCCCTCACGCTGGCGCATGGCATTGAAATCTGCCAGAGCAATATCCAGCACGCTGCAAATATCCTTGGCCACTGCCTCCACGTCCTCCTGGCTCTTTTCCACCAGCAGCACGTCCTGGAATCGGGACAGGAGAGACACAGAAATGTCGTCCCGGAGTCGATAACGGTCTCGCAGACCGGTCAGCGCATTGTAGTAGCTGTCTGCCACCGGCTGATTGACGCTGATGACAACCTGCTCGCCCCCGATACTCTCAAGGGTGACAAACACGTCCACCTTGCCCCGGGAAATACTGCCCTGGACACGACTCTTAATGGCATCCTCGGCAAAGATGTAAAGCCTTGGCACCTTGACAGAACAGTCAAGATAGCGGTTGTTGACGGAGCGGACCTCCACCGTGATGGTGCGGCCGTTGAGCACGGCCTCCCCCCTGCCGTAGCCGGTCATACTTTTAAGCATGTATTACACTTCCTCTTTTTTGTTCCTGCTTCCTCAGCAGCAAAGTCCCCCATCCAGAGGACACAGACATCTTAAGCACAGATAGGTGGTACAGCAGTCGGACAGATCGGTGTTGGAATAGCCGTAAGGGGTATATCCGCCGCCTCCGCGCTGCATCATAGCCAGCGCCTGACGGTACTCCATGTTGTTGGGGTCCATCCGGCAGGCGATCTGATAGTTCTGCATGGCTTCGTCCAGCCAGCCCTTGCGATAGGCCACCGCGCCGCGCAGGAAGTACCATTCCGCGCTGTGGTTTCCGATCTCATCCAGCACCGCTTCCGCCTGGGAAATATTACCGCTGTTGATGAGCATGCGTACACGAGCAAAGGCTGGGTCCTGACTTTGTGTGGAGTAGGTCTGGTAGCTTTGGGCACCGCCGGAGGCATTGTGCCCGCCCTCGCGCATTTTCTGAATGGCCTCGTAGGCTTCGTTGATGGCCTTCATTTTTTCCTCGGCCAGATCGGCCAGCGGATTGTTCTGATAGTTGTCCGGGTGGTATTTGCGCGCAAGCTCGCGGTACGCCTTTTTGATCTCATCGTCACTGGCGTTGGCACTGACACCAAGCACGCTGTAGGGATCGTTCATAGCTTGTTTCTCCAAATCTTCTGTTTTTTCATCTGCCTCCAGCTGCCGTTAAAAATAGACCGTTGCACCAGCGGAAGGCCAAGACAAAGTACGTTGTTCACCAGTTCCTCCTGCCGCCCCAGCTCCAGCAAGGCGCAGGCGCCGCGCATCAGGCTCAGCGAATGCTCCATGGTCAGGGCAAGCGGCTCGTCACACGCTTGCTGTCCATAGCGCAGGCTAATGGGGTTGTAGCAGCCTTTGGCCCGATCGTCCTCAAGATCGTCCCGGGCATCGGCCAAATAGATCCAGCGGCCCAGATGGTACAGCAGCTGCTCCATGGCCCGGTCCCGGTTTTGCTCCCCTGTCTCTGGGGCTGCAGCCTGTAGCAGCACCGCAAAGGCATCCGCCGCCCGGTCGATAGAGGTACAGTTCTCTGCTTCCAGCCGATGAAGAATGCCAAGCTGCTCCTTGACCTTCCGGTCAAATTCCGGCTGCCGCCGGGCACAGCGCTTATAACAGGGGCGAAGCAGCACACTGAACCCTCTGGCTGGCAGACCGCGCAGAAACGTATCGTCCCGTACCCTGTCCCGTATCTGCCAGTAGGCAAGGATCACGCTTTCATCCGCGGCCAACTCAAGTCCCGCCGAAGTTTCACACATGCAGCGCCGCAAAAAGGGCGGCACCTGACATCGGTGACAGGTGGTCATCTTTTCCCCTTGGGCAGGGGCAAGTAAAACCGCAAGGAAGGTAAAATCAAAATTCAGCACCATAGGTGCCAGCCAGCCGCACCGCTTGCGCATGGTGCGGCACAACCCGCAGTAGGTGGCCCGATAGAGGTCAAAGTCCTTGCACTTGAGTTCCTCGCGCACAGGGCGGACATATCCGAACATGCCTGATCAACCTCTTATCCGCAGGATGGTAAATTCCGGCTTGTCCCGCTTAACAATGGCTCGATTGAGCAGCAGCGCGGGAACAAAACCGCCGAAAAGTCCCCCAAAGGCCATCAGCACACAAAGTCCTTCACCCAGTCCCAGCCACGCACCCAACAGGTAACCCAAGGCAAGGCCGATACACGGCACAAGATAGACCAGCGCGGCAATGCCGATGGCGCTTCCGGAGTTGGACTCTACCTCCACCGCATCCCCCACCTTGGCCTCCACGGAATTATCCGCCAATGCAAGGATCTCGTCCTTTGGTTTTTGGGGGCAGCCCTCGCAGCTCTTGCAGCTCAGGCCGCACTCCAGCTGGCGCATGAGGGAAACCTCTGCCACGCCTGGAGACACGATTCGTTTTACAATGGCTGTTTGGACCATAGCCATGCGCTCCTCACAAATGGGTTATTTTTTGGACAGATTGATCACCACGTTGTTTTGACCGATCACACCGACATCCCCGTCGGTAAACAGATAGACCCTCACCGGCACATTGTAGGAGCCGGTGGCCGTGGACAAGTCAGACAGATCGGCCACGATCTGGATCTGAGTTGCGTCAACCTTGTCCAGTTCCTTCTTTGTGCCGCGCAGAACGATGGTCCGTACCTGAGTGGTCAGGGATGCAGAATAGCCCTTGGGCACATTGGTCAGTTCAATATTCTTCACTTCAAATGCCCGGGTGATAAGTCCCGCAACGGACACAGTGACTTGGGCATCAGTAATGCCACTTACGTTTTGAAGTTCTGCCGGCAGATAGATCGGGAATTCCTTGGTGACCGTATCCATGACCTGAGAAAGGTCCACCGAACCAAGCGTTAACTCGTCCAGATGAAGCACGTCCTCCTCCGGACCGGAGACGGTGATCGACTTGGGCTGGATCTCACACTTGACATTTGCCTGTGTGGCACCGCCGCCGTCTTTGAACTCTACCCGCAGAGGGATCTCCTTTACCACCACCACCGGCAGGATCACGTAGGCCTTGTCCACTGTCATGCGCAGATCACCGCGCTCCACTTCTTTGCCCTGAGCATCAAGCAGCCGCAAAGGAAGCTCTCCGGCAAAAGAGTCCTTCAGCTCCTTTTGCTCCAGCACGACCTGAACGCGATCTATCATATCTACTTTTTCCTGTGTGCCGCTGATCAGCACACTCTCCGGCTCCACAAGGAATTCACCGGCCTGATAGCCGGAGGCCACACTGCCCTTGAGAACCGGCTGGATGTCAAACGTATCGGAGTAAATTTTGGATACTGTGACGGTGAGCTGCTCCGGAACGCTGCCCTGCAGCGAGATGGCAGAGGTCGCCACCGTGGCAGGATAATTTACGGAATAGTCCAATTTATAGACGCCCGGTTCGGAGATGCGGGACACGTCCACACTGACTGACACACTGTTTTTGTCCAGTTGACCGATGTCACTCCAGCTTCCTTTCCAGATCAGAGTCGCCGTGTCGTGGGAAATGTCATCGATCATCAGTCCCTGATTTTCCAATACCCGGCTTCCGGTGACTGTCACCGGGATTCCGCGCACACGGTGCTCCATTTCTGGATCTTCTCCGGCCCGCACGCTCATCCAGAATGCCGTGGCAATGAGGATGGACAGCAGAACATACAGCCATTTACTCTCTCTGATCCGTTCCATCCGCTGCCGCCTCCTTTCCGGATTTTTTTACTACAGAGGAAATGGCCGCCCACAGGCTTTGGCCATCTGCCTTTTCCTCTTCGATCAGCAGTTCATTGCGCAGCAGCCGCTCCAGTGTTTCGGGAGCCAGATGCCGCTTGAGCATACCGCCCACCGCCACAGAAATGGAGCCCGTCTCCTCCGAGACGATGGCAACCACCGCGTCAGTGTGCTCGCTGATGCCGATGCCTGCCCGGTGGCGCATACCCAGTTCGCGGCTGAGATTGACGTTGCCGGACAAGGGCAGCATACAGCCCGCGCCGATGATATGCCCGTTGCGCACAATGACCGCGCCGTCGTGCAGGGGTGCTTTGTTCCAGAAGATGTTTTTCAGCAATTCGGCAGATACGGCCGCATCCAGCGCTGTTCCTGTTTTGATCACATCATCCAGATGATTTTGCCGCTCAAAGACCATGAGCGCGCCCACCTTGTCCCCGGACATGGCGGTATAGGCAGCTACCGTCTCGTTGATGGACCGCTCCACACCACTCAGATCTTTAGCCTGAAAGGAGAAAAACAGACTGAACAGGCGGCCGTCACCCATGCGCTCCAGAATGCGGCGGATCTCCGGCTGGAAGAGAATGACCAGCGCCAGAACGCCCCACTCAAACACGAAGTTGAACAGATAGCTCACGGCATACAGCTTCATGCTGGAGGCCAGCAGCATGAGT
>JAFVVH010000002.1 GCA_017502285.1 Oscillospiraceae bacterium | reverse complement strand
GCTCTGAATCCCCGTTTCTGGGACAAGAGCCAGGTCACCCAGGACGTGCTGGACGAGGAGAAGAAGATTATGCTGGTCCAGATGGACAACGATCCCAAGATGGCCAGCAAGCCCGAGCAGGTCAAGGTCAAGATCGTGGAGGGCAAGCTGAACAAGTTCTATGCCGAGAACTGCCTGCTGCAGCAGGAGTTTGTCAAGGACAACCAGTTCTCCGTGGAGAAGTATATCGCCTCCGCTGCCAAGGCTCTGGGCGGCAATGTCACCTTCGTGAACGCTGTGCGCTTCGAGAAGGGCGAGGGCATCGAGAAGAAGGTCGACGACTTCGCTGCCGAGGTCGCTTCCATGATCAAGTAAGATCAAACAAGCTTCATCCCGGTCAGTTCCATAGAACTGACCGGGATTTTTCTATGCAGAAAATTAAACAGCAATTTGTAAACTTTTCTTATCTTACCTCTATGCAAACGGCGATTTTTATATTAAAATAGATGCAAGAAAAAGTGCTGGCTTGCGGCCGGTTGAAAAGGGGATGTGTTTGAAATGAGCGAACCTCGTTATAAGCGCGTACTGCTGAAGATCAGTGGTGAGGCTCTGGCGGGAGAAGCCTCCCGCGGCCTGGATTTCAATGTGATCGGTGAAGTATGCGACGTCATCAAAAAGTGTGTGGACCTGGGTGTTCAGGTGGGCATCGTTGTAGGCGGCGGCAACTTCTGGCGCGGTCTGAAGGACGGCGGCGATCGCATGGTCCGTGTCCGTGCCGATCATATGGGCATGCTGGCTACCGCTATTAATGCTCTTGCTGTGGCCGACGTGCTGGAGCAGAAGGGCGTGGATGTGCGCGTACAGACCGCCATTGAGATGAAGTCCGTGGCCGAGCCCTATATCCGTCAGCGGGCCATCCGTCATCTGGACAAGGGCCGGGTGGTCATCTTTGGCTGCGGTACGGGCAATCCCTTCTTCTCCACCGATACCGCTGCTGTGCTGCGTGCTGCGGAGATCGATGCGGATGTGATCCTGCTGGCCAAGAATATTGACGGTGTTTACAGTGCCGACCCCAAGAAGGACCCCAATGCGGTCAAGTACGACACCATCAGCTACGACGAGGTACTGGCCCAGCACCTGCAGGTGATGGACTCCACCGCCACGTCCCTGTCCATGGATAACGAGATCCCCGTGCTGCTGTTCGCTCTGAAGGACCCCGAAAATATCCTGCGGGTTGTCATGGGCGAGAAGATCGGCACCGTGGTGGGCTGAAATACTACTATTCCATAACGAAAGGAACACTGAATTATGAGTATTGAAATCAAGGATTATGACGGCAAAATGCTCAAGACCATCGACGTGGTCAAGTCCAACTTTGCCTCCGTGCGTGCCGGACGCGCCAATGCCGGTGTGCTGGACCGCATCATGGTGGAATATTACGGCACTCCCACCCCTCTGAATCAGGTGGCCGCCATCTCCACTCCCGACCCCCGTACTCTGGTGGTGCAGCCCTGGGATGCCGCTCTGCTCAAGGCCATTGAAAAGGCCATCCAGACCTCCGATCTGGGTATCAATCCCCAGAACGACGGCCGTCTGATCCGTCTGGCCTTCCCCCAGCTGACTGAGGAGCGCCGTAAGGACCTGACCAAGCAGGTGAAGAAGTATGCCGAGGACGGCAAGGTGGCGGTGCGCAATATCCGCCGGGATGCCATGGATGAGATCAAGGCCCTGAAGAAGAAGTCAGAGATCACCGAGGACGACCAGAAGAATCTGGAAAAGGAACTTCAGGACCTGACTGACAAGCGCTGCAAGGAGATTGACGAGCTGTGCGCCAAGAAGGAGCAGGAGCTCATGGCGGTGTAAAACCGTTTTGACCGGGTGCAGGGTGCAAGGTAAAACTGCATCCTGCACCCTGCTTTGCTGTTAAGACAGCTGTACCATTCTGCAAAGGAACGATGTATATGCCGCTGTTTAAAAAGAAAGCCAACGAGCCTCAGGTGGATTTCCAGAACCTGCCCCGGCACATTGCCATCATCATGGACGGCAACGGCCGCTGGGCCAAGAAGCGCGGTCTGCCCCGTACCGCGGGTCATGCTGCGGGTGCTGAAAACTTCCGCACCATTGCCACCTACTGTAAGGATATCGGGCTGGACTACCTGACCGTCTACGCCTTTTCCACCGAGAACTGGAAGCGTCCTCAGGAGGAAGTGGGCGCCATTATGGGTCTTTTGAAAAAGTACCTGCTGGAAGCCATTGAGCAGATGGAGCGTGACAAGGTCAAGATGGAGTTTTTCGGTGACCTGTCCGCGCTGACCCCGGAACTGCGGGAGCTGTGCGAGCAGACCCGGGAGATATCCAAGCGCTACGACGGCTGTCAGGTGAATATCTGCCTGAACTACGGCGGACGGGACGAGCTGCTGCGTGCGGCCAAGGCATATGCTCATGACTGTATGGAAGGCAGGGCCGACCCCAACCACCTGACGGACGAGCAGATGGGGGGCTACCTGTTCTCCAAAGGTGTGCCTGACCCGGACCTTGTGATCCGGCCCAGCGGCGAGCTGCGCCTTTCCAACTTCCTGCTGTGGCAGTCTGCCTATGCGGAGTTCTATTTTACCGACGTGCTGTGGCCTGACTTTGACAAAAACGAGCTGCACCGGGCCATTGCCGCGTTCCAGAGCCGTTCCAGACGGTTTGGAGGTGTGTGATATGCTGACGCGTATCGTGGTTTCTGTGGTGCTGGCGCCCTTGTTTCTGGCGGTGCTGCTCTTTGCTCCTGTGTTTGTTGTGGCTCTCATGGTGAGCGGTATCGTGACCATTGCGGCCTTTGAGTTGCTGCGTGCGGTGGGGGCAGAAAAAAACCAATTTGTCCGCGGAGCGGTTCTGGTGGCAGCCGCCCTGATCCCCCAGTGCTATTGGCTGCAGGTGGATACTTGGGCCGTCAAATTGGTTTTGCTGTGCTTGCTGTTTGCGCTGTTTCTTGACGCGATACTCACCTATGGAACCGAAAAAGCCGTTCGGGCGGAGCAGGTTCTGTTTGGCCTGTTCGGCGGCGTTCTGTATCCCGTGCTCATGTCCTCGCTGGTACAGCTTCGCATGCTGAGAAATGGCGGACGGGATCCTTACGGAGCGTTTTTCGTGCTCATGCCCGTTGTGGCCGCCTTTTTGACCGATACCGGAGCCTATTTCTTCGGTATGTTTCTTGGCAAGCACCGGGGTATCCTTCCGGTCAGCCCCAAAAAATCTGTGGAGGGTTTTATCGGCGGGCTTTTGTCTGGCGTTGTCTCCATGACGCTGTATGGGTTTGTTTTGAACCATTTCTTTGCCCTTGATGCAAATTTGCTCATTATGGCCTTTTACGGTCTTGTGGGAGCAATTGTGACCATGCTGGGCGATCTGTCCTTCTCGCTGATCAAGCGACAGTACGGCATCAAGGACTATGGTTCTTTGATCCCCGGTCACGGCGGTATGCTGGACCGCTTTGACAGCATGAGCTTTGCCGCGCCCACCATGTGGGTGCTGGTGACTCTGCTTCCTGCCATCTAAAGGAGTATCTACTATGGAAAAACGAACCATTTCCCTTATGGGTTCCACCGGCTCCATCGGGCGGCAGTCACTGGATGTGATTGCCGCCTGCGGCATGGATGTGGCTGCTCTGACAGCCAATAGCAATGTGGAGTTGATGGAGCAGCAGGTGCGTCAATTTAAGCCCGCGCTGGCCGTTATGATGGACGAAAAGGCGGCGAAAGACCTGAAGACCCGCATTGCTGATACCAACGTGCGCGTGGCCTCAGGCATGGATGGTCTGTTGGAAGCGGCTGAAATTGAAAGTGCCGACACCGTCATTACCGCCGTCATGGGCATGGTGGGCCTGCGGCCCACGCTGGCTGCCATTCGTAAGGGCAAGCGTATCGCGCTGGCCAATAAGGAGACGCTGGTATGTGGTGGACAGATCGTCATGGCTGAGGCGGAGAAGTATCATGCCGAGATCGTTCCCGTGGACTCGGAGCACTCGGCTCTGTTCCAATGTCTGCAGGGCAACCGTGACAGGGGAGAGGTCAAGCGCCTGATCCTCACCGCCTCCGGCGGTCCCTTCTTCGGCTATACCAAAGAACAGCTGGAGCAGGTGACGCTGGCTCAGGCCCTCAAGCACCCCAACTGGTCCATGGGAGCCAAAATCACCATTGACTCGGCCACCCTGATGAACAAGGGACTTGAGTTTATCGAGGCCATGCACCTGTACTCCATGCCCCCGGAAAAAATCTCTATCGTGGTCCACCGGGAGAGTATTATCCACTCTCTGGTGGAATACTGTGATAATGCCATTCTTGCCCAGATAGGTACGGCGGATATGCGATTGCCCATCCAGTATGCCCTGAGCTATCCCCAGCGCATTCCCGGTCCGGCCACCGAGCTTGATATGCTGTCCTGTCCCAACCTGACCTTTGCCAAGCCGGACCCGGACACCTTTGCCTGTCTGGGCCTTGCCCTGAAGGCGGCAAAGCTGGGCGGAAATGCCGGTGCGGTGCTTAACGGCGCCAACGAGGCGGCGGTGGGCCTGTTCCTGCAGGAGCGCATCCGTTTTGCCGACATCGCCCGGCTGGTGGAGCGGGCCATGGAGGAAATTCCTCTGCGTGCTGTGTCCGCTCTTGAGGACGTGCTGGAGGCGGATGCGCAGGCCCGCCGAGTCGTACTGGAAGCTGTAAAATAAATCCTCTTTCGTTACTTGGAGGTCCTATGCTCTATATCATCATTGCCATCCTACTTTTTGGTTTTCTCATTGCCATCCATGAGTTTGGCCACTTCATCACAGCCAAGGCTTTTGGTGTGCGGGTGAACGAATTCGCCATTGGCATGGGTCCGGCCATCTTTTCCCGTCAGAGGGGCGAGACGCTGTATGCCCTGCGAGCCTTTCCGGTAGGCGGTTTCTGCGCCATGGAGGGGGAGGAGGACGACTCGGACGATCCGCGCTCCTTCGGAAAGCAGGCGGGGTGGAAAAAACTGATTATCCTGACCGCGGGTGCCGCCATGAACTTTCTGGCCGGACTGGCGCTGATCCTGCTGCTGTTTTCCCGGGCGCAGGCCTTTACCAGCCCGGTACTGTCCGGGTTTATGGATGGATTTCCTCTGGAGGGAGAGCAGGGACTTATGGCAGGGGATCGTATCCTGTCCATTAATGGGGAGCGCATCTATCTTTACAGCGATGTGACCCTGTTCCTTGGCCGGGGCGGCGGCGCGCCTTACGACCTTGTGGTGGAGCGAAATGGGCAGCGTGTGGTGTTGAACGACCTGCCGCTGGAGCTGCGGGAGTATACGGAGAACGGACAGACCGTGACCCGGTACGGCCTGTATTTTGAACTGGAGGAAGCCACCCTGGGCGCCAAGCTGAAAAACAGCTGGTACAACGCATTGGACTTTGTGCGTCTGGTGCGGCTCAGCCTGACCGACCTGATTACGGGCGCTGCCGGATTGAAGGACCTGACAGGCCCGGTGGGTATCGTGGACACCATCACACAGGTGGGCAGCCAGTCGGAAACGGTGGCTGTGGCGCTGGAAAATATTCTCTACTTCGGCGCGCTCATCGCCGTCAATCTGGCAGTGATGAATCTGCTGCCCCTGCCCGCGCTGGATGGCGGACGCATTTTCTTCCTGCTCATCAACGGTGTGTGGACACTGATTTTCCGCCGCCGTATTGACCCGAAATATGAAAGCTACGTTCACATTGCCGGTCTTGTGGCTCTGCTGGCCCTGATGGTAGTGGTGACGTTCAACGACCTTGTCCGTATCTTTGGAGGTTGAGGCTTATGACAAAGCAGATCAAAGTTGGAAACGTACTGGTGGGCGGCGGTGCCCCGGTGTCTATCCAGTCCATGTGCAATACCCGCACGGATGACGTTCAGGCCACGGTGGAGCAGATTCGCCGTCTCACTGCAGCCGGCTGCCAGATCATTCGCGTGGCCGTGCCTGACATGGCGGCGGCCCACGCGGTGGGTAAGATCAAGGAGCAAATCAACATTCCGCTGGTGGTGGATATCCACTTTGACTATAAGCTGGCGCTGGAGGCTATTGCCGCCGGCGCTGACAAGGTGCGCATCAATCCCGGCAACATCGGGGGAGAGGACCGTGTCAAAGCGGTGGCGGATGCCTGTCGAGTGCGCAATATCCCCATCCGCATCGGAGTCAACGGCGGCTCCTTGGAGAAGGGCCTGCTGGCCAAATACGGCGGTGTGTGCCCAGAGGCCATGGTGGAGTCCGCCTTCGGACACATCCGACTGCTGAATAAATTTGATTTTGATGATATTTGCGTTTCACTGAAGTCTTCCAGTGTTCCCATGACCATGAAAGCCTATCAGCTGATGAGCATGAAAAGTGATTATCCTTTACATATTGGAGTGACTGAGGCGGGTACTGTGCGTATGGGTACGCTCAAATCCGCTGTGGGTATTGGCGGCCTTTTGGCCATGGGTATTGGTGACACAATGCGTGTGTCCCTGTCTGCCGACCCCATTGAGGAGGTCTATGCTGCCCGGGATATTCTCAAGGCGGCGGGTATCCGTAAGGACGGACCGGAACTGGTGTCCTGTCCCACCTGCGGCCGCACCCGCATCGACCTGATCAGCCTTGCCGGGCAGGTGGAGGAGCGGCTGAAGGCCGTGGACAAGCCCATCACCGTGGCAGTCATGGGCTGCGTGGTCAACGGACCGGGTGAAGCCTCCGCCGCCGACTGCGGCATTGCAGGCGGACTGGGGGAGGGCCTGCTGTTCAAAAAGGGCCAGATCATCAAGAAAGTACCGCAGGATCAGCTGGTGGACGAGCTGTTCGCCCTGATCGAAACGCTGTAAGAGATCGTTACGAAGGAGACCTGAGCATCCATGTCCGAAAAGATCCCCTTTTTGCAGATGTTTTCCGCTCTGCGCCGCTATACGGAGCTTGCCGTGGCGGTGGAGGGCTGGATTATCGTGTCCGCAGCCATCCATAAGGCCCAGCGTAGCGCCACCATCGTGGTGGAGGGAGCGCAGGGTGCAGGCCCCAATCTGATTTGTGAGGCGCAGGATATGGTGTGCCGGGCCTACGGACTGAACAGCGTAAAAATCGAATTTGCTGACCTGCCTGGGCAGATCACAAGAGAAGAACCTGCGCCGCAACCAACGGTGGAACAGCCGGAGATGGATGCTTTTGCCCGCACCGAGGCCATTCGTGCCGAAGCTATGAAGAACATCAAGCGCGCGGTGCCGTCCGCTCAGGAGAAAAAGGCCACCAAGGATCACGGCAAGGTCATCTACGGTCATGTGATCAAGAAAAAGCCCACCCCAATGGGTGAGCTGACGCTGGACATGGGCACCGTGGTCATTGAGGGTGACGTGTTTGCTGTGGACCACCGGGAACTGAAAAAGCGCAACGCATGGGTGGTTGCCTTTGATGTAACGGACTACACCGGGTCTGTGCGCGTGAGCAAGTTCCTGCCCACTGAGGAGAATGCCAAGGCTATCGTGGACGGAGTGAAGAAGGGCCAGCGGCTGATCATTCAGGGTCGGCTGAATATGGATCGCTTCTACGGCGACATGGTGCTGGAGCCTGCCTCCATTATGGAGGGGAAAAAGACCATGCGGCAGGATACCGCCCCGGAAAAGCGGGTGGAACTGCACCTGCACACTACCATGTCCTCCATGGACGCGCTGACCAGCGTGGGTCCCAAGCTGAAAGAAGATAAAAACGTGGTCAAGCGGGCGGAGAGTTGGGGACATAAGGCCATCGCCATCACCGACCACGGCGTGGCGCAGTCCTTCCCCGACGCATGGCATTCCGCCAAAAATATCAAGCTTCTGTACGGTGTGGAGGCCTATTTCATCAACGACGTGGACGACCGGGTGGTGGTCCACGGAAGCCAAGAGCAGAGCTTTTCCGAGGAAATTGTCTGCTTTGACATTGAGACCACGGGTCTGAACAAAAAGTACGAAGTCATCATCGAGATCGGCGCCGCCGTCCTGCGTGATGGCAAGGTGGCCGAGACCTTCAATACCTTCGTTTCCCCCGGACGCATCCTTAATCCGGAGATCATTCAGTTGACCGGCATCACCGACGAGATGCTGGTGGGAGCACCCTCTCAGGAGGAGGCCCTGCGTGCCTTTTTGGACTTTGTGGGTGACCGTCCTCTGGCCGCCCACAATGCCGACTTTGACATGGGCTTTATTGCGGAGGGGTGCCGCAAATACGGAATTCCCTTCCAAAAAACCTCGGTGGATACCTTGGTTTTGGCACAGAACCTGCTTCCGGAGCTGGGTAAGTACAAACTGGACGTGGTGGCGGAGCATTTGCAGTTGCCCGCCTTCAACCACCATCGGGCCAGCGATGACGCGGCCACGGTGGCCTATATGTTGCCGCCCCTGTTCAAGATACTGGAGGAGCAGGGGGTGTACTCTCTGCAGCAGATCAACCCCGCCATGACCAAATTGCGTGGAAACGGCAAGGCCAAGCGCAAGCCCAAGCACCTGATCGTTCTGGCCAAGAACCAGATGGGCCTGCGTAATTTATATAAGCTGATCTCCCTGTCCCATCTGGAGCACTTCAAGCGATACCCCATTATGCCAAAGAGTCTGATCAACGAGAACAGGGAAGGGCTGATCATCGGCTCTGCCTGCGAGGCGGGGGAGCTGTTTGGGGCGGTAGTCGCCGGAAAGGACATGGAGGAACTCAAGCGCATCGCCTCCTGGTATGACTATCTGGAGATCCAGCCCATCTGCAATAACCGATTCATGCTGCGCGACGGCACGGTGAAAAGCGAGGAGGAGCTGCGGGACTTTAACCGCACAGTGGTACAGCTGGGCAAGGAATTGGGCAAGCCTGTGTGCGCCACCGGTGACGTGCATTTTATGGACCCGGAGGATGAGATCTACCGGCATATCCTGCTGGCCTCCAAGGGCTTTGAGGACGCAGACAGCGAACTGCCCATTTATTTCAAAACTACCGACGAGATGCTGGAGGAGTTTTCCTATCTGGGCGAGGACATCGCCTACGAGGTGGTGGTGAAGAACACCAACCTGATTGCCGACTGGTGTGACTCCATCGAGCCGTTGCCCAAGGGCCTGTTTGCCCCAAAGCTGGAGGACTCGGACGGAGAGCTGAAGCGGCTGGTGTGGGGCAAGGCCCACGAGCTTTACGGAGAAAACCCACCCCAGATCGTGGTGGATCGCATCAATGTGGAGTTGGGCGACATCATTGGCTGTAAATACGATGTGATCTATATGTCCGCCCAGAAGCTGGTGCAGGACTCGCTGGCTCACGGTTATCTGGTGGGCTCACGAGGCTCGGTTGGCTCGTCTCTGGTGGCCTTCATGTCGGGCATTACCGAGGTGAACTCTCTGCCTGCCCACTACCGCTGTCCTAACTGTAAGCACGCGGACTTCGACTACGCTCAGGACCCGGCGCATCCCTACGGCTGTGGTGCTGACATGCCGGATATGAATTGTCCTGTGTGCGGCGCCCCCTATGCCAAGGACGGCTTCAATATCCCCTTTGAGACCTTCTTGGGCTTTGGCGGCGACAAGGTGCCCGATATCGACCTGAACTTCTCCGGCGAATATCAGGGCAACGCACACCGCTATACCTTTGAGCTGTTTGGTCAGACCCATGTGTTCCGCGCCGGAACGGTGGGTACGGTGGCGGAAAAGACCGCCTTCGGCTACGTGAAGAAGTACTTGGCCGAGCGGGGGAGAATGGTGTCCAAGGCGGAGGAGAACCGTCTGGCCATCGGCTGCACCGGAGTAAAGCGCACCACCGGCCAGCATCCCGGCGGCATGGTGGTCATTCCGCAAAACAAGGAAATCTACGATTTCTGCCCCGTACAGCACCCTGCGGACGACCCCACCAGTGACATCGTCACCACCCATTTTGAATATCACTCCATGGAGTCCAACCTGCTGAAGCTGGACATTCTGGGGCACGATGACCCGTCCATGATCCGCATGCTGCAGGACATTACCGGCATCGACCCACAAAAGATCCCGCTGGACGATGAGGATACGATGTCGATCTTCAAATCCTCTGAAAAGTTGGGTTATCAGGATGACAAGATTTTGGGTCCCACCGGCGGCACGGCCATTCCCGAGTTTGGAACGTCCTTTGTGCGCGGCATGCTGCAGGACACCCAGCCCGACCAGTTCGACACGCTGGTGCGTCTGTCCGGCTTCTCCCACGGTACCGACGTGTGGCTGGGCAATGCCAAGGATCTGATCACCTCCGGCACAGCCAAGGTCAACGAGGCCATCGGCTGCCGTGACGACATTATGCTCTTCCTGATTTCCAAGGGCATGGACCCCAAGCGCTCCTTCAAGATCATGGAGGCAGTGCGAAAGGGCAGAGGTTTGCCCGATGGCGCGGAGGACGAGATGAAAGCAGCCGGAGTGCCCGACTGGTACATTGGCTCCTGTAAAAAGATCGCCTATCTGTTCCCAAAGGCCCATGCCGTGGCCTACGTGATGATGGCCTTCCGCATCGCGTGGTTCAAGGTACACCGCCCTCTGGCCTTCTACGCGGCCTACTTCTCCATCCGCGCCAAGGCCTTTGACGAGGCCTATATGTGCCGAGGCATGGACGTATGCCTGAAGAAGATGCGGGAGATTCAGCTCAAGGAAAAGGAGGCCTCCGCTGTAGAGCAGGACATGCTCACTACGCTGGAGGTGTGCTACGAGTTCTATCTGCGCGGCTTTAACTTTGAACATATGGACATCTACCGCTCCAAGGCCATCAACTTCTCCGTAGACGAGGAGAAGGGGACGCTGTTGCCCCCCTTCGTTTCCGTAGCCGGATTGGGCGAAACGGCGGCCTATTCCCTGGAGGAGCAGTGCAAGGGCAAGCAGTTCATCTCCATTGAGGAGGTATCCGCCGCCTGCCCCAAGTGTCCAAGTCCCATATCGAGCTTTTAAAGGCAGCAGGGGCCTTCGGCACCCTGCCCGAGACCAGTCAGATCGACCTGTTCTCCTTGTTCTGACAATTTGCACCAGCCATGGGGCGGGAGATAGGGTATCTTTGGTTATCCTGCGCTTGACAACTTATAGGCAATGTAGTATATTAGCGTGGTAAAGCGCTAAAGAGTGGGCATGTTATGCCCGGAGGTAACGGGATGGAAAAAATCAGTCTCATCGTACCCTGCTATAACGAGGAAGAGGTGCTGCCCCTGTTCTATCATGAGGTCACCCGGGTGGCCGGACTGATGGGAGAGTATGACTTTGAGTTCCTGTTTGTGGACGACGGCTCCCGTGACGGCACCATGAACGTGGTCAAGGACTTTGCCCGATCGGATGAGCGGGTGAAGTACGTCAGCTTTTCCCGCAACTTTGGCAAGGAGGCGGCCATGTATGCCGGCTTCTCCCGTGCGTCGGGGGACTATGTGGCGGTGATGGATGCCGACCTGCAGGACCCGTCGGCCCTGCTGCCCGAGATGATGGATGCCATCAAAAACGAGGGGTATGATTCTGTGGCCACCCGCCGCGTCACCCGCAAGGGCGAGCCGCCCATTCGTTCCTTCTTTGCTCGGTGCTTCTATAAACTCATGCGCCGCATTTCCAAAACGGAGATGGTGGACGGAGCCAGAGATTACCGACTCATGACCCGGCAGTTTGTAGATTCCCTGCTGGAAATGTGTGAGTATAACCGCTTTTCCAAGGGATTGTATGGCTGGGTCGGTTACAGGACCAAGTGGCTGGAGTACGAGAATGTGGAGCGGGCAGCGGGGGAGACCAAGTGGTCCTTCTGGAAGCTGCTGCGCTACAGCATTGAGGGAATCGTGGCCTTTTCTGCCGCCCCGCTGGCCATCGCGGCGGTGACGGGCATTGCCTGCTTTGTGCTGGCTTTCCTGTTCATCCTGTTTATCATCGTGCGTACCCTGCTGTTCGGCGACCCGGTGGCGGGCTGGCCGTCTTTGGTGTGTATCATCCTGCTCGTCGGTGGTCTGCAGCTGCTGAGCATCGGAATTCTGGGCGAGTATCTGTCCAAGACCTATCTGGAGGTCAAGAACCGCCCCATCTTTATCTGCAAGGAGAGCAATATCAGTGAGAATGACCGTTAACACCCCGGAGGGCACCCGGGATCGCCTGTTTGCCGAATGTCAGGATCGCCGCGAGGTACAGGGCCGGCTCATCCGTCTGTTTCGTCAGCGGGGCTATCTGGAGGTGTCCACTCCGGACACTGAGTTTTATGACCTGTTCGCCCTGTCAGGCAGCGCCATCCCTCAGGAACGGATGCTGCAGGTGGGCGACCTGAGTGGCAAGATCTGCGTCATGCGCCCCGACTCCACCACCCCCATTGCCCGGGTGGCGGCTACCAAGCTGCGCTCTCTGCCCCTGCCTCAGCGGTTGTATTACGACCAGAAGGTATACCGCTCCAACCCCGCCCACAACGGTGGAAACCGGGAGATCCCCCAGTGCGGTGTGGAGCTCATCGGTGCGGACGGCATCAAGGCCGACCTTGAGATCATCGTCACCGCCATCGATGCCCTGCGCTCCTGCGGCGCGTCCCGTTTCCACGTGGAGCTGGGCCACGCCAAGTTCTTCCGTGACCTTGCTTGCCGCATGGAACTGGACGAACAGACGGTGGAGCGGATGCGTGCCTATATCGAAGGCAAGAATTTTGCCGCGCTGAACGATCTGCTCGCCCCCTATAAGGGCAACAGTGCCTACGCCGCCCTGAAGCGGCTGTCCCGCCTGTTTGGCGGGGCGGAGGTGCTCAGCGAGGCTGAAAAACTGGCGGGCAAGACGGACACGGTGGACTACCTGCGCGCACTGTATGACGAGCTGTCTGCCGCCGGGTACGGCCAGTATGTGCGCTTTGACCTTGGCATGGTGCATCAGATCGATTACTACACCGGTGTGGTGTTCCGCGGTTATGTGGAGGGGGCGGGTGAAGCTGTCCTGTCTGGTGGCCGCTACGACCATCTGGTAGAGGTGTTTGGCCGGGAGGCACAAGCCACCGGCTTCTGCGTGGACGTGGATGCTGTGGCCCACACACTGCCGGAGAGTGCGCTTCCAGTACTGCGCACAATGGTCCATTATGAGCCAGGCTATCTTGCACAGGCGCTGGAGGCGGTGGATCGCCGCCCTGCCGGCACCTGCGAGCTGTCCCCCTGCGCCGCGCTGGAGCAAAGCATAGCTCTGGCTTCCGACAAGGGCGCGGACAGCGTGCTGGTCTTTGACAAGGATGGAGAAAAGGTGGTGAGCCTGTGAGCAGTGAGCGTTTGCGTATCGCCTTGACCAAGGGACGTTTGCAGGATAAGTCTGTGGAGCTGTTTGAGGCCATGGGGCTTGATTGCGCTCCCATCAAGGATCCGGGCCGCCGACTGGTCCATGCCATTCCAAACTACCCCATGGACGCAGTGCTGGCCAAAGCCCCCGATGTTATCACCTATGTAGAGCATGGTGTGTGTGATCTGGGCGTGGTGGGCAAGGACACCATTCTGGAAAAGGGCGGCGCTTTTTACGAGGTGCTGGACCTGAATTTTGGTCGCTGCCGCTTTGCTCTTGCGGTGAAAGAGGGCAGTGATTTCTACGGTACATATAAGACTCGCCGCATCGCCTCCAAATATCCGGAGGTGACCCGTGCTTTCTTTGAGAAGAAAGGCATGGATGTGGATATTATCAAGATTGAGGGCAGCGTGGAACTGGCCCCTATTTTGGAACTGACGGATGCCATTGTGGACATCGTGGAGACGGGTGCTACCCTCAAGGCCAACGGCCTTGTCCCCATTGAGACGGTGGCCGAAGTGTCCGCCCGGCTCATTGTCAACACCGCCAGCATGAAGCTGCACAAGGCGCAGATCACCGACTTTATTGAAAAGTGCGAACGGGAATTGGAGAGAAGAGCATGATTCGTATCATCAAGGCCGATGGCGCGGCAGAGCAGGTGCAGCTTGCAGCCATGCGCGCCCGAGCCGCCCAGAAAAACGCGGATATTGACCGGGCAGTCTCTGATATTATACAGGCTGTAAAGGAAGAAGGCTTTGCGGCAGTAGAGCGCTTTTCGCTGCAGTTTGACCATGCGGCCCCATATGAGATCGGAGCGGAGCGGCTGGAGCGGGCCTATGAAAACTGTCCTGCTGAACTGATCGAAGCGTTGGAGCACGCGGCGAGAAATATCCGAGACTACAACGAAAAACTACTGGTCCGGACGGTGGAGTGGAACTCCCCGGACGGAGGCCGGGTGGGCCGGGTAGTGCGCGGTCTGTCCCGTGTGGGCATCTATGTGCCCGGGGGAACAGCGGCCTATCCCAGCTCCGTGCTGATGAATGCCATCCCCGCCAAGGTGGCCGGAGTGGAGGAGATCGTCATGGTCACTCCGCCTACTCAAAATCTCAACGACGCAGTGCTGGCCGCCGCCAAAATCGCCGGAGTGGACCGGGTGATCGCAGTGGGCGGCGCTCAGGCGGTTGCCGCATTGACCTATGGCGCGGGCTTCATTCCTCGGGTAGACAAGCTGGTTGGTCCCGGCAATGCCTTCGTTGCCGCCGCCAAGCGCATGGCATACGGCGCGTTGGATATCGACATGGTGGCCGGCCCATCCGAAGTGCTGGTCATTGCCGATGACAGCGCGGATCCCAAATTTGTTGCCGCCGACCTGCTCAGTCAGGCCGAACACGACCGCATGGCCTCTGCTGTACTGCTCACGGACAGTGAAGCGCTTGCAAAGGCGGTGGATGCCGAGATCGTCCGTCAGACGGGCTATCTGGAGCGGTCCGAGATCATGGAAGTATCCCTGCGGGACTTTGGCTGTGCCATCGTGTGCAGTGATTTGGCCGGGTGCGTAGCCCTTGCCAACGAGATTGCCCCGGAGCATTTGGAAATCGTCACCCGCGACCCCCGGGCGCTGTTGTCTGACATCAGAAATGCCGGTGCGGTGTTTCTGGGCAGCTGGTCGCCGGAGCCTTTGGGCGACTATCTGGCCGGACCGGACCACGTTCTGCCAACCAGCGGCACGGCTCGGTTCTTTTCGCCCCTGTCGGTTGACAGCTTCTTAAAGACCATGAGCGTCATTGAATTTGACCAACAGTCTCTTGCTCCCATCAAGGACAAGATCATTACGCTGGCGCAAAGCGAAAAGCTGACCGCCCACGCAAATTCCATCCAAGTTCGATTTGAGTAAGGAGGGGGAGTACCATGCGTACTGCTTCTATCACAAGAACAACCAAAGAAACCGAAATCGCGCTGGTGCTGTCTCTGGACGGCGGTCAGGTGGAGGTATCCACCGGTATCGGCTTTTTTGACCATATGCTCACAGCCCTTGCTTTTTATGCCGGCTGGGGCATGAAGCTGACCGTTAAGGGCGACCTGCAGGTGGACGGCCACCACACGGTGGAGGACACCGGTATCGTACTGGGTCAGGCTCTTCGTGAGGCTTTGGGAGATAAGAAGGGTATCCGCCGCTTCGGCAGCGCCTACGTGCCCATGGACGAGGCCCTGTGCTTTACGGCGCTGGACTTTTCCAACCGCCCCTATCTGGTCTTTGACGCGGATATGCCCCAGCCCATGATTGGGGACTACGATGCCTGCCTGACGCTGGAGTTTATGCGTGCCCTGTCCTTCAATGCGGGCATCACGCTGCACCAGAAGTGTCACTATGGTGTCAATGCCCACCACATCACGGAGGGTCTTTATAAGTCTCTTGGCCTTGCCATCAAGGACGCGGTCAAGGTGGAAGGCAGCGGTGTGGTATCCACCAAGGGAGTGCTGTAACATGGGCTATACCGCCATTATTGACTATGGTGTTGGCAACCTGAAAAGCGTGTCCAATGCCTTTGCCTACGTGGGTGTGGACACCCGCATCACCAGTGACGCAAGGGAAATTGAGCTGGCGGATGCCATCCTGCTGCCCGGTGTGGCGCATTTCCCGATGCAGCGGACAAGCTGCGCGCTCCCGGTCTTGACAAGGTAGTGCTGGAGCAGGGGAGAAGCAAGCCCGTGCTGGGCATCTGCCTTGGCATGCAACTGCTGCTGGAGCAGGGGACAGAGGTACGGCCCTGTCAGGGACTTGGAGTCATTCGGGGTGTGTGTGACCGCATCCCCACCCAGCTGAAGCTGCCTCACATCGGCTGGAACGGCCTGCGCTTTCCCAATCCTTCGCCCCTGTTTGCGGGCATTGACGAGGGTGCGTGCGTCTATTTCGTCCACTCCTTTAGCGCGCAGAACTGTGCCCCTGAACAGGTCGTTGCCGTCACCGACCATGGCTGTGACATTGTTGCCGCGGTCAACAGCGGCAACTTCTTCGGCTGCCAGTTCCATCCGGAAAAGAGCGGCGAGGTGGGCCTGCAGATCCTAAAGAACTTTGGAGCGATGAACAAATGATCATTTTACCTGCTATCGACCTAAAGGACGGAAAGGTTGTGCGTCTGTTCAAGGGCGAATTTGATACCGTACATCAGGTGGCCGATGACCCTGTTGCTACCGCCAAAGCCTTTTACGATGCTGGGGCCCGTTACATCCACATGGTGGATCTGGACGGGGCAAAGGACGGTATTCGCAAAAATGCGGACATCGTGCGCGCGGTGGCCCAAAGCGTTGGGCTGAAGGTGGAGCTGGGGGGCGGTATCCGCTCTATGGCCGATTTGGAAGAGGTGTTCGCCCTGGGCGTGTACCGGGCGGTCATCGGCTCTGCCGCGGTGAGTCATCCCGAGTTTGTGGAGGAGGCTTCAGCCAAATACGGCGAGCGCATCGCCGTGGGCATCGACACCAAAAACGGTCGGGTCAAAACGGCAGGTTGGATAGAGGATTCGGGCCTCGACTATCTGGAATTTGCCCATCAAATGCAGGGTATTGGTGTAAAGACGATTATCTTTACAGACATTGAAACAGATGGAACTTTGCAGGGTCCCGCCTTTGAAAAACTGGCTGCGCTGCAAAAGCGTGTAGACTGCAATATTATTGCCTCCGGCGGTGTGTCCAGTAATGAGGACATTCAGAAACTGGCCGGGATGGGACTGTACGGTGCTATCATCGGCAAGGCCTATTACGCAGGGACCATCGACCTTGCACAGGCCGCCCACGACACGGGAGCGCAGCGGTGAAGATCGCGGTTCTTGGATTCAGTGGTTCTGGTAAGTCCACGCTTGCCCGGCGGCTGGGGGAGCAGCTTTCTTTGCCTGTACTCCATCTGGATACGGTGTTCTGGCTGCCCGGCTGGCAGGAGCGTGACCGGGAGGAGTGTATCTCCATAGTGGGCCGATTTATGGAGCAGGAAAACTGGCTCATCGAGGGCGTGTATTCCAAATTCCATTTTGACGCGCGCATGGAGCAGGCAGACAGGATCGTATTTGTGACCCTGCCCCGGCTGAACTGCCTGTTTCGGGCTATGCGCCGCTACCGTATCTATCGCGGGAGCAGCAGGCCGGACATGACAGAGGGCTGTTCGGAAAAGTTTGATCTGAACTTTGCGTGGTGGGTATTTTGGAAGGGCAGGACAGGTCCGCGCCGCCAACTTTTAAAGGATGTGGCCACCCGCTACCCGGAAAAGGTAACGATTTTGCGTTCTCAACGGGAGATAGACCGTTTTTTGGAGGGAGTCCAATGTTAGCTAAACGAATCATCCCCTGTCTGGACGTCCGTGACGGACGTGTGGTCAAGGGTGTTAATTTTGTCAATATTCGTGACGCAGGCGACCCGGTGGAGCTGGCCACCTATTACTCCCAGCAGGGCGCGGATGAGATCGTCTTTTTGGATATCACCGCCACCAGCGATGCCCGGGACACCGTGGCTGATGTAGTGGAGCGTACCGCTGCCCGGGTGTTCGTCCCTTTGACCGTAGGGGGCGGCATCCGCACGCTGGATGACTTTCAGCGGCTGCTGCGAGCGGGCGCGGATAAGATCTCCGTTAACTCCGCGGCGGTGAAAGACCCCACTTTAATTTCAAGGGCTGCCGAACGCTTTGGAAGTCAGTGCGTGGTGGTGGCCATTGATGCCCGGCGGCGGGAAGATGGCTCTTTTGAAGTCTATACCGCTGGCGGACGCAACCCCACCGGCATCGACGCGGTGGAGTGGGCCAAGGAATGCGAGCGTCTGGGAGCGGGGGAACTGCTGGTGACCTCCATGGACACTGACGGCACAAAGTCCGGCTTTGATGTGGAGATGCTCAAGGCGGTTACAGACGTTGTTTCCATCCCAGTCATCGCTTCCGGCGGCTGCGGTAGCCTTACTCACTTTGCCCAGATGTTTGAGCAGACCGGCTGTGACGCGGCGCTGGCGGCATCCCTGTTCCATTTTGGTGGGCTGACCGTCCCGCAGGTAAAGGAATATCTGCGCGGGCAGAGCATCCCGGCGAGGTGAGTGCATGTTTGATTTGAATAAGCTGTTTCAAAAATCGGAACTGATCCCGGTCATCATCCAGCACGCGCAAACCAAGGATATCCTTATGCTGGGATTTACCAACCGCGAGGCAGTGGAACTGACCCTGAAAACCAAGACCGCATGGTTCTGGAGCCGCAGCCGCAACGAGCTGTGGAACAAAGGCGGTACCTCCGGTAACTTCCTGCACGTGAAGAAAATTATGACCGACTGCGACACAGACACATTGCTGTACCATTGTATCCCGGACGGGCCAACCTGCCACACCGGGGCGGACAGTTGCTTTTTCAACGAGATCGAACTGTAAAGGAGCGAGCGACATGAACGATACCCTGAAAAATCTTTATGCTGTGGTAGAAGACCGCAAGGCCAACCCGCGGGAGGGCTCTTACACCTGCTACCTGTTTGACAAGGGGCTGGACAAGATCCTGAAGAAGGTGGGCGAGGAGTGCGCCGAGACCATCATCGCCGCCAAGAACGGTGTGCAGGAGGACACGGTGGGGGAGATCAGTGATCTCATTTATCACCTGACCGTGATGATGGTGCAGTCCGGTATCCCGCTGGAGGCCGTGATGAATGAACTGGACACCCGCAGCGCCAAAATCGGCAATCTCAAGCAATTTCACGTGAGCGATCATAACACCTGATAAAAAATGAGGGACGCATCAGCGTCCCTCATTTTTGTTCTTTACTTCCAGCTTAACAGTGTTTCCACATCCTTGCGCTTAGGGGCGTTGGGCTGCTCGGCGGGGTAGCCCACGGCGATGAGGGCCATCAGTTCCTGATCCTCCGGGACATTCAAAAATTCGCCAAGCTCCTTGTGGGGGAAAATGCCCATAATGACCGTACCAAGCCCCGCGTCGTGGGCGGCAAGGCAGAAGGTCTGGGCGGCAATACCGCAGTCGTAATACTGCCAGCCCTCGCCACGAGCAGTAGTCAGACTTCCGTCCCGCTCGTAGCCGCAGCGGTTCTTAATAAAGGTCTGGGCAATGAGCAGGGGAGCGCCGGAGACAATATTCGCGTTGTGCTCGGGCAGAAAGTCACGGCAGATGGTATCCAGCACAGCCCGGTCCTCAATGGCGATGTAGCGGCTGATCTGGGTGTTTTTCCAGGAAGGGGCATAGGCTGCGGTGGCGATGACCTGCTCCAGCACGTCATGCCCCACGGGCTTGTCCAAAAACTTGCGCACGCTGCGCCGGGTTAAGATACAGTCCTTCAGTTCCATGTCTTATTCCTCCTCCTGCCATGCTTTGCACACATCCACCCAGCCAAGACTGCCCGAGTATTGGGCCAACTCGTCACAGGTCAGCTCAATGGCGGAGTTGCTGCTGCCTGCGGCGGGGAATACGGTTTCAAAGCGCTGCAAAGACACATCCAGATAGGTTTTGACGCCCTCCGGGTTGCCGAAGGGACACACACCGCCGATGGCATGGCCGGTGAATTCGGTGACCTGCTCGGAGGTAAGCATTTTGGCCTTGGTGTGGAACATGGCCTTGTATTTGGCGTTGTCGATCTTGGCATCACCGGCGGCTACGATGAGCACACAGCCATCCTCCACCAGAAAGGACAGGGTCTTGGCAATGCGGGCGGGGATCACGCCCACCGCCTGAGCAGCCAGCTCTACTGTGGCGCTGGAGACAGGAAATTCCAGAATATCGCCCTCACGACCCAGAGGACGGAAGAAATTGCGTACCAGTTCAATGGACATTTCTCAGCCCTCCAGCTTCCGGGAGGTCTTGGCCAGAAAACGCTCGTCGGTGACGATAAAGCGCTCGTGAGTGCCCTGACCGATCAGACCCTTTTCGTCATAGGCGGAAACGGACAGCTCAATGCGCTTGCCGTCCACCAAAGTGACTTCGCTCTCCGCCCACACCTTCATGCCCATGGGGGTGGCGGACAGGTGGGACACATCCAGCTTTGTGCCCACGGTGCTCTCGCCCTCGGCCAGATGGGGAGCGATAGAGGTCCATGCGGCCTTTTCCATCAGGGCGATCATATAGGGAGTGCCATACACCATCAGCGCGCCGGAACAGGCGGCAGCGGCGGTATTGGTTTCGTTCACAAGGTCGTCCGCGCGGCCGCGGACACCAACTTCAAGGGACATGGGAATGTCCTCCTTTGTAAATAAGATGCTGCTATTGTACTACAACTTTCCATAACTTGCAATCGTTTGAAACTCTTTCCATTTTTCTGCGTCTGTGTTAATATAGAGAAAAGGAGATGATACCTATGAAGAAATGGTTTATAATGCTGCTTGCCCTTGTGCTTTTGCTTCCGGCTGGCTGTGGCAACGTGGCAGGGAAGTCCTCCCAATCGGAGTCGCAGCAGGATGAGTGGGGCATTACCCTCAGCGCGGAGGATGTGACTCCCATCGGCATGACGCTAGTCTGCACCCAGAGCGGCGGGAAATTCAAGGGCGAGCTGCAGACGGGAACTCCGTTCTTTTTGGAGCGATTTGTGGAGGGCGAGTGGCTTCCTGTGAGTAGCAAACCCGAAGAGGAAGTGGCCTGGACCATGATTGCACTGGGCATTCAGCCTAATAACACAACCAAGTGGAAGGTGGATTGGGAGTTTCTTTACGGCTATCTGGAGCCGGACACCTACCGCATGGCCAAGGAGATCATGGACCTCCGCAGCCCCGGCAAGTATACGGAAAAGACTTATTACGTGGAATTTGCTATTGAGTATTAACAAAATGCTCCACCTTGTTGGGTGGAGCATTTTGTTATGTGGGAAAGAGCGAGGACATGTCGTCCTGAAGAAAGAACATGGAGTTGAGCACCAGCCAGTTTTGCGGGAAGGACCGCATCAGATTCCAGTACCCTGCCCCCAGCAGGCTGTAGCGGGAGATGAGGGACAGCTTGGCACGGATGCTTCGGGCATCCTCGAACCAGACCTCATGTTCCCGGCCTACATCGTCCCGGTAACGAAAGAAGGGAGCCTGTGCCGCGCTGTCGTAGGAAATCTCCACGCCGTTGTCCGCGGCCAGTGTGACGGCATATTGATTGGAGATGGAGGTAGCTCGGCTTTCCCCCTGGACGAAGGGCAGCGTCCAGTCGTAGCCATAGTTTGGGATGCCCAGTAGGATTTTCTCCGCCGGGATCTCCGTCAGGGCATACTCCACCACCTGCCGCACCTTGTCGATGGGCGCGATGGCCAGCGGCTCTCCATACTTGTAGCCCCATTCATAGGTCATGAGCAAGACCCGATCCGCTGCCTGCCCCAAGAGGGAATAGTCCTTGCCGGAAACTAAAATGCCCTGCTGGGAGGCGGAGGTCTTGGGTGCCAGACAGACCGACACCCGATATTCCAATGTATCGGCTGCCAGTGCCACAAAATCGGCAAAGCGCACACGGTCTTCTTCCAGAACAAATT
>JAFVVH010000001.1 GCA_017502285.1 Oscillospiraceae bacterium | reverse complement strand
GCGTCAGCAACCTTCTGGAAGCCAGCGATGTTGGCACCGGCCACCAGGTCGTAACCCAGGCCATAGCGCTCAGCAGCGGCAGCAGAAGAGTCGTGGATGTTCTTCATAATGCTCTTGAGCTTCTCATCCACTTCCTCAGCGGACCAGACCAGACGCTCGGAGTTCTGGCTCATCTCCAGAGCAGAGACGGCCACACCGCCGGCGTTAACAGCCTTGGAGGGAGCCACGATCATGTGCTTCTGCTCCTTCAGGTACTCCAGAGCATCATTGGTGGTGGGCATGTTGGCAACCTCGATGTAGTACTTGACACCGGACTCGGCGATCTTCTTGGCCCACTCCAGGTTGACGTCGTTCTGGGTAGCGGCGGGCATGATGATGTCCACGTCCTTGGTGCCCCAGCACTTGGTACCGGGAACGAACTCGCAGCCGAACTTCTCGGCATAGGGCTGGCAGCGCATGGGATCCTTGGCGCGCATCTCCAGGATGTAGTTCAGCTTCTCCTCGGTGCACACGCCGTCGGGATCGTGGATGTAGCCGTCAGGACCGGCAAAGTAAGTAACCTTGGCACCCAGCTCGGCAGCCTTCTTCATGACGCCCCAAGCCACGTTGCCGTAGCCGGAAATGGCCAGACGCTTGCCCTCGATGGAGTCACCCTCGTGCTTCAGAACTTCGCACAGGTAGTACACAGCACCGTAACCGGTAGCCTCGGGACGGATCAGGGAGACGCCGTAGGGCAGGCCCTTGCCGGTGATGACGCCGTTCTTGAACGCGCCAACGATGCGGCGATACTGGCCGTACAGATAGCCCACCTCGCGGGCACCCACGCCCATATCACCGGCGGGAACGTCCACGTCGGGACCGATGTGGCGGTACAGCTCGGTCATGAAGGCCTGGCAGAAACGCATGACCTCGGCGTCGGACTTGCCGGCGGGGTCAAAGTCGGAACCACCCTTGGCGCCGCCGATGGGCAGAGTAGTCAGAGCATCCTTGAAGGTCTGCTCAAAGCCCAGGAACTTGATCATGGACAGGTTCACGTTGGACTGGAAGCGCAGGCCGCCCTTGTAGGGGCCGATGGCGCCATTGTACTGCACGCGGTAGCCGCGGTTGACCTGCCACTGGCCGTTGTCGTCCATCCATGTCACACGGAACTCGATGACGCGCTCAGGCTCCACCATACGCTCCAGCAGAGCGACCTTCTCATACTCGGGATGGGCCTCGATCACGGGGGCCAGAGAGGTCAGCACCTCTTCCACGGTCTGCAGGAACTCGGGCTCGGTGGCATTCTTTGCCTTGGTTGCTTCCAGAACTCGATCAAGATACTTGCTCATGATTCATTCCTCCTGTTTTTCATTTCGGCCGATGGGTAAATCGACCAATTTTATGTCTGCTTCTTCAAGCAAAAGCGGTCAACATGGACACACTTTTGATTTCACTCCCATAATACCATATTCATACACAATGTAAATCATGTTTTTTATTTGAGTATCCACAGCTATCCAATTGTGGTTTTTACATAAAGTATGCGGCGGATATAACATCCGCCGCATACCGCTTCAACTTTCCATGTGACGGCCCAAAAAGCCAGCCACTGCTTGCACAAGCTTATATTCCACCTCGCCCACGGCAGTGTCAGGCTGACCGGACGCCAGCAAGACACTGCCCAGCACATCTCCTTCGGACAGGATGGGGGCGGCGGTGAGAACAAAATATTTATCTGTATCGGCACACAGGGTCACCGGCTCACCGTCCGTACGCTGAAAGATCTGCCGTCCCTCCATCATCCGTTCCACCTGCTCCGACACCTGTTTGTCCGGCAGTTCCTTGCGCGGCGCGCCGGATACGGCAATACAGCTGTCCCGGTCGGTAATGACGCACACATGCCCGCTGGTACGGTTGAGTGTCTCACACAGCTGACCTGCAAATTCGGTCAATCCGCCCATCAGGGAATACTTTTTAAAAATTACTCCGCCCTCTTTGTCCGTGTAGATCTCCAGCGGGTCGCCCTCTCTAATACGCATGGTGCGACGTATCTCCTTCGGGATGACTACCCGCCCAAGGTCGTCAATTCGACGCACGATTCCAGTTGCTTTCATATCTGTAACCCCTCCAGTGGTTGTTCAGTTTGGTAATCAAGACCTATTATTTGTTAAATATGGCCGTCTATGCATTTCGCCCTCTGGATACATTTTCCGAAATGTGCCTATTCCACCTCTGTTTTCACACGACTTTTTCCCCCAACTTCTCCCTTCTCGCTCTTGCACTTTGCTTTTAAATGTTTTATAATGGCTATATACTGCGGCCGTATGGCCTGTGGACAAATTCGTCAGTTTTATTATTTTGTACCGAAGGGAGCAGATTGCATGACAATCAGCGAGAAAAAGCAGCTGATGGCCACTGCCTGCAAGGTGCGCATGGGTATCATCGAGGGTACTCACGGCGCCAAGGCCGGCCATCCCGGTGGTAGCCTGTCCGCCACTGAAGCGTTCACCTATCTCTACTTCAAGGAGATGAACGTGGACCCCAAGAACCCCAAGTGGGCCGACCGTGACCGTTTCGTCCTGTCCAAGGGCCACACTGCCCCCGGCCTGTATGCCGCTCTGGCTCACAAGGGCTTCTTCCCCGTGGAGGACCTGCCCACCCTGCGCCACATCGGCAGCTACCTGCAGGGCCATCCCAACATGAACGAGACTCCCGGCGTGGACATGTCCACCGGCTCTCTGGGCCAGGGCATTTCCGCCGCCGCCGGTATGGCTCTTGCCGCCAAGTATCAGGGCAAGGACTGCCGCGTGTATACCCTGCTGGGTGACGGCGAGATTCAGGAGGGTCAGGTGTGGGAGGCCTGCATGTTCGCCGCCCACTATAATCTGGACAACTTCTGCGCCATCATCGACAACAACGGCCTGCAGATCGACGGTGCCGTTGCCGACGTGATGAGCCCCTATCCCATCGACGAAAAGCTCAAGGCCTTCGGCTTTGAGGTCACTGTTGTGGACGGCCATGACTTTGAGCAGCTGGAAGCCGCCTTCGCTCAGGCTCGCGCCACCAAGGGCAAGCCCTTTGCCATCATCATGAAGACCGTCAAGGGCAAGGGTGTCAGCTTTATGGAAAACAACGCCGGCTGGCACGGCAAGGCTCCCAACGACGAGGAATACGCTCAGGCTATGGCCGAACTGAAGGCCCAGCTGGCAGAAGTGGAGGCGATGTAAAATGGCAGATGTGAAGAAGATCGCGACCCGCGACAGCTACGGCAATGCTCTGACCGAGCTGGCCGCCGAGCATGACAACCTGATCGTTTTTGACGCCGACCTGGCCGGCGCCACTAAGACCGGCATCTTCAAGAAGGCTTATCCCGCCCGCCACTTCAACTGTGGCATTGCCGAGGGCAACATGATCGCTGTGGCCGCCGGTGCCTCCACCATGGGCCTGGTTCCCTTCGCCTCCAGCTTCGCCATGTTCGCTGCCGGCCGCGCCTTTGAGCAGATCCGCAACTCCATCGGCTATCCCCACCTGAACGTGAAGATCGGCGCCACTCACGGCGGCATCTCCGTGGGTGAGGACGGTGCTTCCCACCAGTGCTGCGAGGACTTCGCCGTCATGCGTTCTATTCCCGGCATGGTGGTCATGTCCCCCGCCGACGACGTGGAGGCCAAGGCCATGGTCAAGGCCGCTTACGAGTACGTTGGCCCCGTGTACATCCGCTTTGGCCGCGCCGCTGTGCCCGTGTTCCACGACGAGAACAACTACAAGTTCGAGATGGGCAAGGGCGAGGTCATTCAGGACGGCACCGACGTTGCCATCATCGCCAACGGCCTGATGGTGGCTGAGGCCATCGAGGCCGGCAAGGCTCTGGCCGAGGCCGGTATCTCCGCCCGCATCATCAACATGCACACCATCAAGCCTCTGGACGAGGAGTTGGTGCTTAAGGCCGCCAAGGAGTGCGGCAAGATCATCACCTGCGAGGAGCACAACGTCATCGGTGGTCTGGGTGAGGCCGTTTGCGGCTGCCTGGCCGAGAAGTGCCCCACTCCCGTGCGCCGCATCGGTGTCAACGACGAGTTCGGTCATTCCGGCCCCGCCGCCGAGCTGCTCAAGCAGTTCGGCCTGTGTGCCGAGCACATCGTGGAAGTCGCCAAGGACTTCTGCAAATAATCAAAAAAAGCGTGCGGTGCTGTTGCACCGCACGCTTTTTCTTTTGCTTAAATCAGTCGGCAAAGTCGAATTCATCCTTGTGGGCTTCCTTGAAAATCTCGAACACGGCATTGAGGACGGCTTCGTCCTCTACATCCGCGTAGTCAGCATTCTCCTCGTCGATGACGGTCATTTCCAGAATGACGATGCCCGTGTCATTCTCGTCCGTGGGCAGCAGCACAGCGTACTCCTTGCCCTCATATTCCACCAAATCGAGGATCTCAAATTCCGCCTCGCCGCCCATCTCGTCGCTGAGCACCAGGATCTCCTGTTCGTCCATGCTATAGTCTCCTTTCTGTGATGCAAATGGGGCTTCTGCCTGCATTATACCGAAAAAGACTGCATACTACAACAGGGAAACAGAAATTTTATGCCGCCGCGTGCACTCCCCTCTTCTATTTCTCCTTGATCTATGCTACAATCCACTCAAGAAACATATTTCTTGAGGAGGATGGCTATGTTCAACATCAGAAAATCCCTGTTCTTCGCGGTGCTAGCTGCGGCCATCACCCTGTCCGGCTGCACCGCCCCGACCGAGCGTTCTTCCGCATCCCAACCGCTGGAAGACGTCAGCGTTCCTGACCTTTCCGTCTCTCAGCCTGCGCAACCCGATGTGTCTGTGATCCAACCGGACACACCTCCTGCCGCGTCCGTGCCCGAACCAGCTCAGCCTGAGCCGATCTCCCCGCCCGCAGTCTCCCAACCAGAGCCTCCCTGCGAGCATACCAAAACCGTCACCTCCACCGTTAAGGCCGCCACCTGCACTGCGCAGGGACACGAAAATGTGGTGTGTGCCGCCTGCGGCGAAGTCGTGATTTCCGCCACCATTCCCCCGCTGGGCCATACCTATGAGACCACCGTGGTGGAAGCCACCTGCGAAAGGTCCGGCAGCCGCACCACTACCTGCTCCCGCTGCGGTGATGCGCAGACCGAAACTGTTCCGACACTGGGCCACAACTGGGCGGAAGCCACCTGCGGTTCACCCGCTACATGCAAAATTTGCGGTGCCAGCTCTCCGGATGCCGCCCAGCACAACTGGGTGGTCAAGTATGCTATGGGCACACCGGAGTGTGAACGTTGCAGCACAAAATATACATTTGACAAATTGACCATCAACCAAAACTGTCTGAATGTCCCCATCCTCGCCGGCACCAAGTCCATCACCCTTATCGACATGAGCTACAGGCTTTCCGCCTTCGAAGGGCCTTTTACCGGGCAGTCCCCCTGCCGGCTGGACATCACCATTGAAGGGATCGCCTCCAACGCCTGCACCATGACCCGCGGCTCCCATCTGTTGGCCGCGGACGGCACGAAAATCAACAGTATTTATGACGTGCACAGTGCCACTCAGCCCGTGTGTGACGGCAGCTTTTCCGAAACGTTCTCCTTTGACCTACCCGCCAGCGAAGGAACGTATACCTTTGTGTTCTCCGCACAATAAACTTTATAAATCATAAAAACACCGCCGCCCCATCAGGGGCGGCGGTGTCGTGCTTGAAGAACCTTTTAGCGCAGATTGAAGAAAGCATCCATGCCGGGGTACTGAGCGATGTCGCCCAGCTCCTCTTCGATGCGCAGCAGCTGGTTGTACTTAGCCACGCGGTCGGAACGGCTGGGAGCACCGGTCTTGATCTGGCCGGCGTTCAGGGCTACAGCGATGTCGGCAATGGTAGCGTCCTCAGTCTCGCCGGAGCGGTGAGACACGATGGCGGTGTAGCCGGCGCGGTTGGCCATCTGGATGGCGTCGAAGGTCTCGGTCAGAGTGCCGATCTGGTTGACCTTGATCAGAATGGCGTTGCCCACCTTCTTCTCAATGCCGGTGGCCAGACGGGACACGTTGGTCACGAACAGGTCGTCGCCCACCAGCTGCACGCGGTCGCCGATGGCCTTGGTCAGCATAGCCCAGCCTTCCCAGTCGGTCTCGGCCATGCCGTCTTCCAGGGAGATGATGGGATAGGTGTCGGCAAACTTCTTCCACATGTTGACCAGCTGCTGCTGGGTCAGCTTGCGGCCGGACTTGGGCTGGACATAGATCTTCTCGTCCTCATCCCACCACTCGGAGGAAGCAGCGTCAATGGCGATCTTGAAGTCCTCGCCGGGCTTGTAGCCGGCCTTCTCGATGGCGGCCACGATGACCTTCAGGGCGTCCTCATCCTTCTTCAGGTTGGGGGCGTAGCCACCCTCGTCACCCACACCGGCGGCGGGAGTGCCGTTCTCCTTCAGAACGCTCTTCAGGGTGTGGAACACCTCGGCGCAGCGGCGCAGAGCCTCGCGGAAGGAGGGAGCGGAGACGGGCATGATCATGAACTCCTGGATCTCCACGTTGTTGGTGGCATGAGCGCCGCCGTTCAGGATGTTCATCATGGGCACAGGCAGCTGCTTGGCATTGGTGCCGCCAATGTAGTTGTACAGGGACACGCCCAGGCTCTCAGCGGCAGCCTTGGCACAGGCCATAGAAGCGCCCAGAATGGCGTTGGCGCCCAGACGGGTCTTGTTGGGGGTGCCGTCCAGCTCGATCATGGCCTTGTCGATGGCCACCTGATCCAGCACGTTC
>JAFVVH010000016.1 GCA_017502285.1 Oscillospiraceae bacterium | reverse complement strand
GGTCAGGATCAGGGTAGCGGGAACCATCAGCTTGAAGCCCTCGGGCAGGCACTCCATCATCTCGTTGAAGGAGAAAGCCTTGCGGATCAGGAAGAAGACCATGATGATGATCAGGGCGACGAAGGAGCCCATGGACAGGCCATCGGGAGCGGAGCAGTTAGCGAAAGCTTCCTGCAGGGTGACACCGCCGTCAAAGAAGCCGCCGGTGTAGATCAGGCCGATGACGCAGAACACGATCAGGACGATAACGGGCAGGATCAGGTCGATGACCTTGCCGTTGGGGTTGAACTTCATCTCGGCAGCGTTGGCATAGGGGCGCTCCTCGGTGGTGTACAGGTCACCGTTGGCAGCGTTGTCCTCATGCTTCTTCATGGGACCGAAGTCGATGTTCAGAGCGGCGGTCAGGAAGACCATGATCAGGGTCAGGATGGCGTAGAAGTTGTAGGGGATGGCCTGGACAAACAGGGTGAAGCCATCGTAACCGTCGATGATGCCGGAAACGGCAGCAGCCCAAGAGGAGATGGGCATCATGATGCAGACGGGAGCGGCGACGGCGTCGCACATGTAAGCCAGCTTGGCGCGGGACACCTTGTGAGTGTCGGTGACGGGACGCATGACGTTACCAACGGTCAGGTTGTTGAAGTAGTCGTCAACGCCCAGAACGATACCCAGCAGGCCGGTGGCGATCAGAGCACCGGACTTGCCCTTGATAGCGCTGCTGGCCCAGTCGCCATAGGCCTTGGAGCCGCCGGCGCGGATCATCAGAGCAACGATGGTGCCCAGGATGATCAGGAAGATAACGATACCGAGGTTGCCGGAGACCTCTTCATGCAGGATAGCGAAGAAATGCTCGATAGCAACGATGGGGTTGCCACCGGCGTACAGCAGAGCGCCGACGACGATGCCAACGAACAGGGAGGAGTAAACTTCCTTGGTGATCAGGGCCAAGCCAATGGCGATCACCGGGGGGATCAATGCGGCCCAAGTTCCATACAGGGCAGGAGTCATAAAACACTCATCCTTTCTTTTTTGATTCTTGCAGTCTCTCCTAAAACAAGTAGTTCTTGTTTAGTTATATAAGTATCTCATGGTACCCATAAGTTGTCAAGAGACCTCCCGGACCCCGTCCAGATTTCATCCTCTGCTTTTTTGCATTTTTTGTCTCAAAATTCGCTCGCCGCTTCAAAAAATAAGTATATCTTGCAACAATTTCAACCGATACCGCAAAGGGCTCTTGCACGTATTCTTTACGGTTCCTAAACAACAGAGAGCCGTGGACGCGGTCTGGTTCAAAAAGAAAAACCACAGGGTGCTTCCTGTGATTTTTCCAGTTTTCGATTATCAGTCGCCATCCCGCATACGGTAGCCCACGCCCACTTCGGTGAAAATATACTCCGGCTGTCCGGGGTCTTTCTCGATCTTACGGCGGATATTGGCCATATTGACGCGCAGGATCTGGTTGTCGGTACGGGCTTTGGGGCCCCAGAGCTCACGGATAATAAAGTCATAGGTCAGCACCTTGCCGGCATATTTGCCCAGAAGAGATACGATTTTATATTCGTTGACCGTCAGCTTGGCGTTTTCGCCCCGCATCAGCACCTGGTGTTTGTCATAGTCAATGGTCAGTTCTCCGGTAACAAACTTGCCCGTCTGGGCGATCTGCCCGCCAGGAAGCACTGTGCGGGTATGGCGGATGGCCGTGCGGATGCGGGCCAGCAGCTCCGCCGTTCCGAAGGGCTTGACCAGATAATCGTCGGCGCCGCAGTCCAGCGCGTCCACCTTGTCGTTCTCATGCTGGCGGGCGGAGACCACCACCACCGGCAGACTGGACCATCTGCGAACCTCTCGGAGCACCTCCATGCCGTCCATGTCCGGCAGACCCAGGTCCAGCACGATCAAATCGGGGCAATGGGAAGAAACCATGGTCAGCGCCTCTTCACCGCTGCGGACAGTCATGGTATCATAGCCGTTAGCGGCCAGAATCGTGGAAATAAAATTGCTGATGCTCTGCTCATCCTCCACGATCAACACCTTATCCTTGATCTTCATGCGTATCCTCCTTCATCGGCAGCTCCACACAAAAGCTGGCGCCGCCGCCTTGTTTATTCTTCGCGCTGATCCGACCGCCGTGGGCGCGCACCACCGTGCGGCACAGCGACAGTCCGATGCCCATATTGCGCTTGACATCGCTGCGCGGGCCGCTCTGGGCCGAGCCGTCAAACAGGGTGGGCAATTTCTCCGGCGCAATGCCCTGACCATCATCCGAAACGGTGATCATCACCCAGTCATCGTCTTTTCGTTCCAGACCGACCTCCACACAGGTCACATCCCCGCCGTGCAGCGCCGCATTCTCCAGAAGGTTTGTCAACACCTGCTGAATCAGCAGCGGATCCATGGGAACCATCAGCAACTGCTCCGGCAGCAGCACCTTGATTTTGATCTGCGGATATCGCTTGCTGAATTTGGCCACAGAGCCCTCAATGACCTCCTCCGCCGCCTCCAGGGTTTTGATGAGTTTCGTGTTCTCAGCACCCAGCCGCGTAACGGACAACAGATTTTCTACCACGCGGATCAGCCACTGGGCGTCCTCATTGGCGTCTGCCAGCAGTTCCCGCCTCTGCTGCGGCGAGAGATTCTCCTCTTCCTCCAGCAGCACATTGGTGGCACCCACGATGCCGGTCAGCGGTGTGCGGATATCGTGAGAGACTGCCCGCAGCAAATTGGAATAGATCTTCTGCCGCTCCGCCTCACGGGCCATGGCCGCCATGTGGCGGGCACGGGAGGTGATCATACTGGTGGCAACAGAGATGAACATCATGACAAAAAACGTCAGCGGAAAGCCGGTAATCACAAAACTGACCTTCCAGTAGGGCGCGGTAAAGGCATAGTCAACCGCCAGCACGCTGAGCACGGCGGACAGCACGCCAAACACATAGCCGTCTGTCAAAAAAGCAGTCAAAAAGACTTCCAACAGAAAAATAACGGCCACATAGCTGGTGTCGTTATTGGGGTCCATGTGCCGCAGCACCAGGCACAGTGCCGAGGACAGCAGAAACAGCAGCAGGAAAATCGCGCAGTCCCGCAGCGAGTATGTCAGCTTGCCAATGGCGCGGCGGCGCTTGGTCCACGCTTTCGGCCAGGGAATTCCTCCTCCGTTCACCGCTCATCCTCCCTTCGGGCAGATTCTTGTTCATAGTATAGCACAAATTATTGTTAAGAACATGCCAAAATGCGGAATTTGTCGTTTTCCCCCGTCTTGACATGCGGCGCGCCGCATGCTATGCTTATGCTGCAATTATATAAAGATGCAGAGAGTTTGAGTCATGCAGAGATAGGCGCGGCCGCAAACCGGGCTTATTGGTGCATGGCTTTTTTGTTTTGAAAGGAGAGAGACACCATGTATGATGTGATCGTCATCGGCGGCGGCGTTGTGGGCTGCGCCATCGCCCGGGAGCTGAGCCGCTACCGGCTGAAGCTGTGCCTTCTGGAACGGGCCGAGGATGTGTGCACCGGCACCTCCAAGGCCAACAGCGCCATTGTCCACGCCGGCTTTGACGCCGAACCCGGCTCGAAAAAGGCCATTTTCAACGTCCGCGGCAGCGAGCACAAATCCGAAAGCTTTGGTCGTTTATTATTCCGATTCAAGCATTCACAAGCTTTGGAAATTTGGCTTGTGCAAATTATGGGAACGCATAAATTTAACGCCATGCGTTTT
>JAFVVH010000015.1 GCA_017502285.1 Oscillospiraceae bacterium | reverse complement strand
CATAACGTATGATAAAGTTAGTCTAGAATAGCACGCGACACGTCAGCAAAGGATTATGGATTATGAAAAATGTTTCACTTAAAATGAATGGCATCTAAATTAGTAGCACAAGTCAGAAAAGAAAAAGTCATCCCAATTAGGCAGTGTCATTAAGCTAAGGTTTTGACCGCATGTGAAAAAGTACCCACCTCATTTGAACAGAGGCGGGTACTTTTTACAATGTATCATCTATTTGCTTTCCTATTGCGAATCATTTCTTTTGCAAAGCAATAGAAGAAAACACCGGCTATATAGCAACCCAAAAGGACGAGAAGCCATTTCAAAATTTGTACCGCAAATGCAAATCCAACTATAACTAATGGTGCTGAGGTCATAAATTCATATCTGAGTTTGTTCGCACGATATTCACAGTACCTATCATAAGAACTTCTTGCCATATAAAAACCTTTCAACGCTTAAAAGAAACATATCCAAAATGAAATTGCCCTACAGAGATTCAAATGGTCAACGAACCAACCTCACGATTGGAAAGTCCCTTTTCCGGAAGGGACACAGATCCTTCAAAAACGCGATACACACCAAGGAATCTTTCGAAGAAAAGGGGTTGCCGTAGTGGTGGCCAAAATTCCGGAAGGCCAAATTCAGTCGTATGGTGACAGATTACGGAGGGCAGATTTTGCTTCGGGACGCCCAATGGGTATGGCACCTGAACTGCTGGGAAATATCGAAGCAATTATGGATAGTCTTGATTCGGAAAATACTCTGTACACCTATCGGGATGAGGCGATTGCGCTTGTCGAGAAACCGTTTTCGGATTGGTTTGCGGCTATATACGACTTAGATACCGGTATTTTCTTCCATATTGAGTATGACGAGTGATACGTCAAAACAAGAAAACGGCGGAAGGGTGACCTTTCGTCGTTTTTACGGCAAATAACGGAATTTTAACGAAAACAGGAAAACGGGCGAACGCATAGGAATTTTGCCGGGGAACAAACTATGCTCGGATGTTCCATCCACACAAACAGTCGAAACAATGACAATGTAAAGGAGAAACTATCATGTCTAACAGCAATCGCAGCAACAAGCTGGTTGTCCCCAACGCCCGTGAGGCTATGAACAAGTTCAAGATGGAGGCCGCCAACGAGGTGGGCGTCAACCTGAAGCAGGGCTACAACGGCGACCTGTCCAGCCGCGAGGCCGGCTCCGTGGGTGGCCAGATGGTCAAGAAGATGATCGAGGCCTACGAGAACGGCCTGCAGTAATCATCCCTGACGGATCAAAAAAGGGAGCGCCGCAGTCGCGGCGCTCCCTTTGCACGGCGAGGAGCAAAATGGAAAAATAAAAAAATTCAAATTGGGGCTTTACATTGGCGATTTAGCGTGGTAAAATGCAAAAGTGTCCGGGAGAGATGATTGCTCCCCGCACAGTAAAGTTGATTTGGAGGATACATATCATGAAAAAGTTTATTGCACTTGCTCTGGCTCTGGTGATGAGCCTGTCTCTGGTCGCCTGCGGCGCTCCCGCTGCCTCTTCCGGCAGCGCTTCCCAGCCTGAGGTTCAGGCCACCGACCTAGAAGCTATCAAGGCCAAGGGCGAAATGATCATCGGCTACACCGTGTACGAGCCCATGAACTACACCGATGAGAACGGTGTGTTTACCGGTTTCGACACCGAGCTGGCTCAGGCCGTGTGCGCCAAGCTGGGCGTGACCCCCAAGTTCCAGGAAATCGTCTGGGAGACCAAGGAAGTGGAGCTGAATGCCGGCACCATCGACTGCGTGTGGAACGGTATGACCATCACCGAGGAGCGTCAGGCCAACATGGAGATCACCGATCCCTACGTGATCAACGCTCAGGTCGTTGTGATGCGGAAGGATACCGCCTATACCGACACCGCTTCCCTGATCGGCAAGAACGTCTGCGCTGAGCAGGGCTCCGCCGGCCAGTCCACCATCGAGGGAGATGCCAACCTGGCTCAGGCCACCTTCGTTCCCAAGACCGTTCAGACCGACTGTCTGATGGAAGTGGCCGCCGGCACCTGCGATGCCGCCGTTCTGGACATCACTCTGGCCAAGGCTATGATCGGTGAGGGCACCGACTATGCCAACCTGGTCATCGTGGACCAGCTGGCTGAGGAGTTCTACGGTGTTGCCTTCCGCAAGGGCAGCGATGCCGCCGCCGCCACCAACGTTGCCTTTGACGAGCTGACCGCCGACGGCACCATGGCCGCGCTGGCCGCCAAGTACAGCCTGACTCTGGCTGAGTAAGATTCTGCTTCTAAAGAGATTTTTGCATCAGGGACAGCGGCACGATGCCGCTGTCCCATGATGTGTGTTTTGAGGTGTTTCCATGGACGTGATCTTTGCCCGCCTGTGCGAGGCTTTTGTCATCAACTGCGAGCTGTTTTTCGTTACCCTGCTCTTCGCCATCCCACTGGGACTGGTGATCTGCTTTGGGGCCCGCAGCAAATTCAAGCCCCTTGCATGGCTGATCAAGACCTTCGTCTGGGTTATCCGGGGCACGCCGCTGATGCTGCAGGTCATCATCTTTTTCTTTGTGCCCGGACTGCTCAAGGTAAATTACGGCATCAACATTCCCACCTTTGGCCGGTTCAGCGGCGCAGCGGTGGCCTTTGTCATCAACTATGCCTGTTATTTCTCTGAAATCTACCGGGGCGGCATCGACTCCATTCCGAAAGGTCAGTATGAGGCCGGCGAGGTGCTGGGCATGACCAAGAGCCAGATCTTTTTCAAGGTCACCCTGATGCAGCTGATCAAGCGCATTATCCCGCCCATGGGCAACGAGATCATCACGCTGGTCAAGGACACCTCTCTGGCCCGTATCATTTCCAACAAGGAGATCATTATGATGGCCAACGAGTATACCAGCAAGGGTCTGATCTGGCCCCTGTTCTCCACGGGCCTGTTTTTCCTGGTGTTCGTGGGTGCGCTGACCCTGCTGTTCGGATACATCGAGCGCAAAATGGATTACTTCAGATAAGGGGGCGGACGAAATGGCCATTTTGGAAGTACACAACATTGAAAAGCATTTCGGCCCCACCCGGGTGCTGGAGGATATCAGCTTTGAGCTAAAGCGCGGCCAGGCACTGGCTATCATCGGCTCCTCCGGCAGCGGAAAGACCACTCTGCTGCGCTGTCTGAACTTTTTGGAGACTCCCAACAAGGGCACCATCAGCGTGGAGGGCAAGGTCATCTTTGATGCCGCCGATCCCTCCACCCAGAAGGAGAGCGAGGTGCGCAAAAAGCGCCTGCACTTCGGTATGGTGTTCCAGTCCTTTAACCTGTTCCCCCAGTACACCGCGCTGGAAAACGTGACCCTCGCCAGCAAGCTGCTGGCCAAGGAGCGGGAGGACTACAAGCAGAACAAGAACCGCATCCTCATGGAGATCGAGGCCGAGGGCAAGGCGCTGCTGGACCGGATGGGCCTTGCCGACCGTGCCGACCACTATCCCCACCAGCTGTCCGGTGGACAGCAGCAGCGTGTGGCCATTGCCCGCGCGCTGGCGCTGCATCCCGATATTCTGTGTTTTGACGAGCCCACCTCCGCCCTTGACCCGGAGCTGACCGGAGAGGTGCTCAAGGTCATCCGCTCGCTGGCCGACCAGAAAACCACAATGATCATCGTCACCCACGAGATGGCCTTTGCCCGTGACGTGGCAGATCAGGTCATCTTCATGGACGGAGGCGTCATCGTGGAGCAGGGTCCGGCCCAACAGGTCATTGACCATCCTGTGCAGGAGCGCACCAAGCAGTTCCTGTCCCGCTATGCGGAGAATTAAGCAAAAGATCCAGAAAAACTGCATAACGCAGTGAATGCCACGGCAAGGAGGCTTGCCGTGGCATTTTTTTGTTGACGGCTTCATGAAAAGGTGGTATGATTATTCACACTAATCATACTGAGGGGGCGGAGCAATGAATATCAACGATGGAAAATACGCATGGATGGTTAAAGTGGGTGAAAAGGGGCAGTTTGTTATTCCGAAAGAAGCAAGGGACCTCTTTGAACTGCGGCCGGGGGATGAAATCATTGTTCTCGGTGACGAAAAACGGGGACTTGCGATCCTGCCCAAAGAAATGCAGCAGGAATATATCAAACAAATTTTTTCTGAAATGGCGGAATGAAAACAGGCGGTATCCTATGAAAAAAATCGTTTTCTTTTGCATTCCCGCGCACGGACATACGAACCCCACATTGGGTGTTGTACGGGAACTGGTTTCCCGCGGGCATCAGGTGTGGTACTATTCCTATCATGCCATGCGGGAGAAGATCGAGTCGGCAGGAGCGACGTTTGTGCCCTGTGACGATTATGACATGGAGCAGAAGCTTTCGCCCAAAGATACCGCTCGCGTGGGAAAGGACCTTTCTTTCTCGATAAGGCTTCTGGTAGATACCACATTGGCGCTGGATGACAAGGTTTGCGCGGATATGGAGCGGCTAAAGCCGGATTGCATCGTTGCCGACTCCATGGCGCTCTGGGGCAAGGCAGTTGCGCTGAAGCTTGGAATCCCCTTTGTTTCTTCCACGACGACTTTTGCGTTCAATCAATACTCGGCAAAGGTGATGAAACAGAGCGTGGGAACGCTGTTAAACATGCTGTTATCCATGCCCAAAACCGCAAAGCAGGTCAAACGCTTGCGCAGGAAAGGGTATCCCGTCAAAAGTATTCTGGATATCATCGGGAATGATGATAACACGCACACAGTGGTGTATACTTCCCCGGAGTTTCAGCCGTGTTCGGAGACGTTCTCTGATAAATACGCGTTTGTCGGACCGTCTATACGCCCCGCCACAGACAGAATGGAAAAGACTGCGGACAAGCTTGTTTATATCTCCATGGGAACGGTCAACAACGACCTGATGCCTTTTTATAAGAACTGTCTGTGTGCTTTGGCAGACACGGAATATCAGGTGATCATGTCGGTTGGTAATTTGGTATCCATTGAGGAGTTTGGAGAGCTGCCGGAGAATGTATCGGTTTTCCCGCATGTTGACCAAATTGCGGTTCTTCAGCAGGCGGATGTTTTTGTGTCTCACTGTGGAATGAACAGCGTTACCGAAAGTCTTTATTTCAGTGTGCCGCTCATTATGCTGCCCCAGACAGCGGAACAGGGCGGGGTCGCGGAGCGCGTTCGTCAGCTTGGAGCTGGAATAAAGCTTGATCGGTCAGATACCGCTTCCATTATGGATGCAATAAAGGCCATTTTTGCAGACGATGCATACAAACGAAAGGCTGCTGAAATTGCGCTGGGATTCCGGAATTGTTCCGGGGCAAAGGGCGCAACGGACAAAATCATGCAGGTATGTGAAGAACATGACCTGCTTTGAGCGGGTATGCCCGGAAAAGAATGATCCTCCGTATGGTGGTTACCATACGGAGGATCATCTGCTTTATGAATTATTACGCCTGCATAGCGGCGATGTACCAGCTCAGCATGGTCTGTCCGGCCAGAGTACCGTTGTCATAGGCGGCCAGATACAGGGCTTCCATGCCATCGCTCCATATCTGACGAACATAGTTGGCATCTCCGTTGTCCGCCAGGAAGAAGTCAAAGCGGACCTGTGCATCGGGCAGGGTCAGGGAGATGTATTCGCAGTCGGGGGCCTTTTCCATATCTACATGGGTGAAGGTGCCGGCCAGCAACTGCTCCAAGAAAGGAAGGGACAACTCCTTGGAGGGAAGCAGGATATCATCCGAACCGGGGCGGGTGAGGGTGAATTCGTCCTCATTCAGCCAGGCCAGACGATTCAGGTAGATGTCCAGGTCGGTATTGGTGCAGTAATAGGGAGTAAGACCCTCGTTTTGGGCAATAAATGTGTCGATTGCGCTCACAGACCACTGCCCCAGTTCTGCCCACTGTGCCCAATCCGCGTCGGTGTAATCGCTCTCGCGAATCAACTGCACGTCGGTGGGGTGGTACTTGATATAGTAAAAGCCGTTTTCGTCCTTGGCAAACACATCCGCACCGCTCATATCGCCACACAGGGCGGTTTTGAAGTCGCTTTCGTTCAGTAGGCCGATGCCGAACAGGAAGCCACCGCCTGCATTCTCGCCGGGGAACAGCTTTTTTGCCGCCTCCACGGAGGCTTTCTCCCGGACGGAGAAGAAGGTGCTACCTCGTCCTTCGGTTGCCGTTGTGTCGATGATGAGCAGGTCGGTATACTCGTTGGGGACGGACAGGGTGTAGCCTTGGCTGGTGTACGTGGTAGTTTCCTCGCCCACCACGGGGGAGGGAGACTTGTCGTCACATCCCATAAGGGACAGTGTCAGAGACAACGCAAGGCCCAGACACAGCAGTTTTTTCAGCATGGCGTGCACCTCCTGTCATGGCTCGTTTTCAATGGGGTTGAGCAGGGAGCCGATGCCCTGAATGCGCATCTCCATCACGTCACCGGGGTTGACCGGGCCAATGCCCGAGGGAGTACCGGTGAAGATGATGTCACCCGGCTCCAGCGTCATGGCTTTGGACAGCCAGCTGACCAGATAGGGTACGTCGAAAATAAGGTTTTTGGTGTTGGAGTGCTGGCGGCGTTCTCCGTTGACCCAGCTGGAGATATCCAGCCCGGCCTTGGGGTCGATGTCCGTCTCGATCCACGGGCCAATGGGGGCGAAGGTGTCAAAGCCCTTGCACACCGTCCACTGCTGGGTGGGGTCCTGCATGTCACGGGCGGTGACATCGTTGCCGATGGTGTAGCCCAGCACGTAGTCAAGCGCATCCTCGTGGCTCACATGGCGGGCGGATTTGCCGATGACTGCCACCAGCTCCGCCTCGTAATCCACCTGTTTGGCCAGTGCCTTGGGGAAGTAAACCGGGGCCTCCGGGTCGGTGAGGCTGGTCAGCGGCTTCATGAAGATGTTGGGCTTCTCGGGCAGGGGGGTGTTGAACTCCTCGGCATGGTCGCGGTAGTTGAAACCCACGCAAATCACTTTGGTGGGCTGGCAGGGGGCCAACAGGCGCACCGCGGACAGGGGGAGAGTTTCGCCGCTCTCCTCCCGGCCATCAAACAGGCCGCCCTTTAATACATGGACCGTGTCACCGGACAGCTTGCCGTACAGGGTGCGGTCCTGGTGCTGAAAACGAATATAACGAGCCATAAAATTTCCTCCTGTGGGGGATGATTTGGTAATTCAAGTGTACGGCATGGCGGGGAAAAAGGCAAGAAAAATATGGGCCGCGCGCAGAGCGTGCGGCCCATATGGATTAACGGGAAAGCAAGAACAGATTGCTGTCAATGATGAAGTTGGACAGGCTGTAAAGGACCACAACGTGGTCGATGTCGTTCTGCTCGATATAATTTTTGACGCTCATCAGGTTATAGCGCAGGTCGTACAGGTGCACCTCGGAAAAGCTCTCGGCAAGGAAGGGGGCCATGGCATCGGCATAGGAGTCCCGGATCAGCAACAGCTTGGGCGCGTCGGGGTTGCGGCCCTTGACCACACACAGAGGCTGGTTGCCCCCCAAAAAGTAGGGGTACTTGTCCTTTTGCTCCAGATGCTTTTCCACGTACAGCTCACCCTCGGTGGGGTTGCCGTCGAAGTAGTTGGTGACGGAAATGCCATCTTCGGGGACGTAGATGTCAATGGAGTCGGGCTTGACCCAGCGCACACCGGAAGAGGAGAAGATGGTACCGTAGAAGTCAGTGGATACAGTTGTCTTCTCGTAGTCGGACAGGGGGACGGTGGTCAGGCCCAAGGCTTCCATCACAGCGGAATAGCCGTAGTAAGCGCCCAAGCTGGTCCAATGGTGGTCGGTGCGGTAGTAGATGTCCTCCCCGTTGTGGGCGGACAACATCTCGGATACATCCACCAAGCCGTCCACACTCCCGTGGCCGGTCAGCGCTTGGATGATGGCCTGCTCGTCGGCGGTGGGCGCATGGGGGTGAGGCAGACGGTCCTGCCAGATGGAGGCGGCAGAGGGGATCAGGCCAAAGTAGACCGGTACACCCACGTTATCAGCCAGAGCGTTTACGTGGCCCACCTTTTCATACAGGGCGTCCATATCCGGCTGAGCCAGATGATTGATGAGAGTGTCCTCCTTGCCGAAGTAGGTGCCGTTGTTCTCCTGTTTGCCGCTGAGCCGCTCGCACCATGCCTTCAGTGCCACCCAAAAGTCGCGGCCCACGATGTGGTCGGCGGCATAGGACTCCGCGTCGGCCATAAACTCGCCGTCCTTCAGTGCTTGCAGGGAAAGGACAGGAACTTTTTGCAGATAGCGGTTTTCCAGCGGGGAGAAGTCCTTGTCCGGGAGCAGGAGGGACAGCACGAACACCCCGCCCAGAAAGACGCAGAACAGGGTGGAGAGGAAGATGTTGAATTTTTTGGACATAAAGACACCTCCTCAGAAACGGAAATACAGGAAGGGATTGTAAGTGCTGGCCACCAGATAGGCGGTGCACACCACAAGGCCTGCCACTACCAGCAGGGTGCAGGCAACCTGCTGTGTGCGGGGCTTGAGCTTGCGGTAGGTCATCACACCCAGCGGGGTGGAGGCCGCGGCGCTGACCAGCAGGATGGGCAGATAGCTGGTCAGGTAGTAGCCCAGTGCGCCGTCGGCCAGCGGCACACCGCCCAGACCAAACATGACCTTCAGATAGGCGGTCAGATGGCCGAAATCCTCAATGGCGAAGATGGCCCAGCTGACCAGCACCAGAAACAGGGTGTAGATGTGGCAAAGAAGGGCAGGGGCTTTTTTCAGCCGCTCCAGCAGGAAAAACTTTTCCACCATCAGCAGGATGAAGAAGTAAAGACCCCACAAAAGATAGTTCCAGCTGGCGCCGTGCCAGATACCGGTGGCCGCCCAGACCACCAGCAGGTTGAACATCCAGCGGCGCTTGGAACAGCGGTTGCCGCCCAACGGGATATACAGGTACTCCCGGAACCATGTGGACAGGGAGATGTGCCAGCGCCGCCAGAACTCGGTGATGCTTTTGGAGATATAGGGGTAGTTGAAGTTGGCCATGAACTCAAAGCCGAACATGCGGCCAAGGCCGGTGGCCATGTCGGAGTAGCCGGAGAAGTCAAAGTAGAGCTGGAAGGAGAAGGCGATCACACCCAGCCATGCTCCGACTACGGTGAGCTGGCCGGGAGCCAAGGCCTTATAGCTGTCCCAGAGCATGCCCACATTGTTTGCAACGAGCAGTTTCTTGGCAAGGCCTACCATGAAGATCTGCACACCGGCGGCAAACTTGTCCGCGGTGACGGTGCGCTCGTCGATCTGGTCGCCCAAATCCTTATATTTAATGATAGGACCTGCAATGAGCTGGGGGAACAGGGTGACGAAAGTGCCGAAGTTGAGGATGGAGCGCTGTGCCCGGGTATCGCCCCGGTACACGTCCACCGTGTAGCTCATGGTCTGGAAGGTGTAGAAGGAGATGCCGATGGGCAGATGGATGTTCAGAATGGGCAGAGGGATGCCGATGGCCTGAGCCGACCCGGCCAGAAAGTCCCAGTACTTGAAGAAGACCAGCAGGGCCAGATTGAATATGATGGAGCTGGCCACTGCCAGCTTAGCGCCCCTGATGTTGCCCTTTTCCTTGCACCGCTCCACCAGCAGACCGTGGGTGTAGTCGATGAGGGTGGACAGGAACATGATGGCGACATATTCCCGCTCCCCCCAGTAGTAGAAAAACAGGGAGGAGGCCAGCAACACCAGGTTTCGGAACTTTCTGGGCACAACGAAGTAGATGCCCATGGTGAGCACCAGAAACCAGAACATGAATACAGGGGTGGAAAAGACCATTGGCTCACATCCTAACAGAAAAATGGGTGGGCGATAACAGTATCGCCCACCCGAGGAGAATTAAAACAGGGCGTTAAAATTGGCCACGACCTGATCGGTCATGCCGGAGATCACGAACAGAGCCACGAAGTTGCCGTTGGACACCACCTTGGCTTCCTTCTCCCAGGCCTCGATGACCATGGGATAGTTGAAGTGGTTGTCCACCTGAGCGTCGATGCGGGCCTTGAAGAGGCCCTTCACTGTCTCCACGTCGGCGGCATTGGCGCACTCCACCATGACGATCTCGCAGGGGACGGCGGTCATCATGGGCATATAGGCCACCTTCTGGGTCAGGGAGAGGGCATTCAGGCCGGGGTAGAAGGCGTCCAGAGCGTCGTTCTCCATGGGAACCAGAGCGGGGGTATTCTCGGGATCGGTGAAGATGGTGCTGTAGAAGGCGGTCAGATCCACCTTGGCGGGGGCAGTAGGAGTCTCATCGGGCTTTTCCTCGGGAACGGGGAGCATGACGGTCTCGTCTTCCTCCGGCTTCTGCTCAGGGGCGGGGGTCTCAGGCTTTTCCTCCGGCTTCTGCTGGGGCTTGGTCTGAGGCTTCTCCTCAGGCTTCACTTCGGGAGCGGGGGTCTCCTCCTCAGGCTGGGAAGCGTCGGGAGTGGAAACGTCGGGGGTAGACAGGTCCTCCTCGGGCAGGGAGACGCTGGCATCAGGCTGGGAAGTGGAGCCGCTCTCAGAGCCGGAGGGGTTCTTGCCGCAGGCGGCAAACAGGCCCAACATCAGAACAAGGGCCAAAGACAGGGCAACGATACGAATGTGTTTCATAAGTAAAAACTCCTTTTTGTGTGGTTACGGGAGACTTTGACGCAGGGGGGACAAAAAAGTTCCCTCTTTTTTGATTTATTTGCCCTCCAGCTCGTCCATGCGCTCCTTGAGCCGCTCCAGTTGATCGGAAAGGTTGGCGAATTGCTCGTTTTCCCAAGCCAGCCGACCCAGCAGTAGCCCAACAAGGAACACCAATGCGAAGACGGTCATGCCGGGCAACAGGTCCAACCGCCCGCCCCGGGCATTGCACCAGAAGAAGCGGAACACGGGGTAGAGCACAAAGGCGATGCCGCCAAAGAATTTGCACAAAAAGCCAAGCTCACGCATGGTCAGCCCTCCTTATTATAAGATGTAGTAATATTTTACCAAAGAGTGGGAGGGAATACAACAAAGAAAACCACCCAAGTCAAAGACTTGGGTGGTTTGGGGCAGGACAAAAATGTGATTAACCAATTATATGTTTGAATGAATAAAAAACAATGTTTTGGTTTGTGTATCTAAGAAATAAACATTATATGCCGCGTACTTGTCAGGATAATCTGCATACTTTTCACAGGTGTCTTTATTTTCTATATAGAAATAATCTGATGTGTCGATGCAATCGGCTTCAAAATCGTATTTGTCCTTATATTCTTCGTATTTAACCCAACCTTCAAAATTATTAAAATAACTCTTTACTTCTTCCACATCACGCGCGGTTGCCGGTCTGAAATAGTTGTTTTCTTTTAGCGTCTCAACGATGTTGCTGTCTTCTGGAAAATAGAATTTACAATAATCCGTATAGTCTTGAAATCCCTCACCATAATAACACTCCGAACGGTCATATTTTGGTAAACTCGCAATCACGGGATTTTCGAAAACTTTGAATAATAATTGCGTCATCAAAAAGAAAAGCGAAAGGGAGATAACAAAAACAATAGCAATAATTATAGGAATTCTCTTTTTCAACCTCATCACTCCTCATATCTCGCCGCCGGAAGGACGACGGTTTTGCTGTTGAATTTCCCTTCTCGTGTCGCAGACATATATCGCACACAAAATACATAATAGCATACCAAAAAATAAACGACAACGTTGCATTTTGATTTTTTCAAGGAAAGCAAGAGGTCTAACAACCTGCCGAAGAAAAGAGAAAACCCTTGAAACTCTTAGAGTTCCAAGGGTTTTGGTGGAGACGACAGAACTCGAATCTGTGACCCCTTGCGTGTGAAGCAAGTGCTCTACCGGCTGAGCTACGCCTCCATATGAACGGCTGAGAAAAAGGTGGTGACCCGGACGGGAATCGAACCCGTGTTACCGCCGTGAAAGGGCGGTGTCTTAACCGCTTGACCACCGGGCCGTTAAATAGGGCAGAAATACTGTCCTATGAACTTGTAATGGTAGCGGCACCTGGATTCGAACCGGGGACACTACGGGTATGAACCGTATGCTCTAGCCACCTGAGCTATGCCGCCAAATAGACCCCGCTCGAACAGGGCAAGTGATAGTATAGCCGATTCAACTGCGAATGTCAACAAGAAAATCAAAAGTTTTGCAAGAAAATTTCGGGGCAGACACCTTGCGGTGTCTGCCCCGAAAAAACATTTCATTTACTTGAAATACTCCGCGCCGGACTCGAACAGGGGCTGATGCTTGTTGCCGGGGATATTCACACCGACAAACTGGCCGCGGCGCTCCAGGTGGCCCATCTTGCCGAACACACGGCCGTCGGGGGAGAAGATGCCCTCGATGGCTTCCATGGAGCCGTTGGGGTTGTGGGCGATGTCCATGGTGGGGTTGCCCGCGTGGTCCACATACTGGGTGGCCACCTGGCCGTTGGCGATCAGGCTGTCGATGACGGCCTTGGGTCCCACGAATCGGCCCTCACCGTGGGAGATGGGGATGGTGTGCAGGTCGCCCACGTTGCTCTTGAGCATCCAGGGGGACTGGACGCTGGCCACCCGGGTGGTCACGTAGCGGGACTGGTGGCGGCCGATGAGGTTATAGGTCAGGGTGGGGCAGTTGTCGTCCATGGGGCAGATCTCGCCATAGGGAACAAGACCCAGCTTGACCAGGGCCTGGAAGCCGTTGCAGATGCCCAACATCAGGCCGTCCCGGTTCTTCAGCAGGTCCATGATGGCATCGGTCAGGGCGGGGGAGCGCAGGAAGGAGGCGATGAACTTGCCGGAGCCCTCGGGCTCGTCACCGCCGGAAAAGCCGCCGGGGAGCACCACCATTTGGGCGGAGCGGATAGCCTTTTCCAGCGCCTGAGCGGACTGAGCCAGCAGGTCGGTGGTCAGGTTTCGCACAACCACGATCTCGGGTTCGATGCCCGCGCGCTCGCAGGAACGGGCGGTATCAAACTCGCAGTTGGTGCCGGGGAAGACGGGGATGACCGCCTTGGGACGGGCGATCTTATTCTTGCAGACGATAGGCGCGCGCTTATCACAGGAGGCGGGAGCCACGGCCTCGGCAGAGCCGGCCCGGGTGGCATACACCTTTTCCAGCACGTCCTCGTTGAGCTTGAGCAACTCCTCGATGGACACAGCCTCGCCGGGCAGGGCCACGAAGGGAGCCTCAGTGGTTTCGCCGATGCGCTTGACACAGGTACAGTTGACCTCCTCGGTCACCTCGGCCACGATGGCACCGGGCATAGCGGCATACCAGTCAATATCCACCATGCCGGCCTGGAAACCGATGCGGTTGCCGAAGGACATGTTCATCACGGCCTGTGCCGCACCATTCTCCACAGCCCAGGCGGCCTTGATCTTGCCGGCGGTGTGCAGGTCATGGAAGCACTCCCAGGCAGTCTTGCTGTCGTCGGTGTGGAACAGGTACACGGGATGACCGGCTTTCTTGAACTCGGGGGAGAGGACCTTGTCCGCATTCACCGGGGCGATGGCGAAGGAGATCAGGGTGGGAGGCACGTCCATGTCAAGGAAGGAGCCGGACATGGAGTCCTTGCCGCCGATGGCGGCGGCACCCAGCTCCAGCTGAGCGTCCATGGCGCCCAACAGGGCAGAGAAGGGCTTGCCCCAGCGCTCGGGCTCGGTACGCAGTTTCTCAAAGAACTCCTGGAAGGTCAGGTAGGCCTTGCGGTAGTCGCCGCCGGCGGCCACCAGCTTGGCCATGGAGGTATAGACGGAGCTGTGGGCACCGGCATAGGGGTCCACGCTCATCTGGTCGGGATCGAAGCCCCAGGACATGATGCTGGCCTGATCGGTCTCCTGGTTGGGCAGGACGGGGAACAGGGCGGCCATGGCCTGAGCGGGGGTGGTTTGATACTGACCGCCGAAGGGCATGAGTACGGAGCCGGCACCGATGGAGCCGTCAAAACGCTCGGTCAGGCCACGGCGGCTGGCGCACTTCAGGCTGGCGGCCATCTCCTTCAGGTTGGAGAACTGGGCATGGGTCAGGTTGGAACGGTCCTTTTCGGACACGGAGACGGTGGCATGCTTGACCGCGCCGTTGGTGTTCAGGAACTCACGGGACAGGTCGGCGATCTTCTGGCCCTTCCAGTGCATGACCATGCGGGGCGCCTCGGTGACGGTAGCCACGCGGTAGGCCTCCAGATTTTCCGCCTGAGCGGCGGCGATGAACTTGTCGGCGTCCTCAGCGGCTACGACTACGGCCATGCGCTCCTGAGACTCGGAGATGGCAAGCTCGGTGCCGTCCAGACCGTCATACTTCTTGCGCACGGCATCCAGCTCGATTTCCAGACCGTCGGCCAGCTCGCCAATGGCCACGGACACACCGCCCGCGCCGAAGTCATTGCATCGCTTGATGAGCCGGGTGACCTCGCCGTTGCGGAACAGGCGCTGGATCTTGCGCTCCTCGGGGGCGTTGCCCTTCTGGACCTCGGAGGCCATGGTGGTCAGGGACTTCATGTTGTGGCT
>JAFVVH010000014.1 GCA_017502285.1 Oscillospiraceae bacterium | reverse complement strand
TGGATATAAAAAACCTGTCAGAGTGGCAGGCCGTCCGGCTGTGTCAGCAGCTGCGGGAAGAGCTGATCCAAAGTGTGGCTCAGACGGGTGGTCATTTTGCCTCCAATCTGGGCGCGGTAGAACTGACCGTAGCGCTCCACCGGGCCTTTGACCTGAATACAGACCGACTGGTCTTCGATGTGGGTCACCAGTGCTATCCCCACAAGATGCTTACCGGACGGGCGGAAAAAATGGTTTCCATCCGCCAATATGGCGGTATTGCCGGTTTTCCCAAGCCCGGGGAGAGTAAAACGGATTCCTTTGTAGCCGGACATGCGTCCAACTCCGTATCTGTGGCACTGGGCATGGCGGAGGCACGTACCATGCTGGGGGAGGACTATCACGTCATTGCACTGATCGGTGACGGCGCGCTGACCGGAGGCCTTGCCTATGAGGGGTTGTCCAATGCCGGGCAGAGCGGCGAAAAGCTGCTGGTCATTCTGAATGACAACGGCATGTCCATCACACAGAATGTGGGCGGTGTGGCCCGGTATCTGGCCCGCCAGCGGCTCAAGCCCCAATATCTGAGCTTTAAGAAACATTACCGCAAAATTACCTGTGCCACCCGGCCAGGCAGAAGATTTTATGCCTTTACCCATCAGGTCAAAAAGGCCATTAAAGAGAGCATCCTGCCCTGCAGTATGTTTGAAGATATGGGCTTTTCCTATCTGGGTCCGGTGGACGGACACGATGTAAAGAAGTTGACCGGACTGCTGAACTATGCAAAGGGAATAGATGGACCTGTACTGCTTCACGTAAGAACTGTAAAGGGAAAAGGCTATACCTATGCGGAGCGCACACCCAACAAATTCCACGGCGTATCACCCTTTGACGTGGAAAGCGGCAAGCCCCTTAGGCAGCCAGGGGACAACTTCTCCGCGGTCTTTGGCCGCACCCTGTGCCGCCTTGCCCGTGAAGATAAGCGTGTGTGCGCCATTACTGCAGCCATGTGCAGCGGAACGGGACTGGATGGCTTTGCCGGGGAATTTCCGGAGCGTTTCTTTGATACCGGTATCGCCGAAGGGCATGCCGTTGCCATGGCCGGAGGAATGGCCAAGCAGGGGGCGATACCCGTCTTTGCGGTCTATTCCACCTTTTTGCAGCGCGGCTACGATATGCTGATGCATGATGTTGCTCTCCAGCATCTGCACACAGTGTTTGCGGTGGACCGGGCCGGACTGGTGGGCGAGGATGGCGAGACCCATCACGGAGTTCTTGACGTGGCCTATCTGGATAGCATTCCGGGCATGACGGTGCTGGCACCGGCTAGCTTTGCGGAGCTGGAACGCATGCTGGAACAGGCCGTGCTGGGCTGTGACGGTCCTGTGGCTGTGCGTTTCCCCAGAGGGGGAGAGGGCACGTACCGTGAGGACTCTGGTCCGGCCAACGAGGTGGTGCTACGTGAGGGAAGTCACATTACGCTGGTCAGCTACGGTATTCTTATCAACCGTGTGCTGGAAGCGGCCCAGCTGTTGGAACAGCAGGGCATCCATGCGGAGATTGTGAAGTTAAATACCATTACACCTGTTGATGGTGAATTGGTGTGCCGATCTGTAAAAAAGACAGGCGCTTTGCTTGTGGCAGAGGACTGCGTGGAGGCGGGCAGCGTGGGACAGCGGTTGGCTGCCCTGCTTGCCCGACAGCAGATACCGGGTAAAATCAGCCTTGTCAACAGCGGCAGGGGCTTTGTGACCCACGGCAATGTTGCGCTGCTGGAGCAGGAATTGGGTCTTGACCCGGAAAGTCTGTGCCGCAAGGCGATGGAGGTGCTGAAGGATGGCTAAAGAGCGTTTGGACGTGGTGATGACCCAGCGGGGGCTGGCCGAAAGCCGCCAGAAGGCACAGGCCATTATCATGAGCGGACAGGTCTATGTAAACGACCAGAAACAGACCAAGGCGGGCGCGCCGGTGACGGCAGAGGATAAGATAGAGGTCCGGGGCAAGACCCTTGCCTATGTCAGCCGGGGCGGCTTAAAATTGGAAAAGGCCATGAAACGCTGGCCTATCACTCTTAAGGAGTCTGTTTGTGCCGACATCGGGGCCTCTACCGGCGGGTTTACCGACTGTATGCTCCAGAACGGAGCACAGAAGGTGTATGCGGTAGATGTGGGCTATAATCAGCTGGACTACCGCCTGCGCACCGATCCGCGGGTGGTGTGCATGGAGCGCACCAATGCCCGCTATCTGTCGCCGGAGGTCATTGCCCAGCCGCTGGACTTTGCTTCGGTGGACGTGTCATTTATTTCGCTGAATCTGATTTTGCCTGCCCTGCGCACCCTGATGAAGCCGGAGGGACAGGTGGTTTGTCTGGTCAAGCCCCAGTTCGAGGCGGGGAAGGACAAGGTGGGAAAAAAAGGTGTGGTCCGTGACCCTGCCGTCCACCTTGAGGTGCTGGAGCACTTCCTCACCCATGCCTGTGACGCTGGTTTTACTGTGCTGGACATGGACTTTTCTCCCATCCGTGGTCCGGAGGGGAATATCGAGTATCTTGGCTGGCTCTCTGCACGGCCGGGTGAAGTGTACGCAGGTGACCTGAAGGCGCTGGTGGAACACTCACATGGTACTTTGGAGGAAAAAGAGAAATGCGAGTGATTTTAAGTTCAAACCCCTTTCGTGACAGAGGAATGCGGGCGGCTCAGCAGGCCAGGAACATACTGGAACGGGTAGGGGTTGAGTGCTGCTTTTGCCTGCCCTTCGAGCTGGGGAGTGGAAGTCATGCTGAACTGCCCGGTCATCTGAAGTTTTTTAACCTGCAGTAGGAATTGACCCGGTCGGACATGCTTATCTGCTTCGGCGGGGATGGGACCATCCTCCACGCAGCCAAGGATGCTACTATCCACGATGTGCCCATATTGGGCATCAATATGGGCAGTGTAGGTTTTATGGCCGAACTGGAGGAGACGGAGCTTGGTCAGTTGGAACGGCTGGCAGCCGGGGAATACACCATCGAGGAGCGCATGATGCTCCGGGTGCGGCTGCTGCGGGGCAGACAGGTGATCTATGACGAACTGGCACTGAATGACGCAGTATTATCCAAGGGGTCCATTGCCCGGGTTGCGGAACTGGACGTGTTTGCCGATGGAACCAACGTCTGCCAACTGTCCGGCGACGGTGTTGTGGTAGCCACGCCTACCGGGTCTACCGCCTACTCCATGTCTGCGGGCGGACCCATCGTGGAGCCCGGCTCCGATAACCTGATCGTCACCCCCGTGTGCGCCCATCAGCTGTCCGCCCGGCCCATGGTCATGGCGGGCACGCGCACCATTGCAGTTCAGCTGCCCCGGCGCAGCAGAAAAAGCGTATACTTGTCTGTGGATGGCGGAAAAGCCACCCGCATCTCGGGCAATGACCGGGTGGAGATCTGCCGTGCGCAGCGCCGAACCCGCCTTGTCAAGCTGTCCGACAAGAACTTCTATCAACTGCTTAATCATAAGCTGGGAGGGTACAGACCGTGAAAGGAACGCGACAGGCTGAGATACTGAAAATCATCGAAAGCGTGGATGTGGAAACTCAGGAGCAGCTGCTGGACGAGCTGCGCCGCCGCGGTTTTACCTCCACGCAGGCCACTATTTCCCGGGACATAAAGCAGCTGCATCTGGTCAAGGAACTGGCTGGGACGGGCCGCTACCACTACGTGCTGTCTGAGCGCAAGCATACCGCCGACTTCTCCGTCCGTCTGCGCACCATCTTCAAGGAGGGAGTTACCTCTTTTGACGTGGCTCAGAATATCGTGGTGATCAACACCATGCCCGGGCTTGCTTCCGCCGCCTGCTCGGCGCTGGACTCCATGGACATTGACCAGATGGTTGGCACTCTTGCTGGGGACGATACGGCTATTCTCATCATGCGCACCAACGAGGCGGCAGCGGAGTTCTGCAGCGAGATCCACAAAATGCTCAGTTAAACGGAGGGATGGGACATGCTTTCCCTGCTCCATATCGAAAATATCGCGGTCATCCAGTCAGCGGACATCCGTTTTGAGCCGGGCTTCAATGTGCTTACTGGCGAGACAGGCGCGGGTAAATCCATCGTAATCGATGCCATAGGCGCGGTGATGGGGGAACGCACCAGCCGTGACCTGATCCGCACGGGCGCCAAGGTTGCCCGGGTCAGCGCGGTGTTCTGCGCCCTGCCGGAACTTGTCTGGTTTGCGGAAAACGGCGCAGGTCCGGACGAAAACGGGGAACTGCTGCTGGAACGTGAAATTCAGGGGGATGGGCGCAACGTGTGCCGTATCAATGGGCGGCCCATCACCGTTTCCCAGCTGAAAGTCCTTGGCCAACAGCTTTTGAATATCCACGGCCAGCACGACGGCCAGCAGCTACTGGACCCTGCCTGCCATCTGGGCTATCTGGACCGGTTTGGACGGCTGGAGGAGGTGGTGGCCAGCTATGCCGAGGCATATCACACCCTGTCAGCCATCCGCCGCCAGATCGCCCAGCTTCGCATGGACGAGGCGGAAAAGGCCCGGAAGATGGATACCCTTACTTATCAGATCGGCGAGTTGGAACGTGCCGAACTGAAGGAAGGGGAGGACGAGGAACTGTCCGAGCGCCGGGACCTGTTGCGCAATTCCGGCAGGATCATGGACGCGGTGGAGAGTGCGTTTTATGCCCTGAACGGCGGGGACAGTACGGACGGTGCTGTCAGTTTGCTGGCCGGTGCCCAGCAGGAGCTGCAAAGCGCCGGGCGGGTCAGCAGTCAACTGGCACAGCTGGGGGAAAAGGCGGCCGAGGTGCGCTATGCCGCTGAGGACCTTGCCGAGCTGGTGCGTGACCTGCGGGACAGCTTTGACTTTTCACCCGGTGAACTGGACCGAATCGAAAGCCGTCTGGACACCATCTACCGATTGCGCAAGAAGTACGGCTCCACCGTGACCGAGATGCTGGAGTATCTGGAACGGTGCAGAAAGGAACTGGATGAGATCCAGTATGCTGACGATATCATTGCCCGTCTGGAGCAGCAGGAGCAGCAGGCCCGAAAGACGGCAAAACAAAAGGCGCAGGAGTTGTCCGACGCGCGCAAGGCTGCCGCCGTAAAGCTGCAGGAGCGCATTCAAAGTGAGTTGTCTCAGCTGGACATGCCTAAGGTGCAGTTCCGGGTAGACTTTGGGGAAAAGGCGGACGAACTGGATGCCACGGGCATGGATGAGGTGCAGTTCCTCATGTCTGCCAACGTGGGTGAGGGGCTCAAGCCCATCCACAAAATTGCCTCCGGCGGTGAGCTGGCCCGCATTATGCTGGCCTTGAAAAACGTGCTTGCGGAAAATGACGATGTGTCCACGCTGGTCTTTGACGAGGTAGACACCGGCGTGTCAGGCCGGGCGGCCCAGAAGGTGGCACGAAAAATGGCGGATGTGGCCAGATGCAAGCAGGTGCTGTGCGTGACCCATCTGCCCCAGATCGCCGCCATGGCCCACAGCCACTTCTGCGTGGAAAAGGGGGAGGCGGACGGCCGCACCTATACCGCTGTGGAGCGGCTGAGCCGGGAGCGCCGGCGGGAGGAACTGGCCCGGCTGACCAGCGGCGACCTGATAACAAAAAGTGCACTGGACAGCGCGGAGGAAATGCTGGTACAGGCCGAGGAGTACCAGAAAGAACACAAGTGACAGGAGGGGCTATAAATGGCATTCACTTTACTACCTGTTGTGGTTTTGGGAGTAATTGTTTTGGTTGCTGTGATTGGATTTATTATCCATCAGAACCGATAAAGCGAGGAATCAACATGGAACTGTGGGATGCCTATACAAGACAGGGCGAGCTGGTGGAAGGCACCGTTCTCGTCCGCGGTGAGCCGGTGCCCGACGGCCTGTATCACATGGCCTGTGGGGTCATCGTGCGCCATGTGGACGGCAGTATCCTGTGCATGAAGCGGGCAAAGGAAAAGAAGTCCTTTGCCGGTTATTACGATGTGTCCGCGGGCGGCGCGGCTTTGCAGGGCGAGACAAAGTACGACTGTATTCGTCGTGAACTGCGGGAGGAAACGGGTATCGACTGCGAGGAATTCCGGGAGCTTGGCCGCCACATCAGCGAAAGGAGCCACATCATCCTGCACAACTTCCTGTGTGTTGTAGACTGCCCAAAGGACTCCGTAACCCTCCAGCCGGGGGAGACGGAGGGTTACCTCTGGATGAGTGAGCCGGAGTTCGTTGATTTCATCAACTCCGGAGGCATGATCGACTGGCAGAAGATCCACTATCGCGATTATATGGTGGATCAGGGGTGGATCAGGGGGTAAACGGTCAAAGCCCCCTTGACAAAGGAGGCTTTACTCGTTATAATGCACTCGTTGTATATCTCATTGCTTTGATGGGGAGCAGTAGCAGGGAAGAGGCTGCGCAGAGAAGCGTCCGGTCGGTGCAAGGACGCAGAGCATCGCCCTGTGAATACACCCCGGAGCAGCCGCCTGAACCGCTTTGGCGCAGTAGGGTCGTGCCGGGAGCGCCCGTTACCGCGCCGGAGTGTGTTTGCACTCGCTAAGGTCCGTTGCCGTGAGGGGCGGACGAACCAGAGGTGGTACCGCGTTCATTCGCCCTCTGTCCGGCCGGACAGGGGGCTTTATCTTTTTCCCTGCCGGACCACAACAGAAAAAGGAGAAAGAATCATGACTTGCTACGAAGAACTCAAAGCCCGCGGCCTGATCGCTCAGGTCACCAATGAAGAGGAAATTTCCAAGATGATCAACGAGGGCAAGGCGGTGTTTTACATCGGCTTTGACCCAACCGCCGACTCCCTGCACGTGGGCCACTTCATGGCCCTTTGCCTGATGAAGCGCCTGCAGATGGCGGGTAACAAGCCCATCGCCCTGATCGGCGGTGGTACCGGCATGATCGGTGACCCCTCCGGCCGTACCGACATGCGTTCCATGATGACGGTGGAGACCATCCAGCACAACTGCGAATGCTTCAAAAAGCAGATGGAGCGCTTCATCGAGTTTGGCGAGGGCAAGGCCCGCATGATCAACAATGCCGACTGGCTGCTCAAGCTCAACTATGTGGACGTGCTGCGTGAGGTGGGCGCCTGCTTCTCTGTGAATAACATGCTGCGCGCCGAGTGCTACAAGCAGCGCATGGAAAAGGGATTGTCCTTCCTTGAATTCAACTACATGATCATGCAGTCCTACGACTTCTATTACCTGTTCCAGAACTACGGCTGCAACATGCAGTTCGGCGGTGACGACCAGTGGAGCAATATGCTGGGTGGCACCGAGCTGATCCGCCGCAAGCTGGGCAAGGATGCCCATGCCATGACCATCACTCTGCTGCTCAACTCTGAGGGCAAGAAGATGGGCAAGACTGCCAAGGGCGCCGTATGGCTGGATCCCAACAAGACCAGCCCCTACGAGTTCTATCAGTACTGGCGCAACGTGGGCGACGGCGACGTGCTCAAGTGCCTGCGCATGCTGACCTTCCTGCCTTTGGAGCAGATCGACGAGATGGATAAGTGGGAAGGCAGCCAGCTCAACACCGCCAAGGAGATCCTGGCCTTTGAGCTGACCAAGCTGGTCCACGGTGAGGACGAGGCAAACAAGGCTCAGGAGGCTGCCAAGGCCCTGTTCGTGGGCGGCGGCGACATGTCCAACGTGCCCGCTACTCAGCTGACTGCCGATGATCTGACCGACGGTGCCATCGGTGTGCTGGACCTGATGGTCAAGTGCAAGCTGGCCCCCTCCAAGAAGGAGGCCCGCCGTCTGGTGGAGCAGGGCGGTGTGGAGGTCAACGGCGAGAAGGTGGCCGCTGCCACCGTCAGCTATACCGCCGCCGACCTTGCCGGTGATGGCCTGATGATCAAGAAGGGTAAAAAGGTTTTCCACAAGGCTCAAATGGCTTAAAACAGCAAAAGCCCTGCGTCAGCACAATGACGCGGGGCTTTTTGATTTTGCGGAATATTTGTGATGCCGCGGAGCACACTGTTTTGGGGGAGGTGAGCAGGTTGCAACGGAAAGGATTTTAGGAACGTACAGTTTTTGTGTTTTATACCGCAGGAAACGGTTGACAAGGGGGGAAAACTGTGTTAGGATATCACTTGCCTTTGACTGGAGAGACGGTACGGAGAGATGTCCGAGCGGTTTAAGGAGCCGGTCTTGAAAACCGGTGACTCGCAAGAGCCGTGGGTTCGAATCCCACTCTCTCCGCCAACTTAATTTTCTTTATTTTTTGACCTGCAGAAGTACCCAAGAGGCCAAAGGGGCTCCCCTGCTAAGGGAGTAGGCGGGTTAAACCGTGCGAGGGTTCG
>JAFVVH010000013.1 GCA_017502285.1 Oscillospiraceae bacterium | reverse complement strand
CGCCGTAAATTCCCGACAAGGTCGGGAATTGTTCAGGGCGAATTCACTTCGCCCGAGCATTTAAATTTTCAAGGGTCCCCGCAAAACATTTATGTTTTGTGGGTCCGGCCGCAGATGGTGATGATACCGGATTTTTTGATCATGTTCTTCTATCTCCATTATTCTCTGTTAATGCCAAGCCCGGATAGGATGGCCTCTTCCCTGCCCCGCATCTGGGCTTTCATTTCGCCCTCGTCCATGTGGTCGTAGCCCAGCAGGTGGAGGACAGAATGGACGGCCAGATAACTGACCTCCCGCTCTACGCTGTGCCCAAACTCCTCCGCTTGCGCTTTGGCACGTTCCAGAGAAAGCACCATATCCCCCAGCGGCACAAGTCCGGTGTCCGGGTCGGCATCCTCCGCACCCGGCTTTTCACCGGGCGCAAGCTCAAACATGGGAAAGGACAGCACATCGGTGGGCCTGTCCACATTTCGCATGTCCAGATTGATCTGATGAATTGCCGCATCGTCTGTGACAAGGATATTTACTTCACACGGAACGTCTACCTGTTCGGCAGTCAGCGCGGCGGTAATGACGGTGCTGAGCTGTTCCTCCAACCCCTCAGGCACGTCCACTTCCGCGTCAAAAATGATTTGATGGTCCATTTATCGTTTCCCCTTGTCCTTCTTCTCCTCGTCCACCTCGTAGGCCTTGATGATGCGCTGGACAAGGGCATGGCGCACCACGTCGGATTCGGTCAGGCGGCAGATGGCAATGTCCTCCACTCCCTTGAGTACCCGCATGGCCTCCCGCAGTCCGGACACCTTATCCGCAGGCAGATCGATCTGAGTGATGTCGCCGGTAATGACGATCTTGGAGCCAAAGCCCAGACGGGTCAGGAACATTTTCATCTGCTCCCGGCTGGTGTTCTGGGCTTCGTCCAGAATGATAAAGGAGTCGTCCAGCGTGCGGCCACGCATGTAGGCCAGCGGAGCTACCTCGATATTACCCCGCTCCAAATATTTCTGATAGGTCTCCGCACCCAGCATATCAAAGAGCGCATCGTACAAAGGACGCAGATAGGGGTCCACCTTGGACTGCAGGTCACCGGGCAGAAATCCCAGCCGCTCTCCCGCCTCCACCGCCGGGCGGGTGAGGATGATGCGGTTGATCTCCTTGGCCCGGAATGCGGCCACGGCCGCGGCCACAGCCAGATAGGTTTTGCCCGTACCGGCCGGGCCGATGCCCAGTGTGACCACATTGTCCTTAATGGCTTCCACATACTTCTTCTGGCCCAACGTCTTGGCCTTGATGGGCTTTCCCTTGGCCGTGACGCACAGCACATCACCCGCCAGCTGGCTGATTTGGCTCTCCCGGCCTTCCTGCACCAGCTGGATGATATAGCGTACATTCTGTTCGTTGATGACCTCGCCCCGGGCGGACAGGGACATGAGGGCCTCGATGGCCTTGACGGCGTACATGACGCCCTCCCCTTCCCCCGTCACTTTGAGCACGCTGTCCCGGTTGACTACGCTGACAGACAGCTCCTGCTCAATGATGCGGATATTCTCGTCGAAGGAGCCAAAAATGTTGATGGCCTCCTCCAGTCGTTCCATGCTGATGCTTTGTTCTATCATTCGCACCTGTTCTCCTATCCGGCGTTCTGTTCTCCGCCGATATTTCTGCTTGGGGTCGGCCGGGCGATCTGTTCCTCACACTCGGCCACACCGGTCACCGTAAGCACACCGTCCGCAATGCGGGCAGACCAGTCCACAGTGACCACCGTCCCATCCTGTCCCACCAACTGTTCCAACCGTGAGGAAAGCTGATGCTCCAACAGCTCCTGAGCCGCTACTGTGTCCACCTGCACTTGGGCAGGTTTCCAGAGGCGAAGCGTCTCCCCGGTCAGGGAGATGGGAAGCACCTGCCCTCCGGGCAGGACGGCGGTATGGGTTTTACTTATTTTATCATAATTCTCCCCTGAAATGCTACCATTTCTATAAAAATTGATGCGGCGGTCAAAAATCCCAACAGACCACCGCGTTTTCACTTCGTCGGTATACCTCTTGACAGTAGCATGGATGGGAATTTCGGCACTGACGGTACGCCATGTTCGTGCCCACACCGTCCCCGCCGCCCGAACATAAAGATAGCGTGGGGGCACATCGGAATACTGAGGCCCTTCCATAGTGACGGTGCCTGAGATAAGCACATCTCCGGGGGCCACCATGTCCCCCGCCCCAACTTTTGCCTGTCCTTCCACCGCATCCACCCGCAGTACAAGGCCACCCGCCCCGGCTACCAGATCGCTGACCCCTTCCTGTTCCAGCAGTTGAGGCGGTTCTACCGTCTCACGCACCACCACCTGTACCCGAGTCCCGTATAGATTGACCGATACCCACGCCAGATCGTCCAGCGCCAGCTGGGTGTCCAGCGCGATCTGTTTGGTGTCCAGCTTGGGGCCGTACACCCCGGTGCGCAGACCCAACTGCCGCAGTTTGGTGAGGATCACCGCATCCGGCACCCGTTCATTGCCGGTCACATCGATGGTAAGCACAAAGTTGGACAACAAACAGATGGCAAGGACAGAAAGGCTTAGCCCAAGCAAAAAAGTATATCGTTTGCGAAACCGCCCCAAAAAGGTCGGCAGTCCTGCCCGATGTTCCACTTTTACGGTACACCCGGCCCGCCGGGCCAACTCCTCCAGTTTGCCCATATCCCGGCGCAGGATGGTCAAACGCAGGGTTTGACTGTCCAGCCATTCCACACCCCAGAAGGTCACATCCCGCTGTGCGCACAGATTTAAAAGCCGTTCCGGAAATGCCCCACAGACAACCAGCCGCACCCAGCCCCGGGCATAATTGACCAAGCTCTGCATGGCCCACCCTCCTATATGATATGAATATCTGTAATGTACCCAGTGATCAACAGTTCCAGCGCATTCATAGTGCGCAGTTCCAGTTCCTGCCCACATACTTTTACACCAAACACACCGCCGCTGATGTGTATTTCCTGCGTACCATAGGCCAAAATGCCCCGGTGGTTTTCCATGCGCAGTTCCCTGTCCCCTATCAATTCCAGTCGTGGAAGCCCCGCCACCACATCCGCAGGCAGGTCAAACACCTGAGCTGTTTTTTCCAGGAGCCCGGTCCGCCGTTTCTCCGCCATAATCTTCACCTCTCCACTATTTGTATGTGGGACGGAACGAAAACTTGTTTCCCAAGACGGCAAAAGCCCGGCATTCCATTTGGAATGCCGGGCTTTTATGGCTTTGTATAAATTAGGCCAGAGTGTCCTCGCCCTCAGCCATGACCTCGGCGGCCACAGCCTGCTCGGACTCGGTCTGCTCCTCGGACTCGGGCTTGACCAGATTGCCGTCGGCGTCGATGACGTCGTTCTTGCGATACTGGGCAAGGCCGGAGCCGGCGGGAATGAGCTTGCCGATGATGACGTTCTCCTTCAGGCCGCGCAGGTGGTCCACCTTGCCCTTGATGGCGGCTTCGGTAAGCACCTTGGTGGTCTCCTGGAAGGAGGCGGCGGACATAAAGGAGTCGGTAGCCAGAGAGGCCTTTGTGATACCCATGAGCAGTCTGGTGCAGGTGGGAAGGGTCAGCTCCTCACCCATATCGTTCTTCTCACCGGCATCGATGCGGGCCTGAACGGCGGCCTCGGCATCCAGGAACTCCACGATGTCGATGGTGGCGCCAGACAGCAGATCGGAATCACCGGAGTCCTCCACACGGACCTTGCGCATCATCTGGCGGATGATGACCTCGATATGCTTATCGTTGGTGTCAACACCCTGCTGACGGTACACCTTCTGAACCTCGCGGATCAGGTAGTTATGACAGCCGGACACGCCGCGGATACGCAGTACGTCGTGGGGAGACAGAGCGCCTTCGGTCAGCTCAATGCCCTTGTCTGCCCAGTCGCCGTCCTTGACCTTGATGCCGGCGGAGTAAGGCAGAGCGTAGGTAACTACCTCGCCGTCGTCGGCAGTGATGGTCAGGTTGCACATGGTGGCGCGCTTGGTCTCCTCGATGGTGACCTTACCGGAGATCTCGGCCAGCTGGGCCATCTTCTTGGGCTTGCGGGCCTCGAACAGTTCTTCCACTCGGGGCAGACCCTGAGTGATATCGCCGCCGGCAACACCGCCGGTGTGGAAGGTACGCATGGTCAGCTGAGTGCCGGGCTCGCCGATGGACTGGGCGGCGATGATACCAACGGCCTCGCCGGCGCCCACAGGCTCACCGATGGCCAGGTTGATACCGTAGCACTTCTCGCACACGCCGGTACGGGCGCGGCAGGTGAGCACGGAACGGATCTTGACGGAATTGATGCCGTGGGCCACAAGGGTCTTGGCATCGTCCTTGCGCAGCATGGTGTCCTTGGTGAAGAGCACCTCGCCGGTGGCGGGGTCCACAATGTCAGCGGTGGGATAGCGGCCGTGGACACGCTCGTCAAAGGTCTCGATGACCTGACCGTTCTCGCTGATCTCAGCCACCTCGATACCGTCAGTGGTGCGGCAGTCTTCCTCACGGATGATGACTTCCTGAGACACGTCCACTAGGCGGCGGGTCAGGTAACCGGAGTCG
>JAFVVH010000012.1 GCA_017502285.1 Oscillospiraceae bacterium | reverse complement strand
CCTTTAGGCGACAGAGTGGTATTAAAGCAGCTTGTTGCAGAAGAAACTACAAAGTCCGGTATTGTATTACCCGGACAGAATAAGGAGAAGCCCCAGCAGGCAGAAGTAATTGCAGTAGGCCCCGGCGGTATGGTGGACGGCAAGGAAGTCGTCATGACCGTTCAGGTAGGCGACAAGGTCATCACCAGCAAGTACGCCGGTACCCAGGTGAAGATCGACGGCGAGGAGCTGACCATCGTCAAGCAGAACGATATTCTGGCCGTGGTAGAGTAATTCACCGGCTAACAGACTCATTTTTGGAGGTAATTTATTATGGCTAAAATCATTTGCTACGGCGAGGAGGCCCGCAAGGCTCTGGAGCGCGGTGTCAACCAGCTGGCCGATACCGTTAAGATCACTATGGGCCCCAAGGGCCGCAACGTGGTGCTGGACAAGAAGTTCGGCGCCCCCCTCATCACCAACGACGGCGTGACCATTGCCAAGGAGATCGAACTGCCCGATCCCTTTGAGAATATGGGCGCTCAGCTGGTGAAGGAAGTTTCCACCAAGACCAACGACGTGGCCGGTGACGGTACCACCACCGCCACCCTGCTGGCTCAGGCCATCATCCGCGAGGGCCTGAAGAACCTGGCCGCCGGCGCCAACCCCATGGTCATGAAGAAGGGCATCGCCAAGGCCACCGAGGCCGCCATCGAGGCCATCAAGGCCAACAGCCAGAAGGTCAACGGCACCGAGGATATCGCCCGCGTGGGCACCGTCTCCTCCGGCGACGCCGCTATCGGCCGCCTGATCGCCGAGGCCATGGAGAAGGTCTCCGCCGACGGTGTGATCACCGTGGAGGAGTCCAAGACCGCCGAGACCTATTCCGAGGTCGTGGAGGGCATGCAGTTCGACCGTGGCTATATCACCCCCTACATGGTCACCGACACCGAGAAGATGGAGGCCGTCATGGACGACGCCCTCATCCTCATCACCGACAAGAAGATCTCCGCCATTCAGGAGCTGCTGCCCCTGCTGGAGCAGGTGGTGCAGTCCGGCAAGAAGCTGGTCATCATCGCCGAGGACGTGGAGGGCGAGGCCCTGTCCACCCTGATCGTCAACCGTCTGCGCGGCACCCTGAACGTGGCCTGCGTCAAAGCCCCCGGCTTTGGCGACCGCCGCAAGGAGATGCTGCAGGACATCGCCATCCTCACCGGCGGCACTGTCATCTCCTCCGAGGTGGGTCTGGAGTTGAAGGAAGCTCAGCTGTTCCAGCTGGGTCAGGCCCGTCAGGTGAAGATCACCAAGGAAAACACCATCATCGTGGACGGCGCCGGTGAACCCGCCTCCATTCAGGCCCGGGTCAACCAGATCAAGAGCCAGATCGAAGTCACTACCTCCGAGTACGACAAGGAGAAACTCACCGAGCGTCTGGCCAAGCTGGCCGGCGGTGTGGCCGTCATCAAGGTCGGCGCCGCTACCGAGGTGGAGATGAAGGAGAAGAAGCTGCGCATCGAGGACGCCCTGAACGCTACCCGCGCCGCTGTGGAAGAGGGCATCGTGGCCGGCGGCGGTACCGCCTATGTCAATGCCATCCCCGCCGTAGAGAAGCTGATCGCCAAGGTGGACGGCGACGAGAAGACCGGTGTTCGCATCATCGCCAAGGCCCTGACCGAGCCCGTCAAGCAGATCGCTACCAATGCCGGCATCGACGGCAGCGTGGTGCTGGAGAAGATCAAGAATGCCCGCAAGACCGGCTACGGCTTCGACGCTTACAACGAGACCTATGTGGACATGATCGCCGCCGGTATCGTCGACCCCACCAAGGTGACCCGCTCCGCTCTGCAGAACGCGGCCTCCATCGCCGCCACCCTGCTGACCACCGAGTCTCTGGTGGCCGACAAGCCCGCCCCCGCCGCTCCCGCCCCCGCCATGCCCGACATGAGCGGTATGGGCGGCATGATGTAAGAACTCCCCATAAGTTCCAACCAAAACAGGGCGATGTCCGAATGGACATCGCCCTGTTTTTTAAAACACAAACACTCCTACGACCCACACCGCCGAGGCCAGCGCTGCTCCTACCGCTCCGCAGGCCACCGGAGACAGCCGTGCCGCCGCCCGCCCCACCACGGTATTTTTGCGCAGATAACCGTCTGCCGCCTGCCGTGCCTGACGAATGACCTGCTCCGGAGAGGCCGCCGCGTTGGAGAACGCATCCTCCCGCAGCAGGAAAATGGCCTGATCGAACAACTTGGGGTCGGGAGACTTGACCACAATGACCTGTCGGTTGATTCCTTTTACCATGTACGTAACACATCCTTTCCCCTCCTATTGTGTCCGAAGAAAAAGGCAGGTATTCTACAGGGCAAAAAAAGACCTCTTCCCATTGGGAAGAGGTCTTTCTGCTTGTCACAAATCAGTCGGTAACGTAAGCCAGCAGGGCGATCTGACGAGCACGCTTGATGGCCTCGGTCAGCTGACGCTGATGCATGGCGCAGGTGCCGGTGGTGCGGCGAGGCAGGATCTTGGAGCGCTCGGACACATAGCGGCGCAGCTTGGCGGCGTCCTTGTAATCGATGCACTCGACCTTATCCACGCAGAAAGCACACACCTTGCGGCGCTTGCGGCCGCGGGGGGCGCGGTTATCACGTTCCATAGCCATGGGAAAACCTCCTTTTTCAGACCATAACGGTCAAAGATGAAGCGTTTGCACGCTTGAAATCAGAACGGAAGCTCGCCGTCGTCGTCAGACAGCTCGGCGAACTGGTTGCCCTCGGCGGGGGCAGAGTAGCCGGAAGGAGCGGAATAGTCGGCGGGAGCGGAGCCGTAAGCCGGAGCGGAATAGCCGCCGTTGTCCCCGTCGCGTCTGGAGTCACCGAAATACACGTTTTCGGCCACCACCTCGGCGGAGCGGCGCTTGTTGCCCTCCTTGTCGGTCCAGTCACGCATCTGCAGACGGCCCTCCACCACAGCCATGCGGCCCTTGGTGAAGAAGCGGCTGACAAACACTCCGGTCTGACGCCACGCCACCACATCGATAAAATCGGTGGAGCGCTCGCCGGTGGACTTGTCCTTGAAATCCCGGTCAACAGCCAGGGTAAAGGACGCCACAGGGGTACCCGTCTGGGTACGGCGCAGCTCGGGATCCCGGGTCAGACGACCCATGATGATGATTCTGTTGAGCATCTGTGCGCCTCCTCTTACTGCTCGTCCTTGCAGACAATCATGGAGCGCATCACGCCGTCGGTAATACGGAACACGCGGTCCAGCTCAGCGGGGATCGCGGCGGCGGCATTGAAGGTCATCAGCACGTAGTAGCCCTCCATCAGGTCGTTGATGGGATAGGCCAGACGGCGCTTGCCCCACTCGTCAACCTCGGAGACAGTGCCATTGGCCTCCACCACACCCTTGAACTTAGCGATCAGGGAAGCGATCGCCTCTTCGCTCAGGGAGGGGTCGAGGATGTAGACAGCCTCGTAGTTTGCATTGATCTTTGCCATGTTACTTTGCACCTCCTTATGGACATATGGCCTTACGCATCTGCGAAAGGCAAGGAAATATACCCGTTTCGATAGAGACAGGCCTAATTATTATAACGGATATTTCCAACTTGTCAAGTACTTTTCCCTGTCCAACGGCCAAAATTTCTCTTCTTGTCAGGTCTTGCACCCATTCTCCAGCCATGCTATACTGCTGTCATAACATCTATCTATATAAAGGAAGTGACCCTTTTGGACGCACAGGAGAGAAGAAATGCCATCGCCCGAACACTGGAGCAGGCCACCGCTCCCATCAGTGCCTCCGCCCTCGCCGGGCAGTTTTCCGTCAGCCGTCAGGTGGTGGTGGGCGACATCGCCCTGCTGCGGGCCGCGGGTGCAGACATTACTGCCACACCCAGAGGGTATCTCATCCCCCGTTCCTCCCCTGGTCTGCGCCGCACACTGGCCACCCGCCATGCCGCCGACCAGATGGAGGCTGAGCTCAATGCCATGGTAGACCACGGCTGCACCGTTCTGGACGTGACGGTGGAACACCCCATCTATGGCCAACTCACCGGGCCGCTGAACCTGTCCAACCGGTACGAGGTGGGGCAGTTTATCCGCCGTTGCCGGGAGGAAGCCGCCACCCCCCTGTCTCTGCTCACCGAGGGCATCCATCTGCACACCGTCTTGTGCCCCGACGAAGCCGCCCTTGCCCGGGCACAGGATGCTCTGCGCCGGTTGGGTGTCCTGCTGGAAGGATAACCCTTGACAAACTTAAAATCTCTGCTACAATGTGGTGGACACCTGTCTTGACAGGTGTCCACCATTATATTAAAGAGAAGTGGTTTGTGCAATGAAAGAGTTTCTGAAACGCAAAAATATCGAATTTTCTGCCAAGCGGTACGGCATCGACGCATTGGGCGCCATGGCGCAGGGTCTGTTCTGCTCCCTGCTCATCGGCACCATCATCAAAACACTGGGCCAGCAGCTGTCCGTCCAGTATCTCATCGACATTGGCGCCTATGCCATGGCGGTATCCGGCCCGGCCATGGCGGTGGCCATCGGCTACGCCCTCAAGGCCGATCCCATGGTGCTGTTCTCTCTGGCCGCCGTGGGCTGGGCCGCCAATGCCGAAGGCGGAGCCGGCGGCCCGCTGGCTGTGCTGGTCATTGCCATCATCGCCGCGGAATGTGGCAAAGCCGTGTCCAAAGAGACCAAGGTGGACATTCTGGTCACCCCCGGTGTGACCATTCTGGTGGGTGTTTCCCTCGCCAAGCTCATTGCGCCTCCCATCGGTGTTGCCGCCTCTGCCTTCGGCACCATGATCGATAAGGCAACCACCCTCCAACCCTTCTGGATGGGCATCGCCGTGTCCGTACTGGTTGGCATCGCCCTGACTCTGCCCATCTCCTCCGCCGCCATCTGTCAGGTCCTTACTCTGACGGGTATTGCCGGCGGCGCTGCGGTTGCCGGGTGCTGCGCCCACATGGTGGGCTTTGCCGTTATGTCCTTTAAGGAAAACCGCTGGGGCGGTCTGGTCAGTCAGGGACTGGGCACTTCCATGCTGCAGATGCCCAACCTGGTGCGCCATCCCATGTGCTGGCTGCCCCCCATCCTTACCTCCGCCATCACCGGTCCCATCGCCACCTGCCTGTTCAAGCTGCAAATGAACGGCGCGCCCATCAACTCGGGCATGGGCACCTGCGGTCTGTGCGGCCCCATCGGTGTGTGGACCGGCTGGCTGACCCCCGGCGCGGATGCCGCCGCCAAGGGCGCTGTGGCCATCGCCCCCACCGCCTTTGACTGGCTGGGCATGGTGCTGATCTGCTTTGTGCTGCCCGCCATCCTGTGCTGGCTCTTCGGCCAGCTGTTCCGCAAGCTGGGCTGGATCAAGGACGGCGATTTGGCCCTGCCTCAATAACAACATAAAAAGAAGCCCTGCCATCGGCAGGGCTTCTTTTTATGCGAAGCTTGCGATCCAGGGCGCAATGAGCGAGCACAAAATGGGGTTGACGATGTCCAGCACGATCAGCGCAAAGGGCGGGAAAATGACCCATGCTACGTTGGATGGGCCGTACTCGGCGATGACCGCCCGCTCGTTGGCCATGGTGTTGGGGCCGGAGCCAAGGCCCATGCCGATGTGTCCGGCCACCATGACCGCCGCGTCATAGTTGCGGCCGCAGGTGTTGTAGGTGACGAAATAGCCCCAGAAGATCATCAGCACCACCTGCGCGGCCAGAATGATGACGAAGGGCCCGAACACGCTGGCCAACTTGGTCACGTCAATGGTCATCATGGTCATGGCAAGGAACAGGTCCAGACAGATGGATCCAAATGTCTCGATCTCCTCCTCCCGGAAATCGTAGCTGGTATGGTCCAGGATATTGCGGATAATAACGCCACCCAGCATACAGCCGATGAAGTAGGGAAACTCGATATAGGGCACCCTGCCTGCCAGAATGGAAATGTAAGAGCCCAGACCGGCAGAGATGATGATAACGGCCACACTTCCCATCAGGCTCTTGGCATTCAATGGGGTGACGGTGTTGTCCTTCACAGAGCTCGCGTCCACCTCGTCCCGGTTGCCGGACAGGTTGTGCTTTTTGATCAGCGCCCGAGCCACCGGGCCACCCACCAGACTTGCAAAAATCATGCCGAAGGTGGCACCCATCACGCTGATGACCACGGCATTCTCCGCGCCCAGCTCCTCATACATGGGAGCAATTGCGCCGGAAGTGCCCACCCCGCCCATCAGGGACAGAGAACCCAGACCGATGCCCTGCAGGGGATGCATGCCCAGAGGCACCGCCAGCGCAATGCCCAGAATGTTCTGTGCAAAGATCAGGCCGATGATGGTAACTGCGATCCCCAGGCACAGCTTTGCCCCGCCTTTTTTGATGAGCTTCCAGCTTGCAGTCAGTCCCACTCCGGTGAAGAAGATGTCCATGAACCACTCTTTCAGCACACCAACGTCCCAGTTGACCACAAGGATCTCATTGCTGCGCAGTAGCCCCAGCACCAGACTGACGAGCAGCCCGCACACGATCACCCCGGGGATACAGTACGTCTGAAAGAATTTCACCCGTTTTACAATGGCCCTGCCTACCAAAACCACCGCCGCTGCTATGGCGCAGCTTTGCATCACGTCAAAGGACAGTTCTATCAAAATAACCCCTCCGTTTCCTTACTCCAGCTCAGCCGGGCTGCCGGAAAGGACCCGCAGGCCCTCTCCCCTCTTACCGTAGTATATGCACCCCGCCGGAAAAACTTTGCCTGTTTTTCCCAAGCCGACGGAATAAAACTTGACATCCGAACTTTATCCCATTAAAATGATATCTGGACAATTACGAAAAAACATGGGGACGTTTTTTCACTTGTCGCAGGACTTTGTCCTGCGGCTGATTTTATGCTTATCATTGTCTACACTATAAGGAGGTGTAAAGAACTCAATGTCCAACGTATTGCCCTATATCATCGGCGCGGTCATCGGTATCGTAGGCGGCTGTGTGGCAGGCATCCTGATCGGCTGGAACCGGCGCAAGAGCGCCGCTGAGCGCGAGATCGGCTCCGCCGAGGAAGAGGCCACCCGCATCGTCAACGAGGCCTATAAGAGCGCCGAGAGCAAAAAGCGCGAGGCTCTGCTGGAGGCTAAGGAGGAGATCCTCCAGGCCCGCAACGAGTATGAGCGCGAGGAAAAAGAGCGTCGAGCCGACCTGCAGAAGCAAGAGCGCCGCCTTCAGCAGAAGGAAGAGGCTCTGGACCGCAAGACCGATAACATTGAAAAGAAAGAGGAACAGCTGACCGAGAAACTGGCCAAGCTGGAAACCGCTCAGGCCGAGACCGAGCAGATCAAGCGCAGCCAGCTGGAAATGCTGGAGCGCATCTCCGGCTATACCGCCGAGGAGGCCAAGAACTACCTCATCGCCCAGATCGAGGCCGACGTGACCCACGAAACGGCCATGAAGATCAAGGAGATCGAGACCCGCTTCAAGGAGGAGTCCGATACCCGGGCCCGTGAGATCATCTCTCTTGCCATCCAGCGCTGTGCCGCCGACCACGTGGCGGAAGCCACCGTGTCCGTGGTGCCCCTGCCCAACGACGAAATGAAGGGCCGCATCATCGGCCGCGAGGGCCGCAACATCCGCACGCTGGAGACTATGACCGGTGTTGACCTGATCATCGACGACACGCCGGAGGCCATTACCGTCTCCTGCTTCGACCCCGTGCGCCGCGAGATCGCCCGTCTGGCTCTGGAAAAGCTGATCCTGGACGGCCGCATCCACCCCGCCCGTATCGAGGAAATGGTGGAAAAGGCCAAGCGCGAGGTGGACGCCACCATCAAGGCTGAGGGCGAGCGTGCCATCTTCGAAACCAATGTCCACGGCCTGCACCCCGAGCTGGTCAAACTGCTGGGCCGCCAGCGCTACCGCACCAGCTACGGCCAGAACGTGCTCAACCACTCCATCGAGGTGTCTCACGTTGCCGGCCTGCTGGCTGCCGAGATCGGCGCCAACGTAGCCGAGGCCAAGCGCGCCGGCCTTCTCCACGACCTGGGCAAGTCCATCGACCACGAGGTGGAGGGCTCCCATGTCCAGATCGGTGTGGAGCTGGCCCGCAAGTACCGCGAGTCCGAGCAGGTCATCCATGCCATCCAGGCCCACCACAATGATGTGGAGCCCAAGACCATCGTGGCCTGTCTGGTTCAGGCCGCCGATGCCATCTCCGCCGCCCGCCCCGGGGCCCGCAGAGAGAATCTGGAGAACTACATCAAGCGTCTGGAACAGCTGGAGGAGATCACCTCTTCCTTCAACGGCGTGGAAAAGTCCTATGCCATTCAGGCCGGACGCGAGGTGCGCATCATGATCAAGCCCGAGGTGGTCAGCGAGGACCAGATGGTCATTCTGGCCCGGGACATCGCCAAGAAGATCGAGGAAGAGATGGAATACCCCGGCCAGATCAAGGTCAATCTCATCCGCGAGACCAAGGCCATCGAATACGCCAAGTAAATTCCGCATCCCAACCGCTCCGCAGGACCTCCTGCGGAGCGGTTTTTGTCCCTGCGGATTGTTTTTTTCCTGTCAATACCGTATAATATCCTCAAGAAACTTTGCAAGGGAGGACTCTCCATGCTTTTGAACATACTGGCCGTAGGCGACGTAGTGGGTGATGCCGGCCTTGACTTTCTATCCAAGCATCTGCGCAAGCTCAAGCAGGAGCACGACGTGCACTTCACCGTGGTCAACGGTGAAAATGCCGCTACCGTGGGAATCCTGCCCCAGCAGGTACAGGACATCTATGGCGCGGGTGCGGATGTGGTCACCCTGGGCAACCACACCTGGAACAAAATGCAGATCCGGGACAGATTGGAGGATGACCCTTATCTTCTGCGCCCGGCCAACTTTGCCCAAAATCTGCCCGGACGGGGCTTCGGCATCTACGACGGCCCCCGTGGTCTGCGCATCGGGGTAATGAGCCTGATGGGCCGGCTGCATCTGAACTCCAATCTGGACAGCCCGTTTCTGGCGGCTGACCGCCTGCTGGCAAACTGCGAGGCAGACATCATCTTGTGCGACTTCCATGCCGAGATCACCAGCGAAAAGGGCGCAATGGCCTGGTATCTGGACGGCCGGATACAGGCCCTGTGGGGCACCCACACCCATGTGCCCACCGCTGATACGCAGGTACTGCCCCAAGGCCTTGGCTTCGTGTCCGATTTGGGCATGACCGGCCCGGCCCAGTCTGTACTGGGTGTCCGGCCGGAGGACTCCGTCAACCTGTTTCTGGGTGGTATCCCCCGGCGCTTCAATGCCGCCTCCGGCCCCTGCAAGCTCAATGCCTGTCTGTTCACCATTGACACTGCCGCCAAACAATGCGTGCAGGTGCACCGGGTGGACGTGTTCGAATAACGCTTTTTGAAAGGGGGATGGCCCCATGCTCAAGATCATACATGCCGCCGATCTGCATCTGGACAGTCCCTTCGCCGGGCTGTCCCCGGAGCAGGCCGCTGCGCGCAGGCAGGAACAGCGTGCTCTGCTGGACCGACTGGCCGACCTTGCCAACGAGGAGCAGGCCGATTTGGTCCTGCTGGCGGGCGACCTGCTGGACTGTGGGCGGGTCTATCGGGAAACAGTGGATGCTCTGGCCCAAACGTTGGGCCGTATCCGCGCCCGGGTGTTCATCGCCCCGGGCAACCACGACCCCTACAACGCCGCTTCCCCCTATGCTCTGCCCATCTGGCCGGACAACGTGCACATCTTCACCTCCCCCGTACCAAAGGGAGTGTCCGTTCCCGAGCTAAACTGCACCGTATACGGCGCGGCATTTACCGCTGAACAGAGAACCGACGCTGTACTGGAAGGCTTCTGCGCCCGGGACAATAGTCTGAATCTCATGGTGCTTCACGGCAATGTACAGGGTAGGGACTATGCCCCCATCTCCCCCGCCCACATCGCCGCCAGCGGCCTTGACTATCTGGCTCTGGGCCACATCCATCAGGCCAGCGGCCTGCAAAAGAGCGGAAATACCTTCTGGGCTTACCCCGGCTGTCCGGAAGGCCGGGGCTTTGATGAGCTCGGTGACAAGGGCGTTCTGGTTGTGGAGATAGATCCGGGCCGGACCACCGCCCACTTCCGCCCCTTGTGCCTGCGCCGCTACCAGATCCTTGAGGTGGATTTAACGGGCTGTGCCGACCCATTGGCGGCGGTAGAGGCCGCGCTGCCTGCTGACACCGGCATGGATATTTACCGCATCCTGCTTACCGGAGAATTTGCTATGGAAGGCAGCTCCCTGACCGGTTTGGAACAGGCGCTGGCTCCGCGTTTTCACGCTTTGGAGCTGCGTGACCGCACCCGCCCTCCCCGGGACCTGTGGACCCGGTCGGGCGAGGACTCCCTCACCGGCCTGTTCCTGCAGGCTATGGCCCTGCAATGCAAAGACCGCCCTGATGACGAGACGCTGCAAATGGCTGTTCGTTTCGGCCTTGCCGCGCTGGAAAATGGGGAGGACATCGCACCATGAAGATCAAATCCATGACCGCCTGCTTTGGCAGGCTGGACCATGCCCGGCTGGACCTGTCCGGCGGGCTGAACATCCTCCACGCTCCCAACGAGGGGGGAAAATCCACCTGGTGCGCCTTCATCCGCGCCATGCTCTACGGTGTCCCCACCCGTGACCGGGACAAAAAGGGCTATCTGGCAGAGAAAAACCGCTACCAGCCCTGGTCCGGTACCCCCATGGAGGGAGAAATGACGCTGGAATGGCGGGGCAGGGACATCACCCTGCGCCGGTTTACGAAGGGCTCCACCCCCTTTGGTGGTTTCTCCGCCGTGTATACAGACAGCCAGCAGCCCGTGCCGGAGTTGACCGCCCAAAACTGCGGTGAAGTGCTGCTTGGAGTGGGCCGGGAGGTTTGGGAGCGCTCCGCCTTCATCGGCTGCGCCCCCACCCTTGCCATCGATGGCACTCCCGAGCTGGAACGGCGCATCGCCGCCCTCTTCTCCTCGGGCGAGGAGGACGTGTCCTTCTCTCAAACCGAGGCAACGCTGCGGGAATGGCAGCGCCGCCGCCAGCACAACCGCTCCGGTCTGATCCCCAAGCTGGAGGAAGATATCTCCGTCCTTGACCGCACCCTGGAGCAGATGCATTCTACTTGCACCCGCCTGTCTCAGGTCGGGGAACAGCGGGACCAGCTGCAGCTTCAGCGGCAGGAACTGGAGGGAGAAGCACACATCCACCAACGCTTGGCCCAGCGGGATGTGAATGCCCGATACGCACAGGCTTTGGCGCAGCAGCGTCAAGCCCGTGCCCAACTGGACGATCTGCTTGCCCAACAAAGCAAATTCGGTCCTCTGCCCCACCGGGATCGGTTGCGGGACGCACAGCTTCAGCTGCAGCGGCTGCAGCTTCAGGAGGAGGAGCTTCAGCAGCTGGAACGCGCCGCCCCCTCCGCCCCTGTTGCCCCGCCCACCGATCCGCGCTTTTCCGGCTCAGACGGCACGCAAGCCGTCCGCCGGGCGCAGGATGAGCGGACGCAGGTGGAGGCGCTGCTGACTCAGGCGCAAGAAAAGGCGCGCAACCGCCGCCGCTGCGTGCTGCCGGGGTTACTCCTTTCTGCGTGCGCGATCCTAGCGGGTCTTGCCACAAACCGCCTGCTTTTCGCCCTGCTTGCAGGGTCGGCCCTTTCCGTTGTTTTGACCTTGATCTGTCTTTCCCGGACCAAATCCAAAGCTGCCCACCTGCAAAAGCAGGCGCAGACGATTTTGGACCGTTGGGGCGCAGCACATCCCCATCAGATCACCGAAGCCGCCGAGTGTTACCGGCAGCAGGCAGAGGCCTTCGACCGCACCCGGGAAGAGTATGCACGTGGTCTGGCACAGCTGGAGGCCCGCCGGGATGCGCTGACACAGACTTCTGCCGACTTGCTGGTTTTCGTCCGCTCCTTCGCTCCGGAGGTCCATGCACTGACCGGGTGTGCCGCCGCTGTGACCACCGCGCTGGAATTGGATGATCGGGTACGAACTTGCCGTGACCGGCTGGAGCTGATCTCCCGCCGCTGTGACGATCTGAAGTCGCAGGGCGCGCAGGAAACGGATACATTGGAGTTGCTCCATACCCCCGGCCGCACCCCGGCCGAGACCCAGCAGACGCTGTCTCAGGTCAAAGCCATGCTGGCCGAGCTGGACCGGCAGGAGGCCATGGCCAAGGGCGAACTGCTCACCTTGGGCGACCGGACACAGCTGGAGGCCCGTCGGGAACAGCTCACCGCTCAGCTGGAGCGCCGAAGAACGGAATACGAGGCCCTGTCGCTGGCTCTGGACGGTCTGCGGCAGGCCAACGCTTCCTTGCAGGAGCGCTTCGCTCCCGAGCTCAACCACCGTTCCGGCCAGATCCTGTCCGCCCTCACCGGCGGACGGTACGACAGCCTGACGTTGAACCGGGAGTTCGAAGCTGCCGCCCGCAGCACTGACAGTCTGCTGCCTCACAGCACCCTTGCCCTGTCCCGGGGCACGGGAGATCAGATCTATTTGGCAGTGCGTCTGGCCGTGTGTCAGCTGTGCCTGAACGAAGATGAGTCCTCTCCTCTGGTGCTGGACGATGCGCTGCTCACCTTTGATGACAGCCGCATGGCACAGGCGGTGGACTATCTGTCCAAAACCGGGCAGCAGGTGCTGCTCTTCTCCTGCCAGCAGCGGGAGGGCCGTCTTGGTCTGGGCCGCGTTCAGGCCTTGCAATCTTAATACAAAATGGTTATAATAGCCCTATCTGTTCCCGGAGGTGTCCCCATGAATCGAGATATCCCCCCTTCCTCTGCTCAAAAGCCCGCGGAAGAAGGACTTGTCTTTAATCTGTATTACTGGTTGCAGACACTGGTGCTTGCTGTGGTTGCCATCGTGCTGCTGTTCACCTTTGTTGGCCGCATTACCCGGGTAGAGGGTGACTCCATGCTCAACACCCTGCACGACCGCGATCTGCTCCTGCTCCAATCCGCATTCTACACCCCCAAGGCCGGCGACATCGTGGTGCTGAACAAGACCACGGACGAGACCCTGTCCCTGCTGGGCGGCGAGGCCATTGTCAAACGAGTCATTGCCACCGAGGGGCAGACCGTCTCCATCGATTACGCTGCCAGCACCGTCTATGTGGATGGCCAGCCGCTGGATGAGCCCTATGTGTGGGAGGAAATGGATTTTCGCTCCGGTCCCTATTCCGGCCAGCTTCCCTTCGTGGTACCGGAGGGCTGCGTGTTTGTCATGGGCGACAATCGCAACAACTCCACCGACAGCCGCCACGAGCTGCTCGGCCCGGTGGACACGGGTTACATTCTGGGCCGCGCGGTGTGTATCCTGTTCCCCTTTTCTGATATCGGTCTTCTGTAAATAACAAAAGGAAAGCCGCCCATAGGGCGGCTTTCCTTTTGTTATAAAATTTCCTTATACATAGCCGTGGCGTCCGCTTTTCCCACGTTGTCCGCCACCACCAGCACCTCTACCTTGACGGTGCGCTCGCCGAAGCGCAGCTCCAGCACGTCGCCCACCTTCACGTCGTAGCTGGCCTTGACCGCCCGGCCGTTGGCGGTCACTCTTGCGTTGTCGCAGGCCTCATTTGCCACGGTGCGCCGCTTAATGAGCCGGGACACCTTTAACCATTTGTCGAGCCGCATGGCGTATACCTCCAAAAGAAAAAGGCGGGGGACAGCGGTTTGCCTGTCCCCCGCCGGTTCACATGAGCCGTTTTGTGTTTATTTGCTTTGGGCTTCCAGCCGATCCACGGCAGCCTGGGTATTTCGGATGACGGTGCTCAACCCCAGACGCTCCAACGTGCTGAGATAGTTGTTCCAGTCTGCCTCGTTGTCGGGATCCAATTCACCGGCACAGAACTTGGCCCGGCACTCCTTCACGTAGCTCTTCAGCTCGGCTACGCTGTTGCCGTTCTCCTCTTCTTCCTCAGGCGTGTAGATGGCGTGGAAGAACAGCTTGGGGTTGTGCTCCTCGGCATAGGGAACGTTGGCGGCAACGGTCTGCTTGAGCAGCTCGCTACGATAGGTCTCCGCATCCATATCCTCCACACTCTGGTTCAGCTTGGCAGGGTCAAAGATGCCCTCGTCCACAGGAGAGCCATCGCCATGCCACATTACGGCAGGGCCGTAGGTACCCCAAGCACGATTGCCCGGTTCGGTAATGACGGGGTTGATGATCTGGAGCATGGGCTGGCCGCTCTTCAAGTCGGTCTTTTCCACCCAGTCCACACCCTCCTCGCCGCGGCGGGAGGCACGGATCACATCCACATCGCAGAAGGACATAAGGAACTCGGCCGCCAGATCAAAGTCCTCGCAGTCGGTGGTAATGTAGTGATAGGTATTCACGCCCTTGCTGCGTACGGCAACATAAGAGCCTTCCAGCGGAGGCAGGGGAACATACTGCTTTACATCCTCATCGCCCTTGATGGCGTGGATGGTGGGATAGCCGAAGACCACGCCCACCGTGGTGTCGCCATCGGCAGGAGTCCACAGCTGCTTCAGCTCGGCAGTCTCCTTCATGGTCCAGGTCAGGGGTGCCAGCAGACCCTCGTCCACCAGACCGCGGATAAACCGCAGACCCTCGCGGTACTTTTCAGTATTATAGGGCACATCGATCTTGCCGGTCTGCTCGTCATGGGTGAAGAAAAAAACGTCGTAAACGTATTCACCAAAGGTGTTGAGCAGCCATGTGGGTGCGTCACAGCAATACAGGTCGGTGCTGGTGCTGCCCACCATGGGAATCTCGTCGGCAATGCCGTTGCCGTTGGGGTCTTGGGTCTTGAAGGCGCGCAGCACCTCCACCAGCTCCTCCCGGGTGGTGGGCATCTCCAGCCCCAGCTTGTCCAGCCACGTTTTGTTGATAAAGGGCATGGCGACGGTCAAATCCTCGTCCGTGGGATCGCCGCTGGGCCAGTAATACATATTACCGCCGGCGGTGCGGTACTTCTGCAGCACGTACTGCCGGGCCTCCTCCCCGTGGTACTCCACCATCTTGTCGTGCCAGCCGTACTTCTTGGCCAGCTCCCATTCGGGGTCATCAAAATAGGGGGCTAGATCCATAAAGTACCCGTCGTCGCCGTACACCTGCACCTCGCTCTGGTTCATAATAAAGCGGTAGATAATGTCAGGCAGTTTTTCGCCACCGGCTGCCATCGTCGCCAGCTGGCTCTTCTTCTCGGTGTTGTCCGAGGAGAAAAAGACCAGTTCAATGTCGCAGTTCAGACGATCCTCCATGTACTTGGTGAACCAGTTGTCGTCCCATGTGACCTTGGCGGAGTTGGCGATGCCGATGGTCAGTTTTTTTCTGGGCGCGTCCTGTTCTGCGGTGTTTCCGGGCTGTCCGCAGGCGGTCATACCCAAAAGCATTGTCAGTGCCAGTAGCAGGGAAATGATTCGTTTCATCTTAATTGCGCCTCCTGTTAGTTGATCTTTCTGTCTGCGTTCACGCCGTTTCCGAAAAAGAAAGCGACGGAGGAACCTCTTTTCCCATTCTACCAAAAAGTTACCCCTCACCTGTAATCACTGTTTCTTTGTTGGCAATAACTCTTTGTTATGACCTTAAACGCCTTCCATTTCTTCGTCCAGCAGCTCCAGATAACGCTGCGCCGCTATGTATTAATATGCATTAAAAGGAACGCAGCATCTCTTCCGCGGTGACCATGATCTGCTCAGCAGTGCCGGGCGCAACGTGGGTCACGTTGGGCTCGTAGCTGCCGCCGGGATGTCCGAAGTCGGCCAGCATGGGATAGTAGCCGTGGGCACCGTTGGCCTGACAGATAATGCAGGTAACGGGGAACTTGGAGTAGCCCCGAATATGCATGCCCATCTCGTAATAAGGCTCACCGGGAATGCCCACAAGGGCAAGTCCGCAGAACACAAGCGTGCTGATGATCAGAGGCCGCACGTCGGGATATTTGTCGTCGTAGCCCTTGGTCCCCTCGGCGGCGGACTTGGGCTCGATGGTCTTCTGAGCAAACTGCAGGCCACTCATCTCGGTGGACACAGTCTCGTTAAACAGGGGCAGTGCCGTATCAGTGATGATATCGGCATATGCGGCAGTGTTTTCCAGGCTCTTGGGAACGAAGGGGTTTAGCTTGTCGTTGCGCACCAGCTGACCTTCGGCACCGTCCAAGAAGACGCAACGCACATTTTCCCGCTCGGCCTCAATTCGTTTGCACAGCATACCGGGGTAGTCGGCGGAAATGTACTCACCGCCCACGTTGTCGGGATGGGTCTGGAAGTTGACCAGATCGATCTCCTCCCCGCCCTCGCGCAGGATCTGCACCACGCGCATGGAGTTATCACCATCGCTCACGTGACGGATGGTTTCGGGGTCACAAGATGTAGGATGGGTCTTGATGGAGCCGTCCTTCATCACGTAGCGGCGTACCTGAGCGGTGCCCTTAGGGGCATCGCCCTCAGCCCAGCGCACATCGGTGACCGGCTTGCGATCATCCAACGCCATCCGTGCCGCGTCACACAGGCGGTCGTACAGCAGCTTAAAATACTGCTTGTCCGCCGCGGGGGAGGGCCCGGTGTGGGTGTGGGTGCAGCACAGGATGACAGACTCCTTTTCCAGTCCCAGTTCCTCCGCGATCTTGCCGTGCCACTGATGGCCGAACTTGCCGTACATGCCCAGCAGGTCGCACACCAACAGAACGGCAGACTTTTCTCCCTCGCCAAAGGCCACAGCGCGCACAAACAGCGGGTCCAGCACACCCTTGACCGTACGAGGACCGGCACCGATCATAGCCGTGCCAAGCGGGGGAGTAATGTCAAGGCGGGCATAGCCCGCAGTACAATTTTTCAGTTCCATAACAACGCCTCCAAGATACTTGCTGAGTTTGGGGAGACTGCCAATTTCAGGGTATTCTCCCAGACAATGCATCTCTAACTGCATTATATAATCTTCCGCCATTAATAGCAAATGTTTTTTCTCGCTTTAGAAAAAATATGCGCTTGTGACGCAAAAACCGCGGTGCACTTGTGCACCGCGGTTTTATCTGTTTGATTGCTGCTTACTTGGCGACAGCGTCCTTCAGAGCCTTGCCGGGCTTGAAAACAGGAACCTTGGAAGCGGGGATCTTGATGCTCTCCTTGGTCTTGGGGTTGCGGCCGATGCGCTCAGCGCGGGCCTTCACCTCAAAGGCGCCGAAGCCAACCAGCTGCACCTTCTCACCGTCAGCCAGAGCGGCGGTAATGGCGTCGATAGCGGCGTTAACGGCAGCTTCAGTGTCCTTCTTGGACAGGCCGGCCTTCTCGGCGGCGGCATTGATGAGTTCAGCTTTGTTCATGGTTTGTTTCCTCCTTCGTATTGTCGGCCCGATGGCCGGAAATTATATAGTACTTAAAGCGTTTGCTACGCTGTTAAGTCGTGGTTGTTCCGTCCGCTTCCCGCGCACGGAAGTCGCTGATAAAGCGGTCAGTCGCCTGACTCAGAGCCACTTCAGCATCCAGCTGTCTGCTGTGGGCAATGCTTGCCGCTGTGAACAGCAGTTCACCCAGCGCTTTGTCCGGGTCTTCCCCGCTGCGCAGCTGCTCCACCTGCGCACTCAGCCGGTCCAGCAGGGCATCGGCGGGTGGCCATTCATGGCCCGCCTTCTGCGCCTTTTTGCACACCTTCTGGGCACGCCAAAGGGCCGGCAAGGTTTTTGCAACCGCCTCCAACATGTCCGAACCGGTTTTCTGGTCCTTTTCCACCCGCTTCAAGTCCTCCCAGTTGGACAGGACCTCCTGCGTTCCGGAGACAGTCCAATCCCCAAACACGTGGGGATGGCGGTAGATCAGCTTTTTACACACGCCGTCCGCCACCTGATCCAAAGTCAGCTCCCCTGTCTCGTCCTCAAGGACGGTATGGAAGGCCACCTGCAGCAGCACATCCCCCAGTTCTTCCTTCAGAGCTTCGGGATCTTTGCGCTCGATGGCCTCCAGAACCTCGTAGACCTCCTCAAGGAAGTCCCGCTGGATGGATTCGTGGGTCTGTTCCCGGTCCCAGGGGCATCCCTCAGGGCCACGCAGAATCCGCACGATGTCTGGCAAATCCTGAACGGTGTAAAAACTCTTACATTGATAATCTACCACAATTCTTCATCCTCTGCAAGCTATTTTTGTCAAATTTGTATCAAAAATGCAAAATTTTCGCTATTTTTTCGCCCTTTGGCATGAGCATAACGTCATCCCGCGACATCGCGCGCAGTGCCAGTACCAAAATCAGGTAAATGACAACCGCCCCACCGATGGCCACCACCAGCGCAAGGGTATTTCCCAGCAATCCGGCACACAGTCCGTAGAGCGCCCACGCGGCCGAACCCATCACTGCCGAAGCCAGCAGAGGCTTGCCAAAAATCTTCAGATAGCTGCCCACTCCTTGCGCTGTGCGCCGCAAAAGGACAAGATTCAGCACGAGGGTCACGCCGTAGCACAGCAGCAGGCCCATGGGCGCACCGTAAATATTCACCTCGGGAATGGCAACCAGACGGTAGTTTGCCAGAACCTTCACTGCCCCGCCGATCAGGGTGGTAACGATAGGCGCGTTCACGTGTCCATAGGCCTGAAGCACGGAGTTGCTCACCAGCACCAGACACACACAGATAGCGGCGGGACCCGCAATCGCCAGCAGGGGCCCGGTAATGGTCACATCGTAGCCGGGATAGAGCAGGCGCATGATGGGCCCGGCCATCACCATCAGGCCCACGCCCATGGGCATGGCCAGCAGAGCGGTGATACGAAGCACGGAGCTGGTGATCCGGGCCGCCCCTCCCCGATCCTTTCGGGCCAGCGCAGCGGACACCGCGGGAATGATGGCGGCGGTGAATGCGGTCATAAAGGAACCGGGCAGGTTGTGCAGGCTGACCGCCACGGCATAGTTGCCGTACAGGGCGCGGCTAGCCTCCTCTGTCATGCCAAGTGCATCCTGAAGCTGCCCCAGCACCAGTGAATTGTCCAGCACATTGATGATAGGCACCAGTGAGGTGGACAGGGTAATGGGCACGGCAATGCGCATCAGCTGTGCAAAGATGCCGCCCACCGAACCGGGGGTATCTGTTCCTACAAAGGAAGTCTGCCTGCGGGTGCGCAGATAGTTGACGGTCATGTAAGCCAAAGCAAGCACCGTACCCACCGTCACACCGGTAATAGCGCCGGCGGCGGCAAAGGAGGTGCGCTCCCCGTCCGGAATGAAGGCGAAGCCGCCCTGCATAACAACTGCCGCCAGTCCAAGCCCCAGAAACAGCTTACACAGGGCCTCCATGATCTGAGACACGGCAGTGGGTGTCATGTTCATGTGTCCCTGCGCATAGCCGCGGAAGGCAGACAGACAGCCCACGCATACCACCGCGGGAGCGAGCGCCATGATGCCAGGCGCGGCATGACTGTTGTTCATCAGTCCTGCCAACCGGTCCGCGCCAAACCACATGACCGCGAAGGACACAAGGCCCATGGTCAAAAAGGCGGTCAGCGCCACCCGAAACACTCTCTGCTTGTGGTTGTGGCGGCCAAGGGTGTTTGCCTCGGACACCGTTTTGGACAGGGCCACAGGCAGGCCCGCCGTAGAAATGGTCAGCAGAACAGAGTAGATGGCATAGGCATTGTTAAAGTCGGTGGCGCCGGACTCCCCCAGCACGTTGAACAGTGGGATTTTGAACAGGGCGCCGATGAGCTTGACGATGGCGATGCCCACCGCCAAAATCGCCACACCGCCGAACATGGTATTCTGTTTTTGCTTTCCGGACCGTTCAGACATAGGTCAGCTTCCTCTCAAACGGATATTGCCCCACTCATCCAAAAAGCAGGGGCAGGGCGTAACTCTCCACCTCAGACCGTACCCGGTCAAGGTCGATGGTCAAAAATACCCCATTTTCATATATGACCTGTCCCCGGGCCATATTCATCACCACGTTGGACGGACGGGCAGAAAAGACAAGGTTTTCCGCCGGGTCGTGGCAGGGGGTCAGGTTGGGGGCGGAAAAGTCCACCATGATCAGGTCTGCCAGATATCCGGGTGCCACCATTCTGGTGTCCGTGCGGCCCAGTGCCCTGGCCCCGTTCACCGTGGCCAGCTCCAGCGCGTCCCACGCGCCCATGGCCACAGGATCTCTGCCCACACCGCAGGGCAGACACGCGGCCAGCTTCATGTCGGAAAACAGGTCCGCGGCGTTGTGGGAGGACATACCGTCACTGCCCAGCGCCACATTGACCCCGGCCTTTTTCATGGCCGGAACGGGCGCGATGCCGGAGCCCAGCTTCAGGTTGGACCACGGGTTATGGACGCAGGACACATCCTTTTCCTTCATCAGCGTCCAGTCCTCCGCCGTGGTATACACGCAGTGGGCGGCGATGCCGCCGTTGTCCCACACTCCGTACTGATTCAGTATCCGAATGGGGGTGCTGCCGTTGCGGGTGATGCTCCCCTGGTGCTCGGACACGGTCTCCGAAGCGTGCACGTGCATCCGCAGGCCATGTTCTTTTGCATAGTCCGCCATCCACCTCCACAAAGGAGCGTTGGAGGTGTACTCGGCATGGATGGAGGCATCCACCCGGATCTGACCGCAGTTATGGTTGTGCCACTGCTCTGTCAGCACCCGCTGATTGCGGCAGTCGTTGCACGTATCCTCGGAAAAATCCTCCGGGACACCAAAATACACACCGCCGCAGGACAGGTTGGCGGAAAGGCCCGCCTTGACGATTTGCCGGGCAATGACCGGGGTATGCATATACATGTCAGCCACACAGGTCACACCGGTGGCGATCATCTCCGCAAGGCCCAGATCTGTACCCGCCGCCACCGCCCGGTCGTCCAGCTTGGCCTCGGCAGGGAAAATATAGTCGTGGAGCCAGCTTTGCAGGTCGTGTCCCCCGCCGTAGCCCCGCATGAGAGTCATGGGCAGGTGGGTGTGCGCGTTGACAAAGCCGGGCATGAGCACCTTGCCCGTGCCGTCAATGACCCGGTCAAATTCGCCCTCCGGACGGCTTTGCCCCACATAGGAGATCTTCTCCCCCTCCACGGCTACAAATGCACCCTTCAGTGGGGTGCGGCTTGCGTCCATGGTCAGGATGGTAATGTTGGAAAAGAGAGTGGACATAGGCTTCCTCCCAATCTCAAATCAGCGACTGTGCCCGGGCATAGTCGTTTTTATGAACGTAGATATAATACTGATAGGCGCAATCCATATCCACCCCAAAACTGCCGGTACGCGAGCGGCCACTGCTTGCAAAGGTAGTGCGGGCGGACGGGTTGACCGTTTTGATCCGGTAGTCAATATGGTTTTTCGCCAGAATGTCCCTCACGCGGTTCTGCTCCTCCATAGAACAGGTGGTCAGCAGTTCCCGCCGGTTAAAGATGGTCAGCACAGTCCCCACCTCCTCACAGCTTGTTCAGGCAGGCTCTTACCAGAGTGGAGAACTTTTCCCGGGCGGCTACTCCGGCATCCAGCACCTCCTGCTCGCTCAGAGGCTGGTCCAGAATGCCCGCCGCCATGTTGGACAGCAGGGTAAAGCCCAGCACCTCCATGCCGCAGTGCCCGGCCACGATGACCTCCGGAGCGGTGGACATGCCCACTGCGTCCCCGCCCAGCACCCGGGCGGCACGAATTTCCGCCGGAGTCTCATACTGGGGTCCGTAGCAATAGAAATACACGCCTTCCCGCAGGGGAATGTTTAGCTCGCCCGCCGTCTTTCTGGCCAGTTCCTGCAACCGAACGGTATACAGGTGGCTGGCATCGGGAAAACGCACTCCAAATTCCGGGATATTCTCCCCCCGCAGAGGAGACTCGGAAAACATTTTGATATGGTCGGTAATAAGCATCAGGTCACCGGCCTGCCAGTCGGTGCGTACACAACCGGCCGCGTTGGTCACGATCAGGGTCGTACATCCCAGCAGTCTCAGCACCCGCACCGCGTAGGCCACCTCCTCATAGGAGTAGCCCTCGTAATGGTGCATGCGCCCCTGCATCACCGCCACCTTTTTGCCCTCCAGCAAGCCAAAGACAAACTGTCCCTTATGGCCGGGGGCGGTGGAGGCCTTAAAGTGGGGGATATCCCCATAGGGGATAACAACGGCATCTTCCACCTCGTCCCCCAGATAGCCCAGTCCGGAGCCAAGGATCATGGCCACCTCGGGCACAAAATCACCCAGCCGCACGCGAATAAAATCGGCGCTGGCCTTGTATTGCTCAAACGAAAACCCCATAAGGATGCCCCTTTCCGCCTAAAATTCCACTATGTAGTTTACACGATATACCGGTAAAAATCAACACATAGGCACGCTTCCACATGACAATCGCCCCGTAATGTGCTATGATACCCTTATAGAAACAGAAACACCTGCCCCTTGCCGGGCAATCAACGGAGGAACCCACATGAAAAACTCTCGTTTCTGGATCCTTATGGTGGCCATGACCGCCGTCATGTGCCTTGTGGCCATGGCGCTCATCCCTATTTTCGTGGAGCCCGGCACCGTGGCAGAGGTCCGACAGGACGGCACCCTGCTGCACACTCTCCCGCTGGGTGAGCCCACACAACTCACCATCGATGCCCCCAACGGCGGCAAAAACTCCATTGTGGTGCACAGCGGTCGCATCTGCGTGGCCTATGCCGACTGCCCCGATCAGGTGTGCGTCGATCAAGGCTGGGTGGACGCCGCGGGCACTCCCATCGTGTGCCTGCCCCACGGGCTGGTGATCGAAATCAAGGGTGGTGATCAGAACGTTGATGCAACCGCAGGATAAAAAACCGACCCGCCGGGTCACTCGCATGGCGCTGCTCACTGCCATTGCCCTGACCATCTTCATGGCGGAGGCTCAGATCCCAAACCCCATCCCCATTCCGGGCATCAAGCTGGGCCTTGCCAATATCGTCACTGTGTATTCCATGTTTCTCCTTGGCCCGGCAGACACCCTGATGATCCTCGTTTCCCGGGTTTTTCTGGGCAGCGTGTTCTCCGGACAGATGATGACCTTCCTTTACAGCCTGTCCGGCGGTCTGTTGTGCTATGTGGCCATGCTCTTTCTTCGCCTTGTACTGACCAAAGACCAGATCTGGGTGTGCAGCTGTATCGGCGGTGCCTGTCACAATCTGGGCCAGCTGGCCGCCGCCATGCTGGTGCTGCGCACCACCGTGGTGGTGTTTTACCTGCCCCACCTTTTGCTGGCCGGCCTGTGCGCCGGTCTGTTTACCGGCCTGTGTGCCCAGTTTCTCATCCGACATCTGGATCAATCGGGAGGTTGACTATGGAACGACCCTATATCATCTATCACATGACCACCACCATGGACGGCAAGATCAACGGTTCCTTTCTGGATCTGGAGTCCGTCCAGCCTGTCAATGAGTTCTATTATCAGTGCCACCGGCAGTTCAAAACAGACGCTTTCCTGTGCGGGCGCGTGACCATGCAGGAGAGCTTTACCGGGGATGCTCTGCCCGACTTGAGTGCTTGGGAGGGTCAGAACTTCCCCCGGGAGGATCACGTTGCCAACTCCAATGCCACCTTTTATGCCGTGGCGCTGGACCCCAAGGGCAAGCTGAACTGGCTTTCTGACCACATCACCGACGAGGATCCCGGCTATGACAACGCCCACGTTATCGAGGTGCTGTGTCAAACGGTGTCCGATGCCTATTTGGGCTTCCTGCAGGAAAAAGGCATCTCCTACATCTTCGCCGGAGCGGACACTGTAGACCTGCCCCTTGCCATGTCCAAGCTGACCGCCCTGTTCGGTATCAAGTCCCTTCTGCTGGAGGGGGGCGGCATCACCGCATTGGGCTTTGCCCACGCCGACCTCATTGACGAGGTGAGCTTCCTCATGGCCCCCGTTACCGGAGATGCGGATGCCATGGGCCTGTTCGGCCCGGACGACGAGAGCGTACCCTATGCCCCGGAATTCGCCCACCGGG
>JAFVVH010000083.1 GCA_017502285.1 Oscillospiraceae bacterium | reverse complement strand
ACGGCGGATTTTGTGGTATGATGGGGTTTATCATAGATAAGGAGATGATCCCATGGTGATCCGCGAAGCCACTGCGGCTGATATCCCCGCTTTGATCCGGCTGCTGCATCAGGTCGGCGACATCCACCATCAAATCCGCCCGGATATTTTCCCCGCCGGGACGCTGAAATACAACGAATCGGAGCTTGCCGAGCTTCTGGAATACCGGCCCGTTTTTGTGGCAATGGAGGACGAAAACTGCCTTGGCTACTGCTTCTGCATGCTGCCCACTTATCGGGCCAGCCGCTGCAGCGTGGCCCGTGACGAGCTGTACATCGACGACCTGTGCGTGGACGAAAGCGCCCGGGGGCAGGGCGTCGCCACAGCCCTCTACCGCTATGTCTGCGGCTATGCGCAGGACAAGGGCTGCGCCTTTGTGACCCTGAATGTCTGGCAGGGCAACGACAGCGCCCTGCGCTTTTACGAAAAAATGGGCATGCGGCCCAGAAGCATCACCATGGAGCACCCCTTGGAGGACACCAAATGCTGATCAAAAATCAAATCTACACCGCAACCATCGTGGACTACACCTCCGAGGGTCAAGGCGTTGCCAAGATCGAAGGCTGCGCCGTCTTCGTGCCCAACGCCATTGCCGGCGAGATCTGCGAGATCCGCATTGAAAAAGTGGGCAAGACATGGGCCGCGGGCAAAATCGTGAAAATTCTGGAGAAATCCCCCCACCGCATCAACCGGGCCTGCCCCGTGGCGAAGCTCTGCGGCGGCTGCGATTTCCACCATATGGACTACACCGAAGAATCCCGGCTGAAAATGGAGCGGGTCCGCACCTGCCTGAACCGCATGGCGGGCGAAAATCTGGATGCCATCCCCATGCACCCCGCCCCTGACACCACCTGCTACCGCAACAAGGCCCAGTACCCCGTGGCCGTCCAGAAAAACCGCGCCTACGCGGGCTTTTTCCGGGCGGGCACCCATCAGGTCATCGAAAACGACCGCTGCCTGATCCTGCCCCCCGAAGCAGACCGGGTCAAGGCGCTGGTCATCGACTGGATGAACCAGTACCGCATCAGCGTCTACGACGAGACGACCCACAAAGGGCTCATCCGCCACATCTATGTCCGCCGGGGTGCCGTCTCCGGTCAGGTGCTGGTGTGTCTGGTGGCAAACGGCCGGAAGCTCAGCCGCGTCGAGGAGCTGATCCAGCGTCTAAAGACCGTCCCCGGCTTCACCACTCTGGTGCTGGGCGTCAATACCCGCCCGGGCAACGCCATCCTCGGCGACGAATTTATCACCCTCTACGGAAACGGCTGGATCGAGGACACTCTCTGCGGCCTGACCTTCCGCCTCTCCCCCCGCTCCTTCTACCAGATCAACCACGACCAGACCGAGCGGCTCTACAACGCCGCCATCACCGCCGCAGGCATCACCAAGGACGACACTGTCCTCGACCTCTACTGCGGCGTGGGCACCATCACTCTGGCCATGTCCCGGGCAGCGGGTAAGGTCATCGGCATCGAGGTCATCCCCCAGGCCGTGGAGGACGCAAGGGACAACGCCAAGCGCAACGGCATCGAAAATGCCGAATTTCTCTGCGCCGACGCGGGAGCCGCCGCGCTGGAGCTGGAAAAGCAGGGCGTCAAGGCCGACGTGGTGGTGGTGGACCCGCCCCGGAAAGGCCTCAACGCCGATGCCATCGAAGCCATCGCCCGCTTCGCCCCCAGAAGACTGGTCTACGTCTCCTGTGATCCCGCAACGCTGGCACGGGATGTGGCACTGCTGAAGGAGAAGGGCTTTGCCTTGCAGAATGCGCTGGCGTTTGACCTGTTCCCGAGATGTGCCCATGTGGAATCCGTTGTTTGTTTAGGTAGGGAAAACACTGTTCATTCAATGCATCTCAATCCCTCACCTTTTGAGAAAATTAAGACTGGTCAAAAAACGATAGAACTTCGTTTGTTTGATGAAAAGCGCCAGAGAATCAAAGAGGGAGATGTTATTGCTTTTACCAACACTTCCAACGGTGAGAAGATGAGGGCAACTGTTAAGAAACTGCATCGTTTTGACAGTTTTGCAGAACTGTATAAAACCTTGCCGCTTTTGCAATGCGGATATACTGCGGAAGATATTGATACAGCACACCCCTCAGATATGGAGCAGTATTATTCTGCGGAAGAACAGAAGCAATACGGTGTTGTCGGCATTGAACTTTTCCCGCCTAAACGGATTGCAGATGAATCCGTAGTTCTGTTATCCAAAGAATGATTCCTTGATATGCGGGAGCAAACCAATTCCCCGCGGAAATAATACTGTAATGCACAAAAGCAGATGCATAGATCAATTTGAGAAACGTGGCATACTCGTTTAGGAAAGAGAGATATGGATGGATGACCTGACTTATGACGTTATCATTGTGGGCTGCGGTCCTGCAGGAATGGCGTGCGCGATTTCTTTGGCGGATTACGGAAAGAAATGCATGATTGTTGAACGAGAAAAAGAACTGGATAACATCGTATGCGGAGACGGTCTGACGGGACACTGCATCAAGGTTCTGACCGAACTGAATATTCATGCGCACGAGCTGCTGGCTTTGGGCGGAAAAAAGCTGCTGCATAATATTTGCACTACCGACCGCGAAGTCTACAAAAAACGGTTTGTAGAGGACGAGCATTCATTTGACTATTCGATTGGACTGTCACGGGATATTTTTGATAACTATCTGCTCCATACTGCACAATCCAAGGGCGTTCAAGTGGTCTTCGGCTGCGAAGTCAAGAGCATACAGAAGCAGGGCGATCAATATCTGATCAACAATCATTATCGCTGCAGCGACTACGTGATTGCAACAGGAGCTGGGAAAAATCCGGCGGACAGAAACAAAACAACGAAAAAGAAGCCCGTCGGTGTTTCGTCGAGGATCAT
>JAFVVH010000082.1 GCA_017502285.1 Oscillospiraceae bacterium | reverse complement strand
GACATCAACGCCGTTGGCCACCGCGTTCTCCACGGCGGCATCCGCTTCACCGCTTCCTGCATTATCACTCCCGAAGTTAAGGACGCTATCCGCGCCTGCATCCCCCTGGGTCCCCTCCACAACCCCGCCAACCTGATGGGCATTCAGGCCTGCCAGAAGGTCATGCCCACCACGCCCATGGTCGCCGTGTTCGACACCGCGTTCCATCAGACCATGCCCCCCGTGGCCTACACCTATGCCCTGCCCTACGAGTACTACGAGAACGACAAGGTCCGCCGCTACGGCTTCCACGGCACCAGCCACAAGTACGTGGCTCAGCGCGCCGCCGCCATGCTGGGCAAGCCCATCGAGCAGCTGAAGCTGATCTCCTGCCATCTGGGCAACGGATCCTCCGTCACCGCCGTGGACTGCGGCAAGAGCGTGGACACCTCCATGGGCTTCACTCCTCTGGCTGGTCTGCCCATGGGCACCCGCTGCGGCGACATCGACGCCGGTATCATGGAGTACCTGATGAACAAGTACGGCATGGACATCAAGGAAATGCTGAACGTGATGAACAAGAAGTCCGGTGTGCTGGGTGTGTCCGGTGTATCCTCTGACTTCCGTGATCTGGAGGCTGCCGGCAAGGAAGGCAACCAGCGTGCCGCTCTGGCTGTCGAGGTCTTTGAGTACGGTGTGAAGAAGCTCATCGGCTCTTACGCTGCCGCCATGGGCGGTGTGGATGCCGTCATCTTCACCGCCGGTGTGGGTGAGAACGGCGGCGGCAACCGCGCCAACATCACCGCTGGTCTGGAGTTCATGGGCATCAAGATCGATGCTGAGAAGAACAAGATCCGCGGCGAGGAGATCGACATCTCCGCCGAGGGTGCCACCGTTCGTACGCTGGTCATTCCCACCAATGAAGAACTGATGATCGCTCTGGATACTGCCGCTCTGGCCAAGTAATCCGAATAAAGCTCAAAAGACCGGGCATCCAACGGATGCCCGGTCTTTTTTATATCATATTCTTACTTCATGTTGGAAAACACATCTTTGTTCTGAATCAGATACTCCGCACCGGAATAGAGGGTGGTTGCCACAATCACGGCCACGCACACGGTGTTGACTACCTGGGGGATGGGCAGCAGCATCAGGCAGATGCACACCATAGTGGACGCGGTCTTGACCTTGCCGGACCAGCCAGCGGCAATGACCCGGCCCAGATTGGCCGCCTGCATGCGGATGCCGCTGACGGCAAACTCACGCACCACAACGATCAACAGGGCCCAAGCCGGCATCTGGCCGATCTCTACAAACCACAGCATGGCTGCGATGACCAGACACTTGTCAGCCAGCGGGTCCATGAACTTACCGAAGTCGGTGGTCTGATTGCAGTTGCGTGCAATGTAGCCGTCCAGCCAATCGGTGAGGCTGGCTATGATAAAGATAGCCAAGGCAATGTAGGTAGCAAAGGGGATGCCCAGATAGAGCACCAGCAGGAAGGCCGGGATCATAAATACCCGGAGCATGGTCAGTTTGTTTGCAGTATTCATTGTCTTTCTCTCCTTAATCTTCTATCTCACCGGTCAGGTCGCCATCCTCGATCCCGTTAATGCACACGTTGACAAATTCGCCTGCGGGGATGTGCCCCGCCGCAGTAAAGTACACGCGGCCGTCGATGTCCACCGAGTCGGCATAGGTACGTCCCACACAACAGCCCATCTGACTGTCAAAGCCCTCACACAGCACCTCCATCACAGTGCCCAGACGTTCCTCGTTGTACTCGTCCATGACCCGTGACTGCAGCTCCACCAGCAGTTCCACCCGGCGGGCGGCCACGTCCTCGTCCACTTGATTGTCCATGGTTGCGGCCTTCGTTCCCTCCTGACTGGAGAACTGGAACACACCCGCACGCTGAAGGCGCTGCTCCTTCAGGAATTCGCTCAGTTCCTCAAACTCCTCCTGCGTCTCGCCGGGGAAACCGCAGATGATGGATGTACGGATGACCACATCGGGCATGGCGGCACGCAGCTTGTCAAACAGGGTGGTGATCTGCTCCTTGGTGCTGCGGCGGTTCATGGCTTTGAGTACCCGGTCGTTGCAGTGCTGGATTGGAATGTCCAGATAGTGCAGGATCTTGGGCTGAGATGCGATCACCTCAATCAGTTCATCTGTCACCGCCTCAGGATACAGGTAGTGCAACCGGATCCAGCGGAAGGGCAGCTTGCACAGTTCGGTCAGCAGTCCGGCCAGTGTGGTGCCGTCCTTTTTATCCAAGCCGTACCGGGTAATGTCCTGCGCAATGACGATCAGCTCTTTTACCCCGGCAGCTGCCAGCCCTTTGGCCTCCGCCAGCACAGCGTCCATGGATCGGCTGCGGTAGCGGCCGCGCAGCTTGGGGATAATACAGAAAGCACAGCCGTTGCTGCAGCCCTCGGCAATTTTTAGGTAGGCGGTGTAGGGCGGGGTGGTCACCATGCGCCCGCCGTCCTCGATGGTGTTGTGAATGTCACCAAAGAAGGTGGGCTGGTCCCCTTCCATGACGGTGTGTACCGCGTGGACCACGTCGGTGTAGCTGCCGGTGCCAAGAATACCGTCCACCTCGGGCAGTTCAGCCAGAATCTCCTCCGGATACCGCTGGGACAAACAGCCCGCCACCAGCAGCTTTTTCAGTTTCCCCTGCTCTTTGAGCTGGCCCAGTTCCAGAATGTTCTGGATGGCCTCACTTTTGGCCGCGTCGATGAAGCCGCAGGTGTTCAGTACAGCCACGTCGGCCCCCTCCGGCTCGCCGGTAACGGCAAAGCCCGCATCGCGGCACAGGGCCATCATCTGCTCGGTGTTCACCAGATTCTTGGCACAGCCAAGGGAGATGAACGCTACTTTAAAAGACATAGAATCGCTCCAATTCAGGATTTAATCCTCTTCATCCGCACCAAAGCGGCGCAGGGCGGCGGAGATGTCCTCCCAGCCGTAGCCCCGGCGCATCAGCGCATCGGACACCTTTTTCAGTTCCTTGCGGTCCGGCACTTTCCCAGCCAGCTTCTTTTGTACGAAAGCATCAATGGCCTCGGCAGGGTCGGTGGCCTGGACCAGCGCGTCCTCCCACAGGTCACGTGGCACACCACGGCGGTACAGCTCGTCCCGCAGCTTATGCTCACCGCAGCCCTTAGTACTGTAATGGCGCACCACCTGCACCGCGTAGGCGGCGTCGTTGAGAAAGCCCAGTTCCTCCATCCGCACACAGATGGCGGCGGTCTCCTCCTCCCCCGCTTCCCACTCCCCCAGCTTGCGTTCCAGCTCTTTGCGGGACATGGGCTTGCGGGTCAGCAGGTCCAGTGCCTTTTCCTTCAAACCGGTGCGCCGGGCAGAGTCGGCAAGAGCTTTCCCTTCCTCATCCGTCAGTTCTTTACCGGCATAGAGGGCGAAGTCAATGACCTCGCCCTCCCCCACGCGCAGAATGCTTCCATCCTCCAGCACCACAAGCCAGCGGCCCTGTACCCGTTTGGATGGTTTCAGCTCCTCGATGCGCATGGTCAGTTGTCCTTATCCTCGAAATCCTCTGCCGACACGTCCACAGCACGGCCCGCGGCGCGGGCGGCGGCCTGAGACTGCTTACTCATGAGTTTGTAGGCATTGGCCCGGATCTTGGCCTCCAGCTCTTCGGCAATGTCGGGGTTTTCCTTCAAAAATTCCTTGGCGGCATCCCTGCCCTGGCCCAGGCGCATTTCGCCCATGGCGAACCAGGAGCCGGACTTCTGCACCAGATCCAGCTTGACGCCGATGTCCAGCAACTCGCCGATCTTGGAAATGCCTTCGCCGTACATGATGTCGAACTCCGCCTCACGGAAGGGGGGCGCCACCTTGTTCTTGACAATTTTGGCGCGGGTACGGTTGCCAATGATCTCAGAGCCGTTCTTCAGCGCCTCCATCCGGCGCACGTCGATGCGCACGGAGGAATAGAACTTCAGCGCCCGGCCACCGGTGGTCACTTCGGGGTTTCCGTACATGACACCCACTTTTTCACGCAGCTGGTTGATGAAGATCACGATACAGTTGGTCTTGGCAATGGAGCCGGCCAGCTTGCGCAGGGCCTGACTCATCAGGCGGGCCAGCAGACCCACATGGCTGTCGCCCATGTCGCCCTCGATCTCAGCCCGGGGGGTCAGGGCGGCTACGGAGTCCACCACCACCACGTCAATGGCACCGGAGCGCACCAGCGCCTCGCAGATCTCCAGACCCTGCTCACCGGTATCTGGCTGAGCGATCAGCATGGAATCGATATCCACACCCAGCGCACGGGCATAGGTGGGATCCAGCGCATGCTCCGCGTCGATGAAGGCCACCTCGCCGCCCAGCTTCTGTGCCTCAGCCACCACGTGCAGGGCCAGCGTGGTCTTACCGGAAGACTCAGGCCCGTAGATCTCGATGATCCGGCCCTTGGGCAGGCCGCCGATGCCCAGAGACAGGTCCAGAGACAGAGAACCGGTAGGCACGGCCTCTACCATCACGTCCACATTTTCGCCCAGACGCATGATAGAGCCCTTGCCGTAGGTCCGCTCGATCTGGGCCATGGCGGTCTCAAGGGCCTTTTTCTTATCGGAAGCGGGAGATGCGCTTTCTACCATAGGCTTTTTGGTTGCCATATTCTTCATCCTTTCAGGCCGGCACATCGCCGGTCTTTCTCTTATTCACAGTCCCATTATCTCAGTTCACAAGTCCGTTAAATAGGACTTTCAGTTGTTGATAGTGCCTTCCACCACGCGCAGGATACCGCCGGTATCCTCGGTGGTAACGATATTCTCAAAACCGTTGTCCGCCATGATCTGAGCCACCGCCTCCGCCTGATCGATGCCCACCTCGAACACAAGGCTACCGCCCAGACGGATGGCGGATTTCCATTTGGAGGCAATAAAGCGGTAGAAGTCAAGGCCGTCCACTCCGCCGTCCAGTGCCATAAGGGGCTCGTACTCCTTTACGGAGATGTCCAGCCCTTCAATGTCACCGGTGGGTATGTAGGGCGGGTTGCAGGTGATCACGTCAAAGTCCCACAGCATGGAAGACGGGGCCTCCAGCGCGTTGGCACTGATGCAGGTGACCCGGGCATTGAGCCCGTTGCGACGTACGTTCTGCTTGCACAGACGCAGCGCCCCTTCGGACAGGTCAGCCAGCACCACCCGGCAGTTGGGTGCGTTGGCGGCGATGGCCAGTCCCACGCAGCCGCTGCCCGCGCACAGGTCCAGCACCCGGCCACCTTCTCCGGCAGCCTGCGCCTTTTCGATGGCACGTGCGGCCAGCACCTCGGTGTCGGCACGGGGAATGAGCACATCCCGGGAGATGTCCAGCGGCAGGCCGTAGAATTCCCACTCACCCACAATGTAGGCCACCGGCTCACCGGCAAGACGGCGCTGGACCAATTCCTCCACCCGCCGCTCCAGATCGCTGGACGCGTACAGAGACATGTCTCGGTAGAGCTGCTCCTTGGTCTTATCCGCAGCATAGCATACCAGTTCCCGGGCCTCGGTCTGGGCCTGAGTAACACCCGCTCTGCGCAGGCGGTTGCGGGTATCCAGATACAAATTATTGTAAGTTGTTGCCATAGGGATACACCTCTATTGCATATAATCAAAATTGCGCTTTCCTTGTCACGTTTCGCCTGTTCGCGACGCACGGTTTCCCTCCGACTCGGAACACAAACAGCAAACAATGTCTGCTTGGTTTGTATTCCTCGCTCCAGTCCATCCGTGCTGCTCACAACGGCTCAAACGCTCACCACTGATCTTCGCCCTTTTCTTCAGGCAAGACCAACTCCAGCGCTTTGATGCCCACCTCGATCATGGAGTCATCGGGCTCAAAGGTGGTAAAGTTCTGCATCCACAGGCCGGGGGCGGTGAGCACCCGGGTCAGGGCATTGTCATTGCGGCCGCACCAGCGGTTGAACTCGTAGCTGACACCCACGATCAGGGGCAGCATCACCAGATGGGCCAGGAAACGCAGCAACGCATTATGGATGGGCCAGATGGCAAAAACCACCGTGGACACCAGAATGGACACGATTATGACTACGAACAGGAAGCTTGTACCGCAGCGGGGATGATGCCGGGGCTGCTTGCGCACGTTTTCCACCGTCAGGGGCAGACCCGCCTCGTAGCAGAAGATGGTCTTGTGCTCCGCGCCGTGGTATTGGAACACCCGGCGAATATCCTTAGTCCGGGAGCACAGGCCCAGATAGAGCAGAAAGATGACGATCTTCAACAGACTTTCTGCCACATTGCGCACCACCATGGACGGGGTGACCAGTGCCACCAGTCCGCCCAGCAGGGTGGGCAGCAGGAAAAACAGCACGATGGACAGGCCGATGCCCAGCACCACCGCAAGGGTGATGATAAGGGAACTGAGCTTTTCACTGCCCAATTTGCTCTCCAACCAGACCTCAAATTTGGATGGTTCTGCAGACTCCTCCCCATCCTCCGGGAAAAATTCCGCCGACCACATCAGCGCCTTGACTCCGTTGACCATTGCATCCACAAAATTGACTGTGCCGCGGATCAGGGGCACGCCCAGAATGGGATAGCGGTCCTTGATAAATTTCAGTTCTTCCTCGCGGACCTCCAGTTCGCCGTCGGGACGGCGGACCACCGCAGCCTGCTTCTTCGGGCCGCGCATCATGATTCCTTCGATCAGCGCCTGCCCTCCGCACGTGGTCTTGAAACCACCGGGACAGCAGGGCTTGTTTTGTTCCTTGCTCATGGGTACTCCTTCGGTGCAATCGCACACCTTCGATATAAAGATATTTTACCAGCACTCAGGCCGGATTGCAAGTATTTTTAGAACTTATGTTCCAATCGGAATTCGAATCTCCGCCACACAGCCGCCACCTTCGGCATTGTTCAGCTCCAGCTCGCCCTCGTGTCGGTCGATGATCTCCTGACATACGGCAAGGCCGATGCCGCTGCCGCGGGCCTTGGAACTTCCCTTATAGAATTTGTTTTTGACGAAGGGCAGTTCTTCTTCCGGGATGCCGGGGCCGTAGTCCCGGATGGTAACGATGGCGGTCTGTTCCTCCTGCCGGATAGCAACGTCGATGCGTTTGCCCGCTCCGCCGTGCTTGGCGGCATTGTCCAGCAAATTACAAAATACCTGTCGCAGCCGCTCCGGGTCGCCGATGATGTCCATCTCCTCCTCCGGGCAGTCACTGTAATTTAGGACGATACCATCCCGACGGAAGAACTCCCGATAGGTATATACCGCGTCCTCCAGTTCTGCCTTCAGGTCCAGCGGCTCTACAGACAGGGTGAAGCGGCCATCGGAAATGCGTGAAAACTCCAACAGCTCCTCCACCATGTTGGTCAGGCGGCGGGCCTCGCTGACGATAATACCCATGCCCTTCTTCACAGCCTCAGGCTCCTGCAGTTCTCCGTTCATAATGGTCTCTGCCCAGCCGTTGATGGCCGTAAGGGGGGTGCGCAGTTCGTGAGAGACGGATGAGATAAATTCCGTCTGCACCTTCTCCGCCTGCCGGATCTTCAGGGACATATCATTGATGGCATCGGTCAGTTCTCCGATCTCGTCGTCGTAGGTCTTTTCCAGCTGAATGCCGTAGCTTCCGTCTGCAATGCGGCGGGTGGTCTGGATAATACCGGCCAGCGGATCGATAATGGAACGCACGAAGAACAGGTTGGAAATATACAGCATGGCCAGCAGAGCGATGCCGATCAGGGCCACCATCCCCGTTGCCAGCAACAACTGGCGGTCTACCTCCATCATGGAGGTGACTACGCGTACCGCACCCACCAGATTGCCCTGATAGATGACCGGGGCAGTGGCGGCCATGATACGTTCGTTCGTAGCCGGGTCCTTCCCCCGCCATGGGGTCATGACAGCGTTTTCAAAGGCCTGATCAATGTCCGGCGTGCCGGGCATTGTTCCGGTGGTCAGGCCGTAGCTGGAGTACAGGATTGCTCCGTCCGGCTCGATGAACTGCAGCTCCAGCTTGCTCTTTTCGCTGAAGTTGTCCACGTAGTTCTTTGCTGTTCTGCGATATTCCGTTTCCGTATAGTTGCGGAAGAAGGATGCCGCACTGCCCGCGCGGGCTTTCAGCCCCTCCTCCATGGCGTCGTAATAGTATCCGGCCATTGCCAGCGAGAACGCGACCACGGCCAGAACCACCATAAACAGCACCACGCTGACACTGTTGGCGATCCAGCGCTGACGGATGCCGCGTATGCGAGCGCTGTCCTGCTTTTTCTGTTTTCCGGCCATAGTCTCCCCTCCTTCGTCCTCGCAAACTCCATATCATTCGCTTTCACCTGAAGGCGAAAGCTCAATCATTGCGTTGCTCGTTCTCTCCAAACCGAACCCACTACGTTGGGCTTCGGTTTGGTTTTACTATACGCCCCATTTATACCCATATCCCCAAACCGTTGTGATAAAGGCGGGGTTCTGGGCGTCATCCTCGATCTTAATGCGCAGGCGGCGGATATTCACGTCTACGATCTTCAGTTCACCAAAATAGTCTTTGCCCCAAACCGCATCCAAAATCTCCTCTCGGGACATGGCCTTGCCCGAGTTTTCCATGAACAGCTTGACGATGCTGTATTCCACCTGGGTCAGCTTGACCCGCTGGCCGTTCTTCTCCAAGGTGCGGTTACGGGTATTGAGCAGGAAGGGCGGCTGATACAGCTCCCCCGGCTCCAGCGCGGGCTCGTTTCCGGTGCGGCGGAACAGAGCATCCACCCGGGCAGTCAGTTCCGCAGGAGAGAAGGGCTTGGTCACATAGTCATCCGCTCCGGTCATCAGGCCCGTGACTTTATCCATTTCCTGCGTCCGCGCGGTGAGCATAATGATTCCGATTTTATTGTTGGTCACCCGGATGCGTCGGCACACTTCAAATCCGTCAATATCAGGCAACATCACGTCCAGCAGCGCAACCTTGATCCCGGGATTGTTTTTCAGCTGGTTCAGCGCCTCCTCTCCGGTGGCAGCCTCGATAGTCTCATAGCCCGCCCGCTTCAGATTGATGACAACGAAGCTGCGGATATTCTCTTCATCTTCCAGAACAAGCACTTTTTTCATGTTGTTCTTCTCCTCCCATCCGACTCAGTCACCGGACCAGTCCCTGACCATCAGCCGGAAATTTTCCAACAGGCTGTTCTGATCCAGACCGCAATCCCATGTGTTATAGAATGTAGCAGCATAAATAGTACTGCTATCCTCTGCCAGAATGAACCGGTTTCCGCTGGTAGCCCGCAGGCTGCGGCTGGCTCCGGTCAACTTATAGATGCTCAAAAACGGCAGCGGCTCCTTATCCTCTCCCTGCCAGCGGGCAAAGATCACAGCGCGCTGACCGCTGACGCTGTCGTTGCGGTAGACGACCAGCTTGTCCCGCCAATGCTCCGGAATAACCAGATACCAGCCGTCCGCAGAATTGTGATAGGTGGTACAGATATTCCTTGCGCGCCCACCACTGGTGTACTGCACCCAGTCCACCAGCCACGGCTTGGTTGCGCCCAAAGATAACTCTATTTCATAAGGGCGGGCGACCTCCAGAATGTAGTCACTGTTTACATCACTGGCCGCCAGTTCGCGATAGAGACTGACTTTCTCCCTGCTCACTCCTGTCTCCGGATCCAGAGACAGATTCGTTAGAAGACCGCCGCGCAGCGCCACCACATCGGTGACCCGGCTGCCATCGGACAACTGTCCGGAAACATACAGCGCCGGCACAAAATCAGTCAGGTAGTTGGCACGCATGGCAGTGATGCTGCTGATGCCCTTGCTCAATACCACCCGCTCCATCTTGTCAGTCCCGGAGATGTCCCAGTTATGCACCTCCACCTCGCCGCCCAGTTCCGGATCGATGCGGCCTACCGCCAATTCCATCAGACCGTCCCTGTCTAAATCGGCCAACTGATAGGATTCATAGGTGGTCATGAGCAGAGTCAGCGCCTGTGCCTGGCTGGCCTCCAGCCCATAGACGCCCAGATAATTGGCATCGCTGCCCATCTGCCAGCTGACCACCACTTCTTTCGTTGTCTTTCCCGTTATAGGATCTATGGCACCGTCCATATCAGCATAGTGCACGGCATAGACACCGCTTCCCTCTCCCTGAAGCACATTACTGACCAGATAGCTGTCATTCTCCAGCAACCTGTAGAAATACAGGCGAATGGGCTGCTCCGCGCCTACCACACGGAAAAAGGTCACTGCAGTTTCCTGAATCCCGTCATCATCCATATCCAGCAGCTGGACGGTAGAGGTATTATCGCCGGCAGAGGGCGGCACGTCCTCTACCGTAGTGGAGTGGGTCTGCGCAAGTTCCCGCTTGCTTTGGGCCACCACTTGCATCAGATTTTCATAGTTCTTAGGTGGTTGGGGCAGTTTATAGGCATTCTCCGCCGACCAGGGAAGGCAGCCGCTCAGCAGTACGCACAGCATCGCCGCCAGCGTGACCAGAACTGTTTTTTTGCGCATATTCGACCGCTCCTTTCCCGATGGTTATATCCGGCCCATGATGTCATGTTAATTCAACTAACATCATACCACAATTCCGATGTTTTGGGTATGCTTTTTCTGAAAAAGTCTTTGCGTTGACCGCAGTTTTTTGCCATAAAAAAAGGACGGCACCGTCTGCAACGGTGCCGTCCTTTTTTACGCGAAAAGTGGCTTTTGCGCTTCTACATAGTTTTTGATAATGTTCCTCTCTTCCGGGGTGACCTCCGCGTCAAAATCGCAGAAGGAATTTTCCATCACGCTCTGACCGGTCAGCAGGCGATACCATAAAAGGCCCAGCGCATAACGCCCCGCCCCTTTCGTGGCGTGGTAAGTGTCACGGTGGATCTTCTCAAAGCCGTTGGCCAACAGATACTGGAACATGGCGCCGGAGGGGATCACCCCATCCGCCCCCACCTTTTCAATGGCCAGTGCGTAGGCCTTCTCGATCTGACCGAACATATCCCGATGGTCGTCAAAGCCTGCATTGGTCAGCTTTGCGCTGTCCTGCTCGTAGGCCCAGGTCTGGTGGATGACAATTTTTGCGTTGGGGACGCATCTTTTCACATAGTCATAAAGTTCGTTGATATAGGGATAGTAGCTGTTCGCCTTAACGCTCAGACGACTGGCCTGCTGCAGAGTGACCACGTCCCAGGAGCGGTTGAGCAGCGCCTCTTTCATGGATACGTAAAAACCGGTGGTCATACCGTTATAGCACAAATTGTACTCCCGGTTATCCGCGAGCATGTTGCGAAAGTGCCGCTCCAGCGGGCAGCCGCTGACATACAGGTTTGCCACCTCCATGTCCTCCCCGTCTGCCCGGGCGATTTGGTGCAGGTAGCGGGTCGCATCCAGAGAAAAGCTGTTCCCGATTGCAAGTATTTTCATTGCTGTTGGCCTCCTAACATCATCTTCGGTCGTTGATATCCAGTTGCGGACATGCGGAACGTATGCGGTTCAAAATCGTATCCGCGTGTTTGGGCGGGTCGATGACCAGTTCCTTTTCCCCACCACTCCAGTGCAGTGTCAGCTTCAAAACGGGCAGTTCTTTCCCACAGCAGCCGATGGTGGAAAGACTGGCATTGCGCAGTACCACCGCGGTCAACCCGGCAAAAGGCAGGTACTGAACCCCAGGAAATGCAGGCAAGTATATCGCCTTGTCACTCACTCGGAACTGGGCGATACGAGTCGCTTCCCGGTAATCTACTTGCGCATCAGGCACTTGTATGTCAGCACACAGGCTTTTAGGCGAAATCAAGGAGATCCCCCTTTCCAACTCTTCTTCCACCATGATACGGCTCGCATATTTCTCTGTCAAGGCAAAAAATTCCGGAGGAAGGGACACCTTCCTCCGGAATCGGTTTGTGTGAAATTACACCAGCTTGGCGCCGTTGATCTTCACGCCGGGCCCCATGGTGGAAACCACGGTGCAGCTCTTGACGTAAGTGCCCTTGGCAGCGGCGGGCTTGGCCTTGATGATAGCGCCCATAATGGCGTTAAAGTTGTCAGCCAGCTTCTCGGCGCCGAAAGACACCTTGCCGATGGGGCAGTGGATGATGTTGGTCTTGTCCAGACGATACTCGACCTTACCGGCCTTGATCTCGTTGACAGCCTTGGTCACATCCATGGTAACGGTGCCGGCCTTGGGAGAGGGCATCAGGCCCTTGGGGCCCAGAACCTTACCCAGACGGCCAACCACGCCCATCATGTCGGGAGTGGCCACGACAACGTCAAACTCGAACCAGTTTTCCTTCTGGATCTTGTCCACCATGTCCAGCTCGCCGACATAGTCGGCACCGGCGGCCTTGGCCTCGTCAGCCTTGGCACCCTTGGCGAACACCAACACGCGCTGGGTCTTGCCGGTGCCGTGGGGCAGGACGATGGCGCCGCGGACCTGCTGGTCAGCGTGACGGGAGTCAACGCCCAGCTTGACGTGCAGCTCAACAGTCTCATCGAACTTGGCAGGAGCGGTCTTGACCACCAGATCCATGGCCTCGTTCACTTCGTACAGAGCGGCCTTGTCGATCTGCTTGGCGCTCTCCTGATACTTCTTGCCTCTAAACATAGTTCATTCCCCTCCTTACTCGCCCACGACGACGCCCATGGAACGGGCGGTACCGGCGATCATGCTCATGGCAGACTCGATGCTGGCGGCGTTCAGGTCGGGCATCTTGATCTCAGCGATCTTGCGCACGTCTTCCTTGCTGATGGTAGCCACCTTGGTCTTGTTGGGCACGCCGGAAGCGGTCTCAAGGTTGCAGGCCTTCTTGATCAGAACGGCAGCGGGGGGAGTCTTGGTGATGAAGGAGAAGGAACGGTCGGCATACATGGTGATGATGACGGGGATGATCAAGCCCACGTCGTTCTTAGTACGCTCGTTGAACTCCTTGGTGAAAGCGGCGATGTTGATGCCGTGCTGACCCAGAGCGGGGCCAACAGGGGGGGCCGGAGTCGCCTTGCCGGCGGGAATCTGCAGTTTTACGTAACCAGTAATTTTCTGTGCCACGAAAGAGCACCTCCATAATTGAAATGTGGTTTGATGGCGGAACGTCCTTGCGTTCCTCCCACTTGGGTGCGGCCCTTAGGCCGCGGAAATGTTAAGCGTTGACTTCGACCTGGTCCAGTTCCAGCTCCACGGGGGTCTCGCGTCCGAACATGGACACCACCACGCGCACCTTACCGCGCTCCAGATCGATTTCTTCCACGGTGCCCAGGAAGGATTCCAGAGCGCCGTCGGTGATACGGACACTGTCACCCACCGCGTAGCTGACGATGATCTCCCGCTTCTCCACGCCGAGGGCGGCAATGTCGCTCTCAGACAGGGGGATGGCCTTGTTGCCCTCACCCAGGAAGCCGGTAACACCGCGAATGTTGCGGATGACGTGCCAGGTCTCGTCCGTCATGACCATCTTGACCAGCACATAGCCGGGGAACACCTTGCGCTCGACCTCCTTGGGGCCGTTGTCGGTGATCTCGGTCACGGTCTCCAGAGGAATGCTGATCTCAAGGATCAGGTCCTGCATGCCGCGGCCCGCCACGTGCTTTTCAATGGTGGTCTTAACGGTGTTTTCATAGCCGGAGTAGGTATGCACTACATACCATTTTGCACTTTCAGCCATGATGTGTCTCCTCAGCCCTTGAACAGAGCCAGGATGGCGCCGATGACGCCGCTGGCCAGCGCGTCAAAGATCCAGATGAAGGCACCCACGATCACAACACAGACGATCACGATGACCGTGTTGTTCACCGTCTGCTTGCTGCTGGGCCACTGGACCTTCTTCAGCTCGCTCTTCAGCTCGCGCATCCACTTGGAGATGCGGCCGAAGAAGCCGACCTTGGTCTTCTTTTCGTTTTCAGCCATTTGGTACACCCTTCTTTCTTATCAGCGGTGCTGATTACTTCGTCTCGTTATGAACGGTGTGCTTTCTGCAGAAGGGGCAGTACTTGTTCATTTCCAGACGGTCGGGGTCGTTCTTCTTGTTCTTGTTGGTGTTGTAGTTTCTCTGCTT
>JAFVVH010000081.1 GCA_017502285.1 Oscillospiraceae bacterium | reverse complement strand
GTGCTTTGGGCCACACTGTGGTGGAACCGAGACCTTCTCTCGTTCCCTTGGAAACACAGGAAGATTTCTGCAGTAAGATGCAGGGCTTGTCTCTGAAAAATGTGACGCTGAAGGTAAAGAATAGCAAGAAAAAGGTGGTCTTTCAGGAGCAGGGGGAGATGCTCTTCACCCACTTTGGCATTTCCGGTCCGCTGGTGCTCAGCGCCAGCGCTTGTATGCGGGAGTTTGACCGGGAGGAATACACCGCTACCATTGACCTGGAGCCAGCGCTGGACGAGCAGAAGCTGGATGCCCGGCTGGTGCGTGAGTTTACCGAGCGGTCTAATCAGGACTTCCAGAACATTCTGGGCGGTCTCGTTCCCAGGCTGATGGTGCCGGTGATGGTGGATCTGACCGGGATACCCGGTCATGCAAAGGGGCACGAGATCTCCAAGGGTCAGCGGCGCAGACTGCTGGAAACGCTGAAGATGCTGACCATTCATATTACCGGGCCGCGTCCCCTGTCCGATGCCATTGTTACCGCCGGTGGCGTGAAGGTGGGGGAGATCGACCCCAAGACCATGGCGTCCAAGAGGGTGACCGGCTTGTTTTTTGCAGGCGAGGTAATGGATGTGGATGCCTATACCGGCGGATTTAACCTGCAGATCGCATGGGCCACCGGGAACGTGGCAGGAGAGTCTGCTGCCAAGTATTGTAAAGTGGAATAACTTAACAGAAAAAGGTGAGTTTATGAAGTACGTCAGCGTTGCCATTGACGGCCCTTCCGGGGCGGGAAAGAGCACCCTTGCCCGAAAAGCGGCGGCCATTCTGGGCTATCTCTATGTGGATACGGGTGCCATCTACCGAACCGTGGCGCTGAGCGCGGTGCGCGGGGGGATCGACCCTGCCGACGCGCAGGCCCTTGTCCCCACTTTGGAGCAGCTGGATATTCGGCTGGAGTATGGGGAAGATGGTCTGCAGCACATGTATCTGAATGGTGAGGATGTGAGTGAAGCTATCCGCGTGCATGAGATATCCCAGCATGCGTCCACCGTGTCTGCCATTCCGGCTGTGCGTGCTTTCCTGCTGGAGCTACAGCGGGATTTGGCCCGGAAGAATAATGTGATTATGGATGGGCGGGACATTGGTACCGTGGTGCTACCGCAGGCGCAGGTAAAGATTTTTCTGACCGCTTCTCCCGAGTCTCGTGCCCACCGACGTTATCTGGAACTGCAGCAGCGGGGGCAGGATACCCAGTTTGAAACTGTGCTTCGGGACATTATCAAGCGGGACGAGCAGGATACCAATCGCCCTATCGCACCCCTGCGTCAGGCGCAGGATGCTGTTTTACTGGATACCACCCGGCTGAATCTGGAGCAGAGCCTTCAGGCTATTCTCGACATCATTAGAGAGAGGGTTTGACCATGAGTACAGATCGTTTCTTTCATGTGCTTTATGCCGTGATCTGGCCCTTTTTTAATCTGGTTCATCCGGTGCGCGCGGTGGGCCGGGAGAATATCCCGGAGGGGGCGGCACTGATCTGCCCCAACCACACCAAGGCGTCCGACCCGTTTTTTGTGGTGTTTGCCTTCAAGCGCAAGCATACTATGCGTGCCATGGCAAAAAAGCAGATCATGGTCGTGCCTGTGATCGGCTGGATCCTTGGCAAGGCAGGGGTGTTCGGAATTGACCGGGGCGCGGCTGACATCAACGGGGTGAAAACTGCGCTGCGTTGCCTAAAAGAGGGCAACAAGCTGCTCCTGTTCCCGGAAGGCACCCGTGTGGAAGATGGGGAGACGGTGGAGGCAAAGACCGGCGCGGCCATGTTTGCCGTGCGTACCGGCGCGCCTATCGTTCCTGTTTACATCCCGGCGAAGAAGCGCTGGTTCCGGCCTACTACCGTAGTCATTGGCAAGCCCTTTTATCCGCAGGTGGCAGGGAAAAAGGGAACTTCCGAGGAATACCATGCCATTGCGAACGAGTTGATGGCGCGTATCCGCGCCCTTGGGGAGGAGCAGAAATGAAGCTGACCCTTGCAAAATCTGCCGGCTTCTGTTACGGTGTGCGCCGGGCAGTGGAACTGGCCGATGCCACCGCTCAGGCAGGGACCGACTGCGTGATTTTGGGCTCTATCGTTCATAACATGGACGTGGTGCGCCACCTGGACGAGCAGGGGCTCAAGTCCGTGGACTGTATTGAAGATGTGCCTGGGGGAAGCAGCGTCATCATCCGCTCTCACGGTGAGGGACGGGAGGTCTATGAGCGACTGCAGCAAAAAGGCGTTTCCATTCTGGATGCTACCTGCCCCAGCGTTAAGCGCATTCACGAGCTGGTGCTCCATGCGGAGGAGGATGGCCGTCAGCCTGTCATTGTTGGCACGCCCAACCACCCAGAGGTGGTAGCCATTGCCGGCTGGTGCAGGCATCCCGTGGTTTTGGAAAACGCAGCGGAGCTGGAAAATTGGCTGGCGGAGGATTCGAGCAGGCGGGAATTGCCCCTGACCCTGGTATCTCAGACCACGTCTACCAGAAAGATTTGGGACGACTGCGTAAAAATTGCAAAAAAAGAGTGTACAAATGCAAAATTTTTTGATACAATATGCGGAGCAACATCGAAAAGACAGGATGAGGCTCAAAGCCTCGCCGCCCAAAGCGATGCCATGGTGGTCATTGGAGACCGGAAAAGCTCCAATACCAAGCGTCTGGCAGAGCTGTGCAGGGAACTGTGCCCTGTGGTCCAACTGATCGAGCGGGCGGATGACCTGGATATGAGCTGTTTTCGCGGTCTTTCCAGTGTTGGCATCACTGCGGGTGCATCTACACCCGAGTGGATAATAAAGGAGGTCTATGACAAAATGAGCGAAGAAATCATGGAGATCGAAAAATCCTTTGCGGAGCTGCTGGAGGAGTCGATCAAAACTTTAAATACGGGGGATAAGGTTACCGGCACCGTCGTGGCGATCACGCCGACTGAGATCCAGGTCGAACTGGGCATCAAGTATCCCGGCTACATCCCCGTTGACGAGTTTTCCGACGACCCCACTGTCAAGGTGGAGGAGCAGGTCAAGGTCGGTGACGAGATCGAAACCTACGTGATGCTGGTCAGCGACCGTGACTGCATGGTCAAGCTGTCCAAGAAGCGTCTGGAC